>SHZE01000032.1 GCA_009692435.1 Deltaproteobacteria bacterium | reverse complement strand
TGCACCACGGACCCCGCCGTGGTGAGTCAGGCCGACACGGTCATCTCCGTGGTGGGCACGCCGATTGATGAGTACCTCAATCCACGGTTCGAGATTATGCGGGACTTTGTCGAACAGTATCAGGCGTACCTACGGGCGGGGCAACTGCTGGTGTTACGTAGCACCTTGTATCCTGGTTCGACGACGCGGGTAGAGCGGCTTTTACAGGACAAAGGGCTCGCGCTTGAGGTGGCCTTTTGTCCGGAACGTGTCGCCGAAGGGGCAGCTCTGGAAGAGATTACCAGCTTGCCGCAAGTGGTGGCGGGATGCACGGCACCTGCCCAAGAACGGGCCGAGGCCCTCTTTCGTCTGTTGACCACAGTCATTATTCCGATGGCTCCCCTTGGAGCGGAACTGACGAAGCTCTTCAATAACGTGTGGCGCTACGTCCAGTTCGCGGTCGCCAACCAATTTTATATGATCGCCACGGATTACGGGATGAACTTTTACGACATTCACCACGCCATGACCGACCAGTACCCGCGCGCGCAGAACTTCCCGCGCGCGGGCTTCGCGGCCGGCCCCTGTTTATTCAAAGACACGATGCAACTGTCCGCCTTCCACAACAACAGCTTCTTTCTCGGCCATGCCGCGATGCTGATTAACGAGGGCATGCCAGCGTATGTGGTCGAGCGGGCCTCACGACGGTTTCCCCTCGCTGAGATGACGGTTGGTATTTTGGGGATGACCTTTAAGGCCGACAGCGATGACGCTCGGGATTCGCTGTCCTTCAAGCTCCGCAAAATTCTCCAGACGCAATGTCGCACGGTGTTGTGCACGGATCCGTATCTTAACGATCCCACCTTCACTCCCTTGCCAGAGACGCTGGCGAAGGCGGAGCTGCTTTTTATTGGCGCCCCGCATAGCGTGTACCGCACGTTGGATTTCGGAGACACGCCAGTGATTGATATTTGGAACGCCGTGCGTCGCCCGGAGGTCGCTCAATGAAAACGTTGGTCACTGGGGCGAACGGTTTTATCGCGGGGTATCTGGTCGTGGAACTGCTGAGTCACGGCCACGAAGTCGTGGGCCTCGATAACTTCAGCAAGTATGGCCGGGTGCAAAAGTCCTACGATCATCATCCCCGATTTCACCTCGTCGAGGGGGACGCGAAAGATGTCAACCTCATGAAGGAATTGATCGCCGACTGCGACCATTTTGTCGCGGCCGCCGCGATGATTGGTGGTATTTCGTACTTCCATACGTATGCGTACGACCTGATTGCCGAGAATGAACGCCTAACGGCAGCGGCGTTCGACGCCGCGATCTGGGCGCATCGGCAGAAACGGCTCGACAAGATTACCGTGGTCTCCTCCTCAATGGTATTTGAAAGCGCCACCCGGTTCCCGACCCCGGAAGGAGAGCAATTTCACTGCCCTCCACCTGCCTCCACGTATGGGTTTCAGAAATTGGCGACGGAATACTTTGTGAAAGGGGCATACCAGCAATATGGGCTGCCCTACACCATCGTGCGCCCGTTTAACTGTGTCGGTATTGGCGAAGGACGGGCGCGTGGGGAAGTGGAGATTCTTTCGGGCAACATTTCGCTCGCCATGAGCCACGTCGTGCCGGACTTGGTGCAGAAAGTGCTCAAGGGACAAGAGCCACTGCACATACTTGGTGATGGGAGCCAGATTCGGCACTATACGTATGGTGGTGATCTGGCGCGCGGGATTCGCATCGCGGTCGAGCATCCCGCGGCCCGCTGTGAAGATTTCAATCTGTCCACCGCCGCTTCGACTACGGTCCTGACCCTCGCAGAGTTGATTTGGCGCAAGATCAATCCCAACCGTCCTTTCACCTATGTCTCGGATCCGCCATTTTCTTACGATGTCCAGATGCGGGTGCCGGACGTGTCCAAAGCGACCGCGGTACTCGGATTTGAAGCGACTACATCACTAGAGGTTATCCTTGACGAAGTCATTCCTTGGATTGAAGAGCAGGTACGGGCGGGCCGCCTCTAACCCACACTCCCAGAATGCCACGTGCTGAGCGGGGATGGGGAGACCAAGGACGGGATAGGACCGGTTATTGATGGAAGAATTCCCAAGGATGCCAACCGACAATTCTTCTTCCATAAAAACCGGACTTCTGACCTGCGATCTCGTCTTGCCAGTCTTTAACGGGTTAACCTACGTCAAGGATTGCATTGAGGCACTCCTCGCTTGCACGGGTGATTGTTCATATCGCTTGTATATTATTGATGACGCAAGCGATCGCTATACTGCGACATTCTTGGAACAACAGGCCGCAACATATTCCCACATCTCGGTCCTGCGACTTCCGCAAAATCAGGGGTTTGTGCGAGCCTGCAATCTGGGGATCGCTCAGGGCTCAGCGCCCTATGTTGTGCTCGTCAATAGTGATGTGATCGTCACTCCGGGCTGGCTCTCTCGCCTCGTCCGCTGCGCGGAGTCCGATCCTTCTATTGCCGCGGTCAATCCACTAACGAACCGCGCTACCCATCTCGATATTCCGCTCGCACTGGGAGCGAATTTCTATGATATGGACGCCCTCCTCGCTCAGCGGTCACCGCGTCATTACCCCGATGTCGTCACTGGTGTCGGGTTCTGCCTCTTGTTACGGCGTGCGGCGCTTGATCAGGTTGGGGTCTTCGATGAGATTTATGGTCAGGGATATTGTGAGGACTCAGACCTCTGCATGCGACTGGTGGCGCACGGGTACCGCACGGTGGTCGCGGATGATGTCTATGTCTATCACAAGGGCAGCGCGTCCTTTCTTGATCGGGGGACACGGTATCGTCATAACCGCACGATATTTGATGCGCGCTGGGCGGCGGAGTACCAGCGGCAATTTCGCGTGTTTCGACAACAGAATCCGTTGCAACCAGTGCGAGACTTGTTTCAGCTTCCGCGGCGCTGGGAACCATTGACATTCTTGCGACGTGAAGGCGGGCGGCAGTTTCGTCGATTGCTGAAAGGGGAGCGGCTCCCTGTCGTTGCGAAAGATACGGTGCGCGCGGTCTTACGCGTACCCACCGCTACTCGTGCAATCGTTACGCCGGAGACGGTCGCCCGCTTTACGCGGCCAGGCCGTCTGCGAGTGACCTATGTGCTCCGCAGTCTTGCCCTTGCCGGAGGTGTGTTATCCGTTATTCAGTTGGTCAACGAACTCATTCTGTTAGGAGTTGAAGCACGACTTGTCGCGTTGCGTGATGACGGAGACCTTGCGCAATGGAAGTTGCTCACCCAGCCGATTCTCTTTACGTCGAAAGCCGACCTGCACGCCAATTTCCCGGAGTCGGATATCGCCGTGGCCACGTGGTGGATCACCGCACCGTGGGTCGCCGACGTTGTGCGCACCGGGCGCGCCAAACAGGGTGTGTACTTTCTCCAAGATTATGAAAGTTGGTTCTTCCCAGAAACTGACCACCGCCGACATGCATGGGTGAAGGATACCTACAACTTGCTGCCGTGGAAGATCGTCAAATCGGAATGGCTCAAGCGGATGTTGGCCCAAGATGGGTTCCCAACTTACAAGATTTCCTTAGGCATGGATTTAGGGGTCTTCTACCCACGCGACCGACAGACGCATCGTCCGCTAACCGTCTTAGCTATGACGCGGCCAGAAACACCACGCCGTGGATTTCCCGATACGGTCGCGGCGTTGCGCATGGTGAAAGCTGCCATGCCGGAAGTGGAAATTGTGGTCTTTGGCGATGCGAGAGCTTCTTCACGTATCCCGTTTGTCCATCGCAATGTTGGTGTAGTGGCGGATCGGAATCGGCTGGCTGAGCTCTATGCTCAGGCGGATATTTTTCTTGATGGGTCGACATTCCAAGGGTTCGGACGCCCAGCCTTGGAAGCGATGGCCTGCGGGGCCGCTTGCGTCTTGACGAATGTGGGAGGCGTATCCGAATATGCGCGTGATGGGGAGAACTGTCTGTTACTCCCTCCGCGACAACCCGACCGTTTTGCTGACGCGATCCTCATGCTCTTGCGAAACGCGGACTTCAGAAAAACTCTATCAGATGGAGGGCTTCGCACCGTCCAAGCGTACTGTCATAAACGTGAAGCTCGCGACACGCTTGCTTACTTTACCTCGCTCATGGAGGGAAGGGTGCAATTGTAGGGGTGGATTTGCGCACCGTTGCTCGGTCCTGGCCCTAGGGTGCGCTCAGCGCACCCTACAAGTTACTCCTGAACAACCCAGAGAGGAGAATTGGTTGTTTCTGCTGCCATGAGGGCATATATTCTTCATTCTTCATTCTTCATTCTTCATTCTTCATTCTTCATTCTTCATTCTTCATTCTTCATTCTTCATTCTTCATTCTTCATTCTTCATTCTTCATTCTTCATTCTTCATTCTTCATTCTTCATTCTTCATTCAGAACCATCTCTTTCGCACGGCCAAATAAGAAAGGCACGGACGGGGCGATGTTCTCCCATTCGGGATCGTGCCGTTTCCCGCGCCGGTGGAGCATCACGTTAAAACAACTAATCGCTCCGAAACGGTACCCTGCGAGTGCCCGAAACCAGGCGACGTTGCTAACCTTGCGCTGTACGCCCTCTTCATACCAGGCCGTGATGTCCGCCGCCGACGGCGCGGAGGCAATGGGCGAACAAAGTCCAGTCCAACTCTCAGGATCGGCGAAGGCCATTACCCATCCGAGGTCCAGCAGTTGCCCTCCGATCCCGGAGATTTCCCAGTCCAGCACGGCGTTCAGCGTATCGCCATCAAACAAGAAGTTCGTTCCTTGAAAATCGCCGTGAAACAAACCAACCGGTGCGTCGTGAGGAATGCTTTGGAGGAGCAACGCGCGGACCTCTTCGCCTTGCGTGATCCACGCTGGCTCCGCGCCCTTTGCTAAGATCGGGTCCCAAAAACGAATTTCATCCGCTAAGGCGCGTGGTGTTTCCCAACCGGTGAGGTCTTGTTGCCAGTTGAGCCGATGCGTTTGTGCAAGGGCTTGGACAATCTGACGAAAATGCGCGGCAACCGCGTTCGGACTGAGATCAAATGACGGATCAGGATCCGCGAAACGAAACGTGCGGCCAGGAAGGCGCTCGACCATGAGGTACGGTACTTCAAACCACCGCAGGTCGTCACCGAACCATCGGACCCTCGGCACGGGGACGCCATGTCGTTTGAGCGCGCGTAAGAGTGGCACTTGTCGTAGCACATCGGTATTGCCACTTTGTCGCACGCCTTTGGGGGGCATCCGCATCACGAGGGATTCATTGAATGGATGACCCGCTTCTTGATAATCCACGCGAAAGCCAAAACTCAACCCAGCGTGGCCAGGCATGACTTCGACCTGGCTAACAATCGTCTCTTTGCCGTAATGCGCAATCGCGAAATCCTGTAATTGCTGCTGGAGGATGTCTAAGTCCACCGCCATGTCTCTGCCTCCTGAACCGCATATGCTGCGATAAGATGCCCCAGACCATAGCGTAAGCGGTATATTCCTAAAAGAGGCGAAGCGAGCCATAAGCCATTTGCCATAGAGCGACCGTAGGGAGCGGGCTATATGCCCTCCGCCATTTTCTTTTCCTCTCCGCAAAACGTGGTATAGTGCGTCCACCAAACCCTGTCGAGGAAAGGAGGCGACTGTCTCGTATGTTTACTCTCTTAGGTTGGATTTTCTTTGGTATGGTGGTCGGTCTGCTTGCTCGGGCGTTGATGCCGGGGAAAGACCCAGGTGGATTTCTGGTAACAATGGGTCTGGGAATCGCCGGATCGTTCGTGGGCGGAATGGTTGCGCGCATGCTCGGCTACTACGGTCCCAACCAACGGGCGGGATGGTGGATGTCCGTTGGTGGAGCCATGCTGTTGCTTTGGTTGTATCGAAAATTCGCCAACCAGAATTCCTCGATCTCCTAACTGTCAAAGGCAAGAGTGCTCCTCGCGCGGAGACGCGGAGGCGACACTCGCCGATTCGATCACTTTCGATTGCAAGGGCGCGGAGGGCCGCGCTCTTTTTTTCGTTCTCTTCTTTGCCCCTGCCATCGTGCCGATCGACCAATGTCATAACCCGGTGCTTGCCCTGAACAGGAAAAACCTCCAGACTCGGAACATCTCCAGCCCGTTTTTATGAGGAGGGCAGGCTATGCAACGCAACTTCAAGACGCTTTACGTGCGTGATGTCATGACCACGACTCCGATCACCGTCAACCCGGAGGATTCGTTGCAACACGCGCTCGATCTTCTCGAAAAGCACAACGTGCATGAGCTGCCGGTTGTGGAACAGGGGCGCTTGATTGGACTTGTCACCGGTGGGGATCTCAAACTCATGACCCCGGCGTATCCGTTGTTCCGTACCCAAGAGGAAATTCGCCAAGCCCTACGTAACCTGAAAGTCGTGGCCGCCATGACGATTGAACCCGTGACCATCACTCCCGATGTCACCCTCTTGGCCGCGACGCGGCAATTGTACGAACGCGGTATCGGTTCGCTCCTGGTTGCTGAAGGAGATCGCCTGCTTGGGATCATCTCCGTCAGTGACATTTTGCGCATCATCATCGAGCAACATGAAGAATAAAAACGTACATCTATAAACGTACAAAGACCCCTCTGGCCTGATGTACGTTTTACATATGTACGTTTTACCCTCCCCCCATGCTGACCTCCGATCTCCTCCAGACCCGCAATGAAGGGCCGTATCTCTATCCACGGTACATCAAGACCGACGCGCGTCGCTTCCTGAC
The DNA here is from genome assembly GCA_009692435.1 of Deltaproteobacteria bacterium. Classification (GTDB taxonomy): domain Bacteria; phylum Desulfobacterota; class Binatia; order Bin18; family Bin18; genus JABFSC01. The sequence goes on along the minus strand of SHZE01000032.1, from coordinate 17,066 downwards.
GATGGCCGAGGAATTGATCGCGATCCACAACGAGCACCAAGGCAAGACCCGGCGCGAACTGACCGATGCCCTCACACAGTACGAAGACGACAGTACGGACTACCGCATTCAGCGTGGACTCGCGAAACTGTTGAGCGATGATCGGTGCGAATTCACCGAACGGAGCATCGCCCCCTCGGCGGACATCCGTCGCCGGTTATTTACCCTGGCGCGCGAGAATCATCCCGTGGTGTTGCATCCCGATCTGATTCACCCGGTGACGAAAGATGAACTCCTGCACGAGGTGGCTCGCGAATACAAGACCGAATCCGAACAGATTGCCTGGGCCTTGTATGCTGATCTCAGTGAGAATCATATCCTCACCCGCTTTGATCCCCCAACCCCCGATTGGCTCCTGCAACGTTACAATGTCGCGCTGGCGCAGGCGATGCTCTATCGCTGTATCGGCATGAAACTCTCGGTGTTTCGCAACATCCCCAGCCGCTATAAACAGCTCTTCAAGTTCATCAAGTTCTATCAACTGATGCATGCGATCCAGGGTGATCTTGATAGTGGTTACGAAATCCTCCTTGACGGACCAGTCAGTATGTTTCGTCTCTCGCAGAAATACGGGTTGCAATTAGCCGTCTTTCTTCCCGCCTTGTTGCTGTGCACGCGCTGGAAAATGGAAGCGGAGATCGCTATGCCGGATGGCAACCGCCGGTTCTTTCCGCTTGATGAAAGCGCGGGCCTCATCTCGCATTATCGCGACAGCACCATGTACGATTCACTGTTGGAGCGAACATTCGCCGAACGGTTCGTGGAAATCGATAGCGGCTGGGAGATTGAACGCGAGGTGGCGATTATCAATCTGAAAGAGACGGTCTTCATCCCTGATTTCGCCTTTCGTCATACGGACGGACGCACGGCATTGTTGGAGATTGTCGGTTTCTGGCGACCTGATTATCTGGAGAAAAAAATCAGGAAGCTGAAACAATCAGGGCGAGAGGATATGGTGGTCGCGGTCTCCGCCAGCCTCAACGTCGGCGAGGAGGATTTCAAGGATGTTCCTGGGAGCGTGTTCTTCTTCAAGAATCGCATCAATCCCCAAGAAGTGATTACTCGGCTCGAACAAGTCGCACGAGACGCCACGCTAGAGACGTGACGAGTGGAGAAAAAATCAAACGGTAAAAGGCAAAAATCAAAAGGCAAAAATAGAAAACAATGAGACTTCAAACTTGAAAATTGGAACTTCCTGATTTTGGACTTTGGACCTTGAAGAACTCGAAACTCGAAACTTTTGGACCTTGAACTTTAGACTTAAAACCTTGGACAGGGGGCCCGACATGGCAGCGATTCTCTACGAAAAACGCAACCGTATCGCTTACATTACCATCAACCGCCCAGAGGCGATGAATGCCCTTGGGCTCGATCATAATCGTGAGCTCACCCAAATTTGGGTGGACTTCCGCGATGATCCAGATGTGTGGGTGGCGATTGTGACCGGCGCTGGAGAGAAAGCTTTCTGCGCTGGCGCGGACCTCAAGACGTATACTCCCAGTCTTGGACAACGGAACCAATATGATGTGCGTCAGGACGCGAACCGTTTTGGCTTCGGTGCCATCACTCGTGGGTTGGAAATTTGGAAACCGTTAATCGCGGCGGTGAACGGATACGCCTTGGCCGGTGGGCTGGAACTGGCACTCGCGTGTGACATCCGTCTTGCTTCGGCCAATGCCAGGTTTGGTTGTTCGGAAGTAAAGCGTGGCTTCCACCACTGTGACGGTGGCACCGTGCGGTTGCCACTCATCGTTGGCCTTGGCAACGCCTTGAAGATGCAACTGACTGGCGAACAGATTGACGCGCGGGAAGCCTTGCGTATCGGACTCGTGAGTGACGTCGTCGCGCCACAGGAGTTGCTCTCGACCGCTGAACGATATGCTTCGACGATTATCCAGAATGGCCCGCTGGGAGTCCGTTCAGCCAAGGAATCCATGTTGCGGAGCCTCGGTCGCGTACTGGAAGATGCCCTCCGTTTTGAGAACATCCTTTTTTCCACGCTGACACAAACGGAAGACTATCAAGAAGGGCCACGGGCATTCGCGGAAAAACGTGATCCAGTGTGGAAAGGCCAGTGAGGTGAGTCGGCCCTTTGCGTTGCTACCCGTAAGGTTTTTCGTGCCTTTGAAAGAGGATTTTTCTTGGGAGTCGTGGGTGTCTCGGTCGCGGCTCCCCGTGTACGTAAAAGCACACGCGATCTAGTGGTGAGGCGTCTTGGACGGTGCGGTTGCCGTTGGTGTGGAGGTAGCGGCCTGATCTTTCTTGGGAGTGGAAGAAGCGGTTTGTGCGGGTTTCTGAAGCGAGGCAAACGAATGGCGAGCCAGCGCCATGGGCTTGGCGGGCAACACGCCAACCATGATCGTTCCGACAGTCGCCGCGACAATGGCCGTTGCCAATGCCGGGCGCGTGGACAAGGGCTCGACCTGCTTCTCGCCTTCTTGCATGTACATGGTGACGACGACACGAATGTAGTAGTACGCCGAGACCACGCTGTTGAGCACGCCGATCACGGCCAGCCAGATGTATCCAGCTTTGACCGCGGCGCTGAAGACGTAGAACTTGCCGGTGAAGCCAACCAACGGGGGAATGCCCGTGAGCGATAGCATGAAAATGGTCATCATCATGGCGAGACCGGGATAGCGAAAACCAAGGCCAGCATAGTCGTTGAATTCCTCGTTCGGCTCGCCCTTTTTCCCTACGGCTACTACGATCGCGAACGCGCCGAGGTTCATCAACCCGTAGGCGACAAGGTAGTACATCAGCGCCGCCCCACCGAGCTCACCGCCAGCCACCATCGCGACTAACAGATACCCCGCATGGGCAATACTCGAATACGCTAGCATCCGCTTGATATTGTCCTGGACCAGAGCGGTGAGGTTTCCAACAATCATGGTCAGTACCGCCAGGGCCCATAGTATCGCTTCCCATTGTCCGTGTAGTGCCCCGAACGATAAGAGGAATACTCTGACGAACGAGGCAAAAGCCGCGGCTTTGACCCCCACCGCCATGAATGCGGTGATCGTGGTCGGTGCCCCTTCGTAGACATCCGGTGCCCAGGCGTGGAATGGAGCGGCCGCCACCTTGAACCCAAAGCCTACGATCAACAGCACCATGCCCGCCAATAACATGGGAGAGCCCGCTCCATCGCTGAAGTGGGTACTGATGTAGGTGGCGACCTCACCAAGTTTGACACTCCCAGTCACTCCGTACACCAATGCGACCCCATACAAAAAGAAGCCGCTCGCAAAGGCTCCTAATAGGAAGTATTTCAATGCCGCTTCGTTCGCTTTGACGTTCTGCCGCCGAATGCCCGTGAGCACATAGACCGCCATCGACATCGTCTCAAGGCCAAGAAAGATGACGATCAGATCAGTTGCCGCTGCCATCAGCATCATGCCAACCGCGGCAAAGAGTAGGAGCGCGTAGTATTCGCCCGCGGGAAGCTCATTATTTTCGACATAATGCCTGGACATGAGCACGGTCATGCCCGTTGCGAGACAAATAATCAAATTGAAAAAGAGGGCGTACGCATCAAGCGCTAACATGCCGTTAAAGGCGCTCTCATTCCGTCCCCATAGTGTGTAGGAAAAAAGAGCCGCCCCCGCGACACCCGCGAGGCTGAGCCAGGCGAGGTACTTCCGGTCCTGCTCTTTCATCCACAGTTCCCAGCACAGCACGGTGATCCCCACAACGGTGAGAATGACCGACGGCATTACAGCGGCCCAGTTTACCTCAGGCAAGATCATGATTGTCCCTATTGAATGCGAGAATCAGCGGGTATGCTCGGTCTGAGCCACCACCGTGTTCTTCTCCGTCTTCCCTTGCGCATCCGAATAATGCACCTTCTGTTCAGGAGCCATGCGGGCCACAACAACGTCCACCGACTTCTCCATCCGTGACAGGAATGGATTCGGAAAGAGTCCCATCAACACCATCAACGCCAGGAGCGGAGCGAAAACGAGCACTTCTCGGCATGATAAATCGGTCAGTTTTTTGTTTTCTTCGTTCTCCAAGGGGCCGAACATCACGCGCTGATACATCCACAACATATACACCGCCCCCAACACGACGCCGGAGATCGCGGTTAACATGTAGATGGCGCTCCACAGCGAAAGGGCGGCGCTCCCGTCCACGAAGATGATGGCCTTGAACGCACCGAGGAGAATTAAAAATTCACCAACGAACCCGTTTAACCCCGGAAGCCCAATGGACGAAAACATCGTCACGAGAAAAATCGTGGCATAGATGGGCATCTGTTTCCACAAGCCGCCGTACTCGCTAATCAAGCGGGTGTGCCGACGCTCGTACACCACGCCGACCAGAAGGAACAGCGCACCAGTGGAAATCCCGTGATTGAGCATCTGAAAAACCGCGCCTTGGGTTCCTTGCATATTGAAGGCGAATAACCCCAGAACCACAAACCCCATGTGACTCACCGAGGAGTAGGCCACCAGTTTTTTGAGATCGGGTTGTACCATTGCCACCAACGCCCCGTAGAAAATGCCAATCACCGCCAACGAGATCAGGATCGGCGCGGCAATATAGGCGGCTTGGGGAAAGAGCGGAATAGCGAAGCGGATCAATCCGTATGTTCCCATCTTGAGCATGACTCCAGCGAGAATCACCGAGCCGCCGGTTGGCGCTTCCACGTGCGCGTCGGGTAACCACGTGTGAAAAGGGAACAACGGCACTTTGATCGCGAACGACAACACGAAGGCGGCGAACATCCAGAGTTGCGCCTGCGGAGGAATATGTAGATCGTAGAGTTGTAACAGATTAAAGGAAACGGCCCCTGTGTCGGTATTGTGTAGGTAGGCGAGATAGAGAATCGCCACCAGCATCAACAGACTTCCCACCATCGTATAGATCAGGAATTTGATCGCCGCATAGATGCGCCGAGCCCCACCCCATACGCCGATGAGGAAGTACATGGGAATCAACATCACTTCCCAAAAGACGTAGAAGAGGAAGAGGTCAATCGCCACAAACGCGCCAATCATCCCGGTTTCCAGCACGAGGAAGAGAATCATGTATTCTTTGATGCGCTTGTGCACGTCACCCCAGGCCGACAAGAAGATCAGCGGCATGAGGAACGTCGTCAGTAAAACAAGAAACAGACTAATTCCGTCGATGCCCACATGATAATCAATGCCGAAATCCGGAATCCAGGGCGCACGCTCGACGAGCTGAAAGGTGCCGACCGTGCTGTCGAAGGAGCACAACAGACCAATCGAAAGGACGAAGGTGAGGAGTGAAGTGGCAAAGGCGATCCAGCGCGCGCCTTTTTCGTGCTCACGCTTGAGGAACAGGAGCACCAACGCGCCCAGCAATGGGGTGAACGTGACGACACTTACCATAAGTAGTATCCCAATCCAAAGATCGCCATCGCACCGATAAGGAATGACATGGCGTAGTTCTGCACATTCCCCGTCTGCCACAACCGCAGAGCGCCACCGAAGATGCCAGTGACCTGGGCCGTGTCGTTCACCGTCGCGTCAATGACCTTCACATCAATGACCTTCCAGAGGCCATCCGCGAGTGCGGTCATGGGGCGCACGATCACGGCATCGTACATTTCGTCAATGTACCATTTGTGCAGCGCCCCTTTATGCCACGCATCAAGAGGCTCTTCCATACCTTCGGCAGGATTCGCTTTGCGGCCATACATCATGTAGGCGAGAGCAATCCCAAGGAATCCCATGACTGTTGGCATGAATTGAATAATCGCTGGCACGTGCGGGTGATGGCCACCGAAGATTGGCTCTAACCATTGACTAACAGGGAACACAAAGTGCCATCCCCCAATGATGGACAGCCCGGCGAGAATGACGAGCGGTAGGGTCATCGTCCAGGGCGATTCATGAATATGATGCGTCATCTCGTGACTGGCGCGGGTTTCTTTCCAGAAGGTGACAAAGAAAAGACGGAACATGTAAAACGCGGTCATTCCCGCCCCGACTGTCCCAACCACATAGAGCAAAATGGATTTTCCGTATGCCTCTTCCAGAATGAGGTCTTTGCTGTAATGGCCGGATAATCCGGGAACTCCAGCAATAGCGACGCAGCCGATCAGGAAGGTCCATCCAGTAATGGGCATCCGTTTGAGTAAACCACCCATTTTACGGATGTCTTGTTCCTCGTGCATGCCATGAATGACACTGCCCGCGCCAAGAAACAGGAGGGCTTTGAAGAACGCATGGGTCATTAGATGGAACACACCAGCACCATATGCGCCGACACCGACGCCTAGCACCATGTAGCCAAGCTGACTGACCGTCGAATAGGCCAGGACCTTCTTAATATCTGTTTGCGCGAAGCCGATGGTCGCCGCGAAGAAGGCCGTCGCCGCCCCAACCCAGGCGATGATGCTGAGCGCGTCGGGTGATAGCGTATAGAGGAAGTGGAGCCGCGCCATCATGTAGATTCCGGCGGTGACCATTGTCGCCGCGTGAATCAGCGCACTCACTGGGGTCGGTCCCGCCATCGCGTCAGGTAACCAGACAAAGAGCGGAATCTGGGCCGATTTTCCTGTAGCACCGACGAACAGCAACAAGCAAATCGCGGTGATGACACTGGGCATCACCGCCAGCTTATCAATGTTCGTCTGAATCTCACTGAATGAGAGTGTCCATATCCCTTGCTCTCCCAGCGTCCAAAACAGCAAGAACATGCCGAGCAAGAAACCGGCATCACCGATACGGTTGACGATAAAGGCTTTGTTCCCAGCCTTGGCTTTTTCCGGATCGGTGTACCAAAACCCAATTAACAAATATGAGCAGAGTCCCACGCCTTCCCAGCCGACAAATAGAAGAGCGAGGTTTTCACCCAACACTAACAGGAGCATTGAGGCGGTAAAGAGATTCAGGTAGGTGAAGAACCGGGCGAAATCTTCATCGTGCGCCATGTAGCCGGTGGAATAAACGTGAATCAGAAAGCCGACGCCAGTCACAATGAGAATCATGACAGCGGAGAGGGCATCCACGCGCAGGGCAAAGTCGATGTGTAACTCCCCGGCGGTAATCCACGGATAGACGCTATCGACCAGCGCGCTTCCGGGCGCCAATTCTTTCAGATCAAAAAAGGCGGTGAGGGCAACCAAGAAAGCGCCCAAGATCACTCCAGGGGCAACGAGATTGACACCTCGGCGTCCGGTGCGCGGGGCAACGAAAAGATTAAACAGCACTCCAATCAAGGGCAGAAAGACAATCCAACGGAGATAGGTCACCGTATGGACTGCGGCTGTGGCTGCGGCGTGTGCGTGTTCCATAGTTTCACGAAGGTGCGGCTTACCAGCGCATGAGATTGAGTTCGTCAGCGTTCACAGTCTCTCGATTGCGGAAGACCATAAGGATAATGGCTAAGCCAACGGCGGCCTCGGCGGCGGCCACGGCCATGACAAAGAAGACGATCAACTGTCCATCCATCGACCCCCACTGTCGTGCGAGCGCGACGAAAGACAGGTTGACTGCGTTCAACATCAGCTCAACGGACATGAAGATGACGATCGTGTTGCGTCGCAACAGCACACCGAGCGCGCCGATGGTAAAGAGCACAGCGCTTAACATGAGATGATAGTGGATTGGAACCATAATGCCGTTTCCTAATGATTCGTCATTCGCCTGATGGCTTATCGCCCGCTCACTGCGTTCGCTCTCTGGCGTATCGTCAGAACCATAAGCCATACGCCCTTTGCCATCAGCCATAAAGCGACCAAAGGGAGCGGGCCATACGCCGGTGTCCCGCTTACCGCTTCGCCAGGACCACCGCGCCGACGACTGCGACGAGCAACAACAGTGAGGTAATTTCAAAGGGGAGCAAATAGTCAGTAAACAGTTTCTGACTTAATGAGATGACTGTCCCAAATCCTTCTGGCACCGCGTGTTGAGCGGAACTCTCGCCGCCCGCCCGACCAAAGAAAAACCACAGCTCGCCAAAAAGGGTCGCACAGAGAATCCCCATCGTCCAGAGTTTTTCCTGTCGGTAATCCTGTATGCTGTCCTGCAAGTTGAGTAACATGATGACAAAGAGAAAAAGCACCATCACCGCGCCAGCGTAGACGATAATCTGTAAGACCCCGACCATGTGGGCATCAAGGTAGAGAAAATAAACCGCCAGCAAACTCATCAGCATCACGAGTGACAGCGCGCTGTACACCGGGCTGCGGTTGAGAACCACTCGAATGGCCGAAGCCACCATGAGAACGCTCAGCACAGTAAAAGTAATCGCGTCCATAGTTATTTCAGGGATTCCGAGATGAGGACCGCGAGGGCGGTAATCAGTACGTTGAGCAATGCGGCGGGCAGCAAAATTTTCCACCCCAGGATCATCAACTGGTCATAGCGGAACCGCGGGAGTGTCCAGCGGATCATGATTTGTAACCAGCAGAAAAAGAAGACCTTCCCCGTAAACGCCCCGACTTGCATCAGCGTCACGACCAGGGAAGGAAGCGGAATGCCGCCGCCCCATGGGAACTGGATACCCGTTCGATCCAACAACGGCACTTGCCAGCCACCGAAGAACAACGTGGTAATCAAACCCGCGACGATGATCGACTCCAAGAAGTCAACCAACATGAAGACCGCTTGTTTAGCGCCGGAATACTCAGTGAAGTAACCAGAGATCAGTTCTGGTTCGGCTTCGGGTAAATCAAATGGTGCACGCTTACTTTCCGCGATCCCCGCGGTGAGAAAGATCAAGAAGGCGAGAGGTTGATAGAAAATGCCCCAATTCGGCAGCACCCCGAAGAGCATTCCACTTTGCGCACGCGCGATCTCTTGCAGGTCCATCGTGCCGTAGGTCAACACCGCACCGATCAGCGCTAAGCCCATCGCGATTTCATACGAAATCATTTGTGCCGAGGCACGAATGCCACCGAGCAATGCCCAGCGATTGTTGGAGGACCAGCCGGCGAGAACGATGCCGTACACCCCAAGTGACACCATCGCCAGGATGTAGAGGATACCAACGTCGAGCCGCGCCGCTTGGAGTTCGATCTCTCGACCTCCAATCACGATAATGTCCCCGAACGGAACGACGAGCATAGTGATGAGGGCGGGGACCACCGCGACGATCGGCGCTAGGGTATGGAGGAGTTTATCGGCGCCAGGGGGGATGAAATCTTCCTTGGTAAACAGTTTGATCGGGTCCGCCACCAACGTATTAACGATCCCTAAGTTGATGGGGAGCTTCCCCAGAATCGACGCCCGGTTCGCGCCGATCCGATCCTGCAAGATCGCGCTTGCTTTGCGTTCAACCCAAAGCAAGAGCCCGCCCAGGTTCATGACCATGCCGATGACCATGAGCACGAGAACAACATCAATCAGGAGATCAATCCGGTCCATTTTATGGTCTCACATGGCTAGAGGCGAGCTGTCAGGCGGTCTTTGTCAGCCGGTCGATTAACTGCACGACCCCTTCGGGTGTCAAGTTTTCGTAATAGTCGTCGTTGATCTGTGCCATGGGCGCGGTACCGCAGGACCCCAAGCATTCAACTTCGTTCAAGGTGAATTTCTTGTCAGCGGTGGTTTCTCCCAGCCCAATCCCCAATTTCGTTTGCAAGCATCCGACGATGGTTTCCGCGCCCTGGAGCGTACAGGACAGGTTGGTACAGACCTGGATGTGATGCTTCCCAACCGGCTCCTTGTTGAACATCGTGTAGAACGTCGCCACCCCCCGCACGTAGGCAGGGGACAGTTCTAGCAGCTTTGCGACGTACTCCATCGCCTCGTTGCTCAGATAGCCGAACTGCTCCTGCGCAAGCCAGAAAGTAGGAAGGATAGCCGCCCGTTTGGTCGGGTAGTGGGAGAGGACTTCCTCAAATTTTTTGCGATTCGTTTCTGAAAATTGCACAGCCATACGCTTATAGAGAATGAAGAATTAAGAATTAAGAATTAAGAATTAAGAATTAAGAATTAAGAATTAAGAATTAAGAATTGTTTGTTCGCTTTTATTTTTCATTCTTAATTTTTCATTCTTCATTGGTTTTCCAGTTTACCTATCGCACTCTCCGCCGATCATATTCACCATGCCAAACGTGGTGATGACGTCGGAGATCAGGTGTCCTTTGAGCATCTGTCCCAATGCCGCCATGCCGAAGAAACAAGGCGGGCGCACGCGCACACGATACGGACGGCCACTGCCGTCACTCACCAGATAGAAACCGAGCTCCCCGTTCGCCCCTTCGACGACTGAGTACACCTCGCCTTTGGGGATTTTCACACCCTCAATCACCAGCTTGAAATGGTTCATCAAGCCTTCGATGTTTCCGTAGACGTCTTTTTTCTGCGGCATGGTGATATTCGGGTCATCGACACGAATCGGGCCAGGAGGCAGTTGCTTGAGCGCCTGCTCAACCATACTCATACTTTGCCGCAGTTCTTCAAAGCGAACCTGAAATCGGTCCCAATTGTCACCCTGCGTTCCCGTCGGCACGATGAAGTCCATGCGGTCGTAGAACAAATAGGGGTTTGCTTTGCGCACGTCATACGCAACCCCACAGGCTCGCAACAGCGGCCCGGTTACCCCATAGGAAATCGCATCTTCTGTCGAGATCGCTCCAACGCCGGACATGCGCTCAATAAAAATGCGATTTTTCGATAATAGCTTGTCGCAGTCGGACATGACATTGCGGATGTCAACAAAGGATCGCTGAATCCAATCCGCGAATCCCTCGGGCAGGTCTTGCATGACCCCACCCACACGGGTGTAGCTGACCGTTAGCCGTGCCCCAGTAACCGCGGTGATGATGTCGAATAGGGTCTCCCGTGCTTCGAGGGCGTAAAAGGCCACCGAGAGGGCGCCCGCTTCGGCCGCGGCCATCCCTAAGCAGGTAAAATGGTCGGTCATCCGCGAAATCTCGCTCATAATCATGCGGATGTACTGACCACGTTCAGGAACTTCGACCCCCAGCAATTTTTCCGCCGCCAGGGCAAAGCCGACGTTATTGATCAGCGGCGAGATGTAGTTGAGGCGGTCGGTGTATGGCACCACATGGTTCCAGGTCCGCTGCTCACACATTTTCTCGAACCCGCGATGCAAGTACCCGACCTCCACGTCGCAGTTGAGAATTCTCTCTCCGTCGAGTTTGAGATTGAGCTTGATCGTCCCGTGCGTCGCCGGATGTGACGGCCCCATTTGTAGGGACATCACTTCCGAGGTGGGGTCGAGGTGCATTTCGGTAAATTGCGGCGCCGCTTCTGACATCGGTTACCTTTTCGGCCAAGGGTTTGTGATCGGGTCCCGCTCTTCCACGAGGGGTTGCCGCTTGGCCACAGGATAATCTTTGCGGAGCGGGTACCCACGAAATTCTTCGTACATGAGAATCCGTCGCATATCGGGGTGTCCCTTGAAGGTAATCCCGAACATGTCCCAAACTTCCCGTTCAAGCCAGTTCCCCGATTTCCATATCGAGGAGACCGTGTGCGCCCAGGCATCATCCTCGGAGACACGGATTTTTACTTGCATGCGCTGATTGAGCGGAATGGAATACAGTTGGTACACGACCTCGAAGCGCGGTTCTTGTCCGAGCAAGTCAACCGCCGTGAGATCGGAGAGCAAATTGAAGGCAAACGCGGGATTGTCATGCAGCGCGGTAAAAATGACCGGGGCATCGTCACGCTGGAGAACAACGGACGTGACGCCATGCAAAGTGAAGCTTTCCGTGATTTTTTCGGGAAAGGCTGCTTCGAGTGTAGTAAGGAGTCCCGCGTCAGGCATCCGGTTATCTCGCGCTGAGGTCACACGGCCTCAAGCGCCCCTTTCTTTATGATGTACACAAGCCCAACCGTCAGAATCCCAATGAACACCAACATCTCGATAAAGCCAAAGAAGCCAAGCTGGCGGAATATGCGAGCCCAAGGGTAGAGGAACACGACCTCCACATCGAAAACGATGAAGAGGATCGCGGCGAGATAGAACTTCACCGAGAACCGTCCCCAGGCGGACCCACTTGATGGGTTTCCACACTCGAAGGGCTCATCTTTGACCGGGGTGTGCTTCGAGGGACCAAGAAGCCGACTGGCGGAGGTCATCAGTGTCGCCAGCAGTCCACACAACACGACCGCGATGAGAATGGGAATATATTGCGTCATAAAAAAGTCGGCACCTTTATGCCAGATGCACAAGTAAAATCAAGGTGACTGGCTCATCAAAAATATGGAGCGGAGTATGAGTAGCGAGTGGTGAGCAAAAAAGAAAGCGCCCCCCCTGGTCTTTGTGACACGAACCCCCACTACGCATGAGCCCTTTTTCGACGCGTCACTCGCTACTCAGATTTGCTACGCATACTCGCTACTCGTGACTTGAGGCGCGCTTCCCTTGCGAGAGCAAAATGGAGGTGTTACAACTCGCAACTCGGAAAGACAGAACGCCTCAATTAATTTTAGAATGAGAGACATCTGGATGAGGAGAGGTGCCAGAGTGGCCGATTGGGCACGACTGGAAATCGTGAGTACCGCAAGGTACCGAGGGTTCGAATCCCTCCCTCTCCGTCAGTGATGATAGCTAGGTCCTGCGCAAGGGAGGTCGGGAACCCCGCCAGGTCCGGAAGGAAGCAACGGTACCGATACCAACCCTGTGCCGCAGGGGAGCCTAGCTATCATCAGTGACGGTGACCCCGCACCTCATTGAAGACGTCAGACACACCTTGAAAGGAGTCGCCAGATACAAAAGGGTGCACCGCGACTCTCTTGCTTTCTCCATACCGTCTTCTACACTCTCTTGAGTTCCCGTTCCCCAGTCCCCATTTCCCCGTGACGGTTTCGTTATGAGTTATCTCGTTCTCGCTCGCAAATGGCGACCACAGACCTTCGACACCGTCGTGGGCCAAGAACACGTGACCCGCACGTTGCGCAATGCGATCGCCAGCGGTCGTGTCGCCCATGCCTTTCTCTTTACCGGGCCCCGGGGGGTCGGCAAAACCACTACCGCCCGCTTACTCGCCAAAGCGCTGAATTGCGAACAGGGACCAACGGCGGACGCCTGCAATACCTGTAGTAATTGCACGGAAATTACCGCTGGCCATTCACTCGATGTGCTGGAAATCGATGGGGCCTCGCATACCGGCGTTGATAATATCCGCGATCTCACCGAAGGGATTCAGTATCGCCCGGTCAAGAGCCGCTTTCGTATTATCATCATTGACGAAGTCCACATGCTCTCCAATGCCGCCTTTAATGCGCTGCTCAAGACCCTGGAAGAGCCACCGGCACATGTGAAGTTCATCTTCGCGACGACGGAATCCCAGAAGATTCTGCCAACCATCGCGTCGCGATGTCAGCGCTATGACTTCAAGCGGATCGCGTTGCGCGAACTGATGCAGAAGCTCAAAAGTATCGCCGACCAGGAAGGGCTGACCACCGATGACGTGGGGCTGGCTCTCCTCGCGCGTGAAGCGGACGGAAGTTTACGGGACGCCGAATCCCTGCTCGATCAAGTCGTGGCGTGGAGCAGCGGCAACGTCACTGAACAAACAGTGAGGGATTCTCTTGGCGTGGCTGACCGCCAAGCCTTGCTGCGGGTCGTGGATGCGATTCTCGCGCGGGATGCCGCCACCGCCCTACGTCTCGCCGGGGATTTATACGAGCATGGCTATGACCCCCGCCGCCTGTGTCACGACCTCCTCGAACATTTTCGTAATGTCGCGTTGGTCAAGGTCAATGCGGAGTTGGCCGCATTGACGGATTTGCCCGATCACGAAATCGCGGTCGTCCAACGTCAGGCGGCGACCCGCTCGTTGGAAGACGTGCAACGACTCTTTCACCTCACTCTTCGTGCTGAAGAGGATATTCAGAAGACCGCCTATTCCCAACTGGTCGTCGAAATGACCCTGGTGAAACTGGCGAGTCAACCGGCCATCTTCCCTATTGAGAACGCCTTGGCGCAACTGGAGGCGCTAACCCGTACTCTCAATGGTCAGACGAATAGTCAGTCGCCACAACTCACCCCGACACCGCAACCGCCACGACAGGCGAATCCGAGTGTCTCTCCTTCTCGTCCACCAACACCCTCCGCCCCGTTCCGGGAGACACCTCCAGCTCGACCAGCACCACCTCTCCAACCCGTGCAACGTGCTGTTCCCCCCAATCATCCAGAAGAACCTCGCGCGGAAGAACCTCGCGTTCAAGAACAGATCACGTCACTCAACTTCGATGACCAGCCGATGTGGGAGAGTTTTCTGGCCGCGGTGCAGAAGGAAAAAATTTCCGTCTTCTTTGCCCTCAAGTCGGGGCGGTTTTTAGAGTTGACCGACACAAATTTTCTAATCGGCGTGGACAAAGACCCCTATTTCAAGGAACTCATACGGAAAGAGAACATCACGCTTTTGGAAGCGACCGCCAAGCGACTGCTTGGTCGGTCGGTGACGGTGCAAATCAGAAAAGGGGGCACTGTCGCTTCGCCTTCGGCCCCGACCAGTTCTAGCCTGACGACAGCGTCATTCGCCCGACCACAACCGCCGGCACAACCACACAACACATCACAACCTCCCGCACAGCCACAGAAGCCACCCACGGAAGCTGACCCCTTAGTGAAAACCGTTCTTGACGTACTCGGCGGCGAAGTCCAAGCGACGCTTTCGCATCGCGATCGCGGGTCGAGCGAACCTCCGCGCTAAGCGGCGGTAAGGAGCCGGTAATGGCAAACATGAATGAGATGATGAAGCAAGCGAAACAAATGCAAGACCGCCTGATGCGCGCGAAAGAAGATGCCGCGCAAAAAACCATTGAAGCCTCCGCTGGGGGCAACATGGTGACGGTGGTCGTCAGCGGGCGCCCAGAAGTTGTTTCTTTACGCATTGATCCCGCGGTCGTGTCCGCGGAGGATACGGAGATGCTTCAAGACCTGGTGATCGCCGCTGTCAATGAGGGAATTCGCAAGTCACAAAAGATGGTCGAAGACGAAATGAGCAAACTCCTGGGCGGGCTGAAAATTCCAGGGATGTGAGGCCCCAAAGAACGCGAGGCCGAAGGATTTTCCATTTTTTCTTCTCATTCGCTCCCCTGTCTTTTCACGGTTGACGTTTTACTCCTATGCAACTTACTCCCGCACTCGCGCGCCTCGTTGAAGCGTTAGGCAAACTCCCAGGCATCGGAGAGAAAACCGCCTTCCGCTTGGCGCTCTTCATTCTTGGCGCGGAGCGGGAGTATGTCGAGAATCTCGCCGAAGCGATTTGGGCCGTGAAAGCGGAGACCACGCACTGCCAACAATGTTTCGGCCTCGCGGAAGGCGACTTGTGTCCGGTGTGTCGTGATCCCAAACGGAGTGAAGAGTCACTCTGTGTCGTCGAAGAACCAGCCGACCTCTTGGCCGTCGAACGTGCGCGGGACTACCACGGACGGTATCACGTGTTGCAGGGAGTCCTCGCGCCGCTTGATGGCATTGGACCTGACCAATTAAAGATTGCCCCACTGATGGAGCGGTTACGACAGGGAAAGATCCGTGAGGTGATTATCGCCACTAACCCAACCGTCGAAGGCGAGGCCACCGCGCTCTATCTGGCCAAAATCATCAAGCCGCTTGGCATCCGCGTCAGCCGCATTGCTCACGGAATCCCGATGGGTGGGGATGTCGAATACATTGATTCGGTCACTCTCAGTCGCGCGATTGAGGGGCGACGGGAAATGTAGGCCTAGTCACAGCCAAGCCACGACACGGCTAAAAAAATCACAGCCCAGTTTTTGACAGGCCTGTGACTTGTCTGCGACTTGTCGGTGATGCCTTGCCTTCCAATCAGCCCTTTGCTACAAAACCTCCCACGATCCTCGGTAGCTCAATCGGCAGAGCAATCGGCTGTTAACCGATAGGTTGTAGGTTCGAGTCCCACCCGAGGAGCCAGCTTTTCACAGGCCGCCAAGTAAAATTGACGGCCTGTGCCGTTTCTTCCCTCTCGATTTATACGGCTCCGCGTAAAGCATCCCGCTTCAATATGTGTCCGAGGATGGTCTGAGACTTATTCGAGACTGGTCTGGTGTCCGAAATGCTCTCCCTCAGTTCCCAGCCCCAGCCTCCAGGCGGCCCAGTTCACTCACGGCAAACGCATATTCGCTAAAGTTCTTCTTGCCGTTGTCCTTCACCCAGTGCAAATGCGTTAACGCTTCATCTTGTTTTCCAGCTAAGACGAGGTCGAGACCAAGATAGGCGCGGGCTTCCGTTTTTTTATCCGGGTCCGTCGCCGCCGCGAGCAAATCATCCACAGACATGTCACGTCGCAAATAGCGAATCACCGGATAGGGCCAGGCCGAGGTGTTACAATTGGCTGCGGCCTCATCAAGCAGTTGGCGGGCTTCGGTTTCCCGTTGCGCCCAGCGATCGCCAAACGCGCCAAAGATTACCATGTATTGCGTTCGCTCATCCTTCCACCCCTTGAGTTTCACATAGGCGCGCGCGTCCGCCGCTGTCTCCGGGTGCCGCAAAAACATGTTGGCGACACTGCGATTGAACACCGCCCCGCTATGGTTGGAATCAAGCCGCACCGTCTCATTGTAATCTTTCAGTGCTCGCTCATGTTGTCCCAGGTCACTATAGGTGTTCCCACGGTTGAAATAGGCTTCCGCATACTGAGGATTGAGCGCGAGCGCCGCGTCATAATCTTTCAGTGCCTGCTCATTCTTGCCGGTCTCGTTATAGGCCATGCCGCGACCGAGATACGCTTCCGCCGACCGTGGATTGAGGCGAATCGCTTGGTCAAATGCGGTAATCGCGTCGCGTTGGCGACCTTCACTCAGGAACTTAATCCCTTTGTCGTATGCGTCGCTCGCTTCATCGCCCCACACCGCGGTCGTCATCCCCGCGCAAAACATCAACAAGACACTCACCAACACGTTCGTTCTACTCCGCTTCATGTTGTTCTCCCTTCGATCAGCATTCGTCTATTGTGACATATTAGACATTATCGGGGATAGTGTATACTGGTGGGATGTTAACCTATTGGACGTTACAAGAGCGTCCGCGAGAGTTTCTGGCCGCGACTGGCCTGACACAGGAAGAGTTTACGCAGTTGTTGCCCGCCTTTGCGGCAGCTTATGCCGTGG
>SHZE01000031.1 GCA_009692435.1 Deltaproteobacteria bacterium | reverse complement strand
GCGCGCCGCCTGCGCCGCCAATTGCGCCGCTTGCTGAGCAATCAGGGCGCGCAGTTCGGCAATGACTTCCTCTTTTCTGTCCACTCGGCGACTCTAGCAAAATTGCCTGAACAGCTCTACCCGTCCCAAACCCGTGAACGGGTACGTCCATTTCAACCGATCAAGGGTAGTCGCTTCGCCCGGTGGGGCGCACTGTCACATTATACGCGGTTTGTGGATGTCCAAGCCGTGATTACCAAGGTCGCCAGCGGTGGGACCAGTCACCAAGCAACCCCCTGCTGCCGAGCGGCCAGGCCATATTTTATCAGCCCAATGGGTCCAAGTCGCCGGATCTGCCGCCCTGGGCGCCTTCAGCGGCAGTGCTTCAGCAGTCAGCCGGAACGATCTGGAGCTATCTGATCGACGCCATGCAGCAGGGTTTTGCCAACGGGAACCTGGAACCCAATAGTGGCCAGACTCCCACTACGCCGGGTTTTAATGACGCGATGCTGGCGTTCAAATACATCACCCCTCTGCTGTGGCAGTGGGGGCAAGTCATCGGCTACGAGTATACCAGCGGTGTCACCGCGCAACAGGCGCAGCAAGCCATGGATACCGCCGACCCACTCTCATTGTTCCACTGGGACTAGACCACCGCCCAATTACGTGCGCAGTGGGCGGCGCAAGGGATTGACCTGAACTCGTGTCAGGGCCTCAACGAGTGCAGCGGTCGGGGCTGGGGTGGCATTGCTACGGCCGTCGGCAATGGTGCCTGCGCCACGGCGGACTTGCACACTTGTGGTGGCAACAACGACTGTAGTGCCCAAGGTGGGTGCGGTTTCCTGTCGAGTGTGCAAAGCAGTGGCTTGCTAGACCCCGTCGATCAATGGATTCCCAGCGAAAACGTGGGCGAGGGGACGGGTGGATGTCAAACCCCGATTGGTACGCTGCAAGTGTTTGACCGCACGGCGGCGGCCAGCATTAACAGTCAGACTGGAGCGGCGTGGACGCCTGCGGCCAAGCAACAGTTGGAGGCATTGATCGGAACCAATGTCTGGGAGCACGCACGTACCTTGTTCGCCAAAAAGAATAACCTCACCCAGGTGCCGCAGCCGCTCAGCATAACGAAATATGACGGCGACAGTCGCCGGGCGGCTGTCGCCCCCACGTCCAAATAATGGCCCCGGCCGCGCGGCTGGGCCTGCCCAATCTGGGGCTAGGGGTAGGGTTGCGGAGCGTTCACCTCCCCCGATTGTTGCGGGAATGGCCCGCGCTCGACTGGTTCGAGTTGGTTAGCGAAAACTACCTGGAGTGCCAGGGGTGGCGCCGACATGCCCTACAGCAAGTGGCCGAGCGCTATCCCCTGGTGATGCACGGCGTGTCACTGTCGATCGGCAGCAGTGACCCGCTCGACTCCAGTTACCTGGCTGGCCTGAAGCGCTTGGCCGCCGACATCAATCCGCACTGGGTTTCCGACCACTTGTGTTGGACCGGGGTAGCCGGGCGGACGACTCATGACTTGTTGCCGCTTCCGCTTAATGAATCGACACTGACACATGTGGTGGCACGCATTCGTGTAGTACAGGAGGTGCTGGAACGTCCCCTGATTATCGAGAATCCGAGCAGCTATGTCCGTTTTCGGGCCGACACCATGCCTGAATGGGAATTCCTCGCACGCATGGCCCAGGATGCTGAGTGCGGCTTGTTGCTTGATGTCAACAACGTCTACGTGTCCAGTGTCAATCATGGCTTCGATCCCTGGCGGTATATCGATGCGATTCCCGCCGAGCGCGTGGTGCAGATACATCTGGCTGGGCATCGCCACTGTGGCAACTACCTACTCGACACCCATGATGGCCCGGTGAGCGATCCCGTCTGGCGGTTGTATGGTCATGCGGTCCGTCGTATCGGGCCGGTCTCCACGTTGCTGGAGTGGGACGATCACATCCCGGAGCTTGATGTGGTGCACACCGAAGTGCTCAAGGCACGGGCGTGGCTGACGCGGTCCACCACCGAACCCATGCCCGATGGCGCGGCGTCCGCGGCACAGGCCGAGTTGTCCGCGCCTGACGCGGTCAGCGCCTATCCGCTCCTGGCTGGCGCGCAGTTCGAGACATGACCATGTCTTTCGCGCACTTGCTGGAACTCCAGACCTGGTTACAGGCGGCCATCAGTGCCCCTGAACAAGCCCCGCTACAAGCGCGGGCCGAGCACTATCTGCAATCATCGGAGTCCCTCGACGCGGCGGCGCGCCTCGCTATCTACCAGCGTTCGTATCGGGCGCGTCTACTCCAGAGTTTTCACGCTATCTTCCCTGGGCTGCTTCATGCCCTGGGTCATGTCGCACTGGATGCGTTTGCCCTCGACTTCCTCCAGCACAGTCCACCCCACACGTCTTCCGTCAATCGGGTGGCCGATGGCTTTGCTGAATATCTGCACCGTACTCGTCCCGCGTTCGACAGTGCCACGGGACCCGACTGGACGGATTTCGTCATTGACCTGACACGGTTGGAGCTGGCCTTGCTCGAGGTCAGCGAAGCCGCCGGACTGGAGCTTACCTCGGCGTCCGTCCCAGAAAACGTCCGCCAGTGGTCGGACGCGCAATTGCTGCGCTGCCAGCCACGTGGCGTACCCTGTCTGCGATTGTTGGCATGCCACTATCCGGTCCATGATTACCTTCGTGCCGTGCGTGCTGACGACTCACCTCGGATACCTCACGCGCGACCCACCTGGTTAGCGCTCACACGGCTCCACTACCGACTGGCCACTCGTGAATTGGCCCCTGTGCAGTGGCAACTGCTGAGCCGCCTGAATGGCGCTATCACGTTGGCGGAGGTTCTGGAAACCGTGACGACGTTGGGTTTTCGACCAGTACCTAGCCTTGAGCTGGCGCGGATTTGGGTGGGGAATTTTCTGGTGCAGGGGTTGGTGGCGACCGCCGCGCCAGAGCAGTGAACCGGGTTTAGGTATTGATTAAGGTCGCCACCGAAATGTGGGGCCAATCAATATCGAGAAAATTCAAGATCACTGTTTGTGTGTATTGGAGTTGGAGGAAGTGGGAACCGTCGGCTCGCTGTACCGTCTCAATCCAGAAAATGGCACTCATGCGCATCGCGTTGGCGTTGACGGTGACGAAGGGGATGTTGACGATGCCACCAATCGGAATCGAGGCGACCTGCAACACCATGGTTTTGACGATGTGCTGACCTTGAATCGCGTCCACCAACGCCTCATTCATGTTAGAGACATAGGACTGCTTCATGCCGGGCGGCAGATCTGAATGCGAATAGGGATCAAGATAGCCCGGCAGCTTGGAGGCCATTCCGGGACCCGTTGGTTTGGAACTCACGGGTGCGATCTGTGGCCCGCCTTGAACAGTAAGGCTCATGCCCTGGGCCAGCAGTGAGTCGCCATGCGGAATCGTTGATTGACGCACGATGCTCGCTGGGGCGGCGGGGGCTGTGGTGGCGGGGACGTTCAACCAGATGCCCGGCTCAATGTGGATGCCTTCCCGCGTTTGCGCGTCATTGACGCGCTGCAGATAAGTCAATCCAAAGATATTAATGTCGCCCTGCGCCGACCCGCGATTGGGGACCGCGCCACCAATCGAGTTGAACTGAAGAATCTCAGTCGTGGTGTTTAGCATCAGGCGGAATGCCTGATTGTGCTGTTTATCGGGAAGAGCGATCAAATTGAAGCCGTGCCCAGACCATGTGCCTTGCAGATCAGCGAGCGGCCCCAAAGGCGAAGACGGTTGGCCCAGTGGGGCCGCCGCGCGTAGCGGAGAAAAGGTCGCCATCAGTGTGTCCCTCCTCAATGATAAAGTTATGAGGGGACCTTACCATAACGACTCCGCCACGTACCAGCGCGAGAAGAGGTGCGGAGGTTTCCGGAAAACGGTCGAGGTTTTGGAAGTGGAGCTGATCGGGATCGAACCGACGACCTCTTGAATGCCATTCAAGCGCTCTCCCAACTGAGCTACAGCCCCACACAGAGGAAGGGGAGGAAAGATCGGCGAGCCGAGGAATGGTGCCACTTTCCTCCCATCGAGTCAACCGCGCGCCTTATGGTGCTGGCGCGGGCTTGAGCGCCACAGCGAAGGGACCTCTGCCCACCCGAATCCCCGTGACAGCTTCCCCATTGATCGTACTGATCACATCCAAATCCCGTCTCGTTCCGCTCCGCCCAAACCCCGCGACATAGAGCCGTTTTCCTTTGGGGGAGACCACGAGGCCCTCTGGCTCAGAAAGCGATCCGATACTCGCCACCTCCACCACCGGGTTCACCGTCAAATCGAACACCCCCACAATAGAATCCAGGACGCTCGAAATATAGGCGCGTGTCCCATCCGCGGAGATCGCGACCTTCACGGGTTGGAGTCCGAAGGTCACGGGCTCGCCGATCACGGCCACGGGATTCGCCAACGTATCAAGAATCGAAAATGAATCACCGTTGAAGTTGACTACTAAGGCACGTTTTCCATCCGGCGTGACCGCGATGCCGTCGGGTCCTTTTTTCGCCCCTAAATCAACCGCGTGCTGCACGGTATCCGTCGCGGTATTGATCACCGAGACCGTATTGTCGCTAAAATTTGTGACATACGCTGTTTTTCCGTCCGGTGCGAAGACCACGGCTTGCGGCTCTTTTCCCACCGGGATCGTTGTCGCCACTTGTTTGGTCGCGGTATTCAAGACCGTGACCGAATCATCCTGGCTATTCACCACATAGACTTTCGTGCCATCCGGCATCACCGCAACCCCTTGGGGCGATTGTCCAACCGGCACGGTCGTCGTCACCGCGTTCGTGGTGGTGTCAACCACCGTCACCTCATCATCAGTGGCGGCGGTGACATACGCTGTCGCTCCGTCCGGACTGATCGCGATCCCTCGCGGTGAGTGCCCGACTTTGATGGTGTCCGTGACGATGTTTGTCGCCGTATTAATGACGGAGACGGTGTCATCAAGGACATTCGTCACATACAGTGTTGGTCCTCCGGTGCATTTGGTGGTATCAAAAATACAGATCGGAATCTCCTCGAATGTCGCGCAGGAGAGCGACCCGCTATTGAACCCCAGGCTCGTACAACTTTCTCCGCCTAGCGTCGCCCCATCGCATTCCTCCCCAGGCTCAGTTCCGCCATTCCCACACAGCGATTCGGGCACGAAGCATTGACAACTTTGCTGCCACTGAAACCGCGCGGCGATCTCACGCACTTCCGTGCTCCCTCGGGGGCGAATACGGATTTTATCCAAGAACAGGGAAAAGCCGCCTTCAATCTCCGCCTTCGCTTGGGAGAGATTGAATTCTTCAAGGAAGGGAACTTCTCCCAGACGTACAACCGTGGGTTCATTCTCAATGATCTTTGAGACGCCGTTGCTATCGCGGATTTCCACACCAATTTTATGCTTGGCGCTGGGCAGCTCGTTGAAATTGACAACCGTCGCGAATCCACTGCGCAGCGCTTGCGGGAAATCCTTATTCCCGGCGGCTACGTCTTCACGGGCCGTGCAGCATGGAATAGTCAGCACGTTAACGCCGTCCACCCGTAGGTGAACCGAAGCAATGGTGACTCCAGCCGTGGCGGAAAACGCCCAGCCAGAAACCAACCCTTTTCCGCCCACGGTCGACGAGGCGAAGGCTGGAGGATTTTCCAGCGTTGCCCGGATGGTATCCGCTGGTTCTTCCGCACGCACGATGCGCTCAATGACCACCGGTGGTTGGGGCGCGGCGGCGCTTTGCGCGGAGGTGCCGCTGTTCTCTGAACGAATCAGGTTCAGAGTTTGGGTCCTAGGTTGCCACGCGAGTCGGACCGTCACTTCCTTGGTCTCTTGAGGGGCGTCACCAGAATTTTGCGCGAGGATCTTCTTAATGACCACTTCCTGACCATCAATGTTCGCATCTGCCGCCAGTAGATTCAGACTGTTGAGGAACGAAAAACCGCCGACCCGTATCGCGGTGATTTTCCGTTCTATGATCGTCGGAGCAGCGACGTTATCGCGAATTTCCAGCCTGAGGGTGTGGTTTCCATTCGTTAAGTTACTGAAATTCACCCCGCGTCCGAAGCCGCTGAGCAGCGCTTGCGCTCCGCGCTCCCGTGCCACATCGGCACGTTCGCCACAACAGGCAATGTCTCCAGCCTCCGTTCCATCGACAAGGATTTTCACCGTCACCGGCGTGTTGGAGGTTGTCGAGTAGGCCCAGCCTGAGATCAGACTAATGCCGGTGATGTGCTGTTCATTCGTCGGGGTCTCCCAGTTTGCAACAATTTCCGCGCGACTCGGAGTCCCCCACAACAACACGAGGCAGCCGAGCAAGGTCCGCACCATCAACGTCTGTAGCCATTTCATAATGTTTCCGTCCGTTTTGTCTTCTTATGAAATGTGACGAACAAAACCGGTCATCATAATTGAGGTCCCTCTTCACCCTACGCCCTCTCCCATCCGGGAGAAGGAACCTGGCGGCCCCTCACTAAAATTCGTACCGAATTCGAACGTGCACATTCATTAGTAACTGCTTGCCGTTATCCTTCGTCTCACTCCGGCATGGCCAACGCCACGATACACAGCCCCGCCGCATCCGCAATCCGCACGACGGTCGCTCTCTCTAAAACTAAAGTTTTATGGGCTTCGACCGCCAACACCGTCGCCTGCACTTCCTGCATCACGGCTAGCGTGTCCGGACCAATCGCGGGAACATCGAACCGCAGGTCCTGTTGGGGTTTACTGACTTTGACGACTACGGTCCCCGCACCACCCAGCGTTCCCCCACGACGAATCGCCGCGTTGGTGCCTTCCACCCCTTCCACCGCGAGTACCGTGCCACGCTTGACGACGACACTCTGCCCAATATCCCACCGACCAATCTCTTTCGCGACGGTGAAGCCCAGCCGGATGTCCTCCCATTGCTGCGCATCTGGCGCAGTCGTTGTCAGTGGGCCTTCACCTGGCACGAGCGACGAGAGAAACCGCGTGGAGTCCACCACGGCAATCCCCTCGCGCTCCAACTCCCGCGCCACTCCGCGGAGGATCACATCGTCTTTCAGGCTGGAAAGGGTACTGAGAAAAGCCATCCCGCGCTCATCCGGCTGAAAATGAGCAAAGGCGCCGGCCTTACTGATCCCGCCGGCCATGACCGCTTGCGTCACTCCAGCTTGGTGAAATGTCGCGATGATTTTCCCTAATTCGCCAACCCGGACCCACGTCACCGTCGGCACGAGTGTGACAATCTCGTCCGGCGTCTCTCCGACGTGCGCCACCGCGACAATCTCCACGCCGTCGCGCTGAGCCGCTTCCGTGAATAACAACGGAAACCGCCCGTTTCCGGCAATGAGTCCTAGCCGCCGCATTATCAAGCCCCCTGACTCTTTAAGGGAGTTCGTCCTCACCCTCGGGATCGGCAGTGCCCCGCGGGCGACAAAGACCACGTTGCGAAGCCGCGATAAATTCCACTAAGTGTGAGACCGTGGGCGAAGCGGGAGAGTCTTCTCGCACCCGCGCTAACGCCTCTTTGAGTGACAGGCCTTCCGCGAACAGGGTACGGTACGCTTTCTTGAGGGCTGAGATTTCGTCCGCCGATAGGCCCCGACGTTTGAGTCCGATCAGATTGAGGCCGTGCAGATGGGCACGGTCGCCGGTCGCCGTACAGTACGGAGGAACATCTTGTGAAACCATCGCCCCTCCAGCGAGGAGCGCCAATTCGCCGACCCGCGTAAACTGGTGAATGGCCACCAATCCACCAACCGTCACGAAACTTTCCACTGTCACGTGTCCGGCCAGCGTGGCACCGTTGGCCAACACCACATGATCAGCAATCTGACAATCATGCGCGACATGCGCATAGTTCATCAGGAGGTTCTGATTGCCAACCCGCGTCGCCATCCCTCCTCCAGTCGTGCCGAGATGGAGCGTGGCAAATTCACGAATGGCATTCCCATCCCCGATGATGAGTTCGCTGTCTTCGCCCTGATACTTCTTGTCTTGTGGGATTGCCCCAACGCTGGCGAATTGGAAGATACGGTTATCGCACCCGATGGTCGTACGCCCCTCAATCACGGTGTGTGGGCCAATATAGCTACGGGCGCCAATGCGGACCTGGGGGCCAATGACCGCGTAGGGGCCAACCTCCACTCCGGGGCCGAGTTCCGCGCCAGGAGCAATGACGGCCGACGGGTGAATCTTGGACGGCGTCGAGGTCACAAGGATACCTCACGAGCCTGCGCGGTTTCCAAGGCGACGGTAAATTCCAACTCCGCCGCTATTTTCCCGTCAACCATCGCAACCCCACGCATTTTCCAGAAAGGGCCGCGTCGTCGCAGGGCCGCGACCTCTAACCGAACCTGATCCCCTGGAATGACTTGGTGACGAAACCGCACGTGGTCCAGGGTCGTCAACATCGCAATCTGGCCATCGCTCTGTGGATCTGGCGCGGTTATACGTGCGAGGATGCCACCGGCCTGGACCACCGCTTCGCACAACAGGACTCCTGGCATAATGGGACGGCCGGGAAAATGGCCGGCGAAGAAGGGCTCGTTGATCGTGACATTCTTGAGGGCCACGATACGCTTTCCCGCCTCCACCTCAACCACGCGATCCACTAGCAAGAACGGGTAGCGATGAGGGAGGAGGGCGGCAATATCAAACGATTCCATGACAGAGATTAGTTGGCCGTCGGAGTCTTCTCGCCAGCTTGCGAGACTTTGGCCGGCCCTTTTTCGTTGTAGGTCTTAATGATTGACTCGGTCAGGTCAATCGTCTTCGCGCCATACAGGACGACGGTGTTATTGCCTTCGAGAATGATCGTATAGCTGCCCTGCTCGCCTAGGGCTTGCACCACTTGTCGGAGGTCTTCCAGAATACGGCCGGTCAAATCCCGGTCTTTAATCTGCAATTCTTGTTGTAAATCCTTGTAGGAGCGCTCAAAATCGCGCAGCTTCTGGCGGTAATCTTGTTCGAGGTTATCCCGTTCGTCTTCCTTGAGCAGGAGCCCTTTCTTTTCCAGCTCCTCTTTGAGCTTTTCTACCTCACTCTTGCGACGTTCGAGGCTCTGCTCAGCTCTTTCTACTTCTTTCTTGAACTTCTCTTTCGCGACTTTTCCCGCTTCACATTCGTTCAGCGCGCGTTGCAGGTCAACATAGCCAATCTTGAGATTGTCTTGGGCCTCAATCCGTGGAGTCCATCCCAACATCCCAACCAACGCCAGTGCAGCAATTATGATACGCATAATAAATACATCTCCTCTTTTGCTTATGATTATCGCGGAATTTTTTTCCCGCCTCTCCCAACACTCTTGCTAGAACGGTGAGCTGTTCCCACCGCCACTGCCGGTGTAGCGACCCCCCCCCTGACCGATCCCAAAGCCACCGAACGAAAAATGGATGGTGCTGGTCCGTTCGTCGCTCTTGGCATTGAGCGCCCGGCCCAGTTCAATACGGATCGGACCGAACGGCGAGCGCCAGCGGATCCCCGCGCCTACGGAATAGCGGAGGTCCGTGAGGTCCAGCCCTTGTTCATGAGTGAAGGCATTCCCGAGGTCCGCGAACACGAGCCCTTTCAGGTTGAGCTGTTGCACGAGCGGAAAAAGAATCTCATTATTGACAATCAGCTCTTCGCTGCCACCGATAGGACGGCGATAGGTTTTCCTGCGTCCCCCATTTCCCCGATTAAGCTCCACGGTCACGCGTTCGCGTGGACCGAGGCTACGTTCGCCAAACCCGCGCACCGAATTGATGCCTCCGGGGAAGTAGCGGTCAAAGAGAGGGAGATCGTCTTTGAGCACATTTTTGCGCTGACTACCAATATGGGATTCCTCGGTGAAACTAATGTCCCCGACGCCATAACCAAAGAAGCCACCGGTCATCATGGTGAATTGTCCCCACCTTGGGCTCCGGTGGAGCGGGATGAAAAAGCGAGCTTCGAGTTCCGCCTTCTTATAATCGGTGGACCCACCGAGTCCGGCGAACCCAAACGACAGTTGTTGAAAAGAGCCCGTGGAGGGGTCCTGCGGATTGTCCAAGGTATTGCGCGAGAAGTTCGGCGTTACGAGACCGGAAGTTCTCTTGCCACGTTCGGCGAGAATCGCCGAAGGAGTAATGCCATCAAAGT
This sequence comes from Deltaproteobacteria bacterium, assembly GCA_009692435.1. Classification (GTDB taxonomy): domain Bacteria; phylum Desulfobacterota; class Binatia; order Bin18; family Bin18; genus JABFSC01. Next base: position 14,663 of record SHZE01000031.1, on the reverse strand, counting down.
TACTGATCTTTGACTGTTCATACTGATAGTTCATTCCGAAATACACATCTTCGAGTGGATATCCCCATGCCGACTCAAACCCGAGTGACGCAAGCGGGTATGACAACCGCACTCCGGCCCCAGTCCCAGAACGGTCAAAATCCTCAAAAACAAAGCGCCAGTCGAACAGATCCCCACCGAGCGAAAAGCGGGTATCAAAAGCGTACGGGTCGGAAAAACTGAGAATCGAGTTCTTATAGCGCGTACCGATACTGGCCCCGATCACCAGCGATTGTCCACGGCCCATGAGATTGTTCTCTTGGACCCGTGCGGTGGCGACGATACTCGTGGAGGAATTGAACCCCGCGCCCACACTAAATGCTCCGGTCTGTGCCTCTTTGACATCAACCAGGACGTTCAGCAGGTCATTTTTCGCGCCGCGTTGCGTGGTCAGGTTGACATCCTCAAAGAAGCCGAGCCGCTGCACGCGCTCTTTGCTGACTTGCAGGGCGGACGCGGAGAACAGCCCTTGTTCTTCGACGCGCAATTCGCGGCGAATCACTTTATCGCGGGTTTTCGTATTCCCGGCGATTTCCACACGGTCAACGTAGACTTCTGGTCCTTTATCGACCCGGTAGTGGATGTTCACAACCTTTTTTTCTGGATTGACCGCAGTTTCCGGTTCGACATTGACGAACGCGAAACCTTGATCACTAAAGTAGCCCGTCAGCCGAAAGACATCATCCCGTAGGAGACTCGCCTTGAACGTCTTCCCCTCTTCCAGCGTGATGCGCAGTTTGGCCTCTTCCTCACCACCCGGCACGTCTCCAGTGAACCCCACTTCGCCAATGGTAAACTGTTCGCCCTCATCAATGCGCAGGGTGACATATAACCCGTCTTCTTTCCGTTCGACCTTCGGTTCATCAATACGGACATTGATATAGCCACTGTCATAATAGTAGGCGGTGAGCCGTTCCGTATCGGTTTTCAGCGCGTCGCGATTCAGGACGCCGGTGCTCAGGAACCGGGACAAAAAGTTTTTTTGTTTCGTGGCAATGACCGAACGGAGTTGATCCGCCGTAAAAGCCACGTTTCCTTCGAAGAGCAGCTCTTTAATACCAATCTTTTCATTCTCGTTAATCGTGAAGGTCAGCGAGGTCTCCCCGGCCGCGGTTGTTTCTGTCCGGTAGGTGATATCCGCGTCGAGATGGCCTTTTTTCTCATACTCTTTTTTGACCTCTTCGATGCCACGCCGGATTTTGACTGGGTTTAAGATCGTCCGCGGATGAATCTTGAGCTTGGTTTCCACTTCATCTTTCGCCAGCGCTTTATTCCCCTCAATCCGGACCTCGCGGAGCAACGGGCGTTCCGTCATCTGGTAGGTGAGGGTGGTTTTGCCATTTTGCTCGGTGACGCGCGCCTCAATGTCCTTAAAGAACCCCATATTGTAGATCGCGCGAATGTCGGCATCGACCTTTTGTGGGTCCAGCGGTTCACCGACCAGACTCTTAATGTAGACACGGATAGCTTCCTCTTCCACGCGAGCATTGCCGCTGACAAGAATGGCTCCAATAGTCTTGGAGCCCGCCGTCACTGGTGACGGCGGTGACGGGTCCGAGGAAGAAGCCGCGGGTGTGGTGGAGGGAGGGGGTTGTGTTGCCGTCCCCCCATTCTCGGCGGCATGCGCGAAGCCGAACAAAATGAGGGAGATAGCAAAGGCCGCGCTTGCTGACAGGGGTTTGGGCATCATCATGAAGGGAATTCTTTCGCGAAAGACGTGTCTCCCATAACAGACCCCCCCCAGGTTGTAAAGCAGTTCAGCGCCAAGGGCGGTTCGGAGTCCGAGGCGGTTCGGAGTCGAAAACTGTTCTGGACTCCGAACTTTTTTTAGACTCCGGACTCCGAACTCTTTTCCGCCTCCGAACCGCTTCTCTCGACCACGACCAATTTTCCGCCGACCAGCCGCAAGGTCCGATCCATCGCCTCCGCCAGTTTCTCACTATGAGTCACGATGGCCATCGTGATCCCCATTTCCGTATTGAGCGTGAGCAACAGTTGCAACACGCTCTCGCCCGTTTGTGGATCAAGGTTGCCAGTCGGCTCATCGGCCAGAATGAGGCGTGGGTGGAGCACTAATGCCCGCGCGACGGCTACTCGTTGCCGTTCGCCACCGGACAGTTCTCCAGGTCGATGCGTCAGTCGTTCGCTCAATCCGACACGCTGTAATATCTCTTCGGCTTGTCCGCGGACCTCTCCCCAACCGAGACCCGCCACCATGCCCGGCATCATCACATTCTCGAGCGCGGTGAAATCCGGCAACAGATGATGGAACTGAAAAATGAAGCCGATCTCGCGGTTGCGGAGTACCGCCAGTTCCGGCTCTGGCAGTGCGAAAAAGTCCACTCCTTCGAGCTGAACTTTTCCAGACGTGGGCTGATCGAGTGTCCCAAGAATATGGAGGAGCGTACTTTTTCCGATCCCGGATTCACCGACAATCGCCACCCGCTCGGTGCGGTGGAGCGTTAGGTCCAGGTTCTTCAGTACGTGAATGGCCTGTGCGCCTTCTCCGTAGCTCTTGCTGATCTGCTCGGCCCGCAGCAGCACCTCGCGACTACTCATAGCGAATCACTTCCACAGGGGCGAGATTCGCGGCTTGTCGCGCCGGATAGATCGTCGCGAGCAGACAGATCGCCATTGAGGACGCGGCAACCATTAAAAAATTTCCCAGATAAATTTTCACGGGCAGGGTTTTGACGTAGAACACATCTATGGGCAACTTGATGATCTCGTAGTTGGCCAGCACCCAGCAGCCGACATAGCCGAGCAGGGTGCCCAGTAACGTGCCAATCACGCCGATAATGATGCCTTTATAAATGAAGATGCGGCCAATCGACTGGCTCGTGGCTCCGAGGGATTTCAGCACCGCGATGTCCTTGCGTTTCTCCATGACGACCATGATCAGCATAGCGACGATGTTAAAGGCCGCCACCAAGATAATCAGGAGCAACACGACAAAATAGAGAATTTTCTCCATCTTGAGCGCGACAAAGATGTTGCGGTTAATCTGCGTCCAGTCCCGCGCTTGATACGGTAAGCCGAGCACGCCTTCGATCTCTTGCGCTATGGCCTGCGCGGCATAGACGTTATCCACTCGCACCTCGATCCCGGTCACTCGGTCTCCCAGCTCGAAAAATTTCTGCGCATCCGCCAGCCCCATATAAATCAACAAGGCATCATATTCAGCCATGCCAGAGTCAAAGACTCCGACCACCACGAAACGTCTGAGCTTAGGCACCATCCCCATCGGACCCGGGGTGGATTGCGAAGGAGAGATAAGGCTGATGGGGTCTCCCACCGCCACTTTCAATTGTTTGGCCAATTCTTGGCCAATCAGAATGCCGGAGAGCGCAACGGTGCGGTCTTCGCCGCTTTCACGAATCGTCACTTTTTGTTCACGCCCCAGTGTGTCCATCGTCCCGCGCTTCACACGTGGAGCGATATTGACGATGTCGCTGGCGTGGTCAGGTTCAACGGCTCGCACCATGACCCCGGATACATTCTGCCGCGAACTGACCATGCCTTGTCCGTACACAATCGGAGCGGCGGCCACCACGCCCGGTGTCCCGCGGACCTTCTCCACGGTGGACGGATAATCGGAGATGCCACCACCAAGGTTCGAGAGAATAATGTGGGGATTGAATCCCAAAATGCGATCGCGTAGATCCTCTTCGAACCCGGTCATCACGGCCATGACGATATTGAGCGTCATCACCCCAAGGAGCACGCCGATGGTCGAAAACATGGTGATCAGCGAGATAAACCCCTCACGCCGTTTAGGGCGAAGATACCGGAGGCCGATGAAGAGTTCGTAACGCACGGATCGTTTATGGGGGGTAGGGTTCGGGGTTCACAGGGTCACAGGGGTCACGGGGTTCAGGTGACGGCTTAACCAAGATCACGCGCCCAGTCAACTGCGATGGCGTTACGCGCGCGGGTCTCGGTTTCTTTCCGCTAGGAGCGGGAGAGAGGTGTCAGGTGGTTTTTCGCGGATTCTGTTCTTGTAGTGAGCAGGAGCCTCAGCTATGATTCCGTGCCTGTTAACTCCGTATGGAGAGAATTGCTAAAAGCGCTGCCCTCAAAAAGAAAACTCCTCGGACGAAGGTCGAGACGACGACACCACCGCGCGTTGTGATCCGTCGGGAACAGAGTCTCCGCTTCCTAGAGGATATCGGCACGCGCATCGCTCATTCGCACGACCTCCAAGAGACACTCGAAGAACTGACCCAGACCATCGCCGAACGGATGGGCACGGAGGTGTGTTCGCTGTATCTGTTCGATCCAAAAGGACGACGCCTGACGCTGTGGGCCACCACGGGTCTCGACCGTGCCGCGGTCGGGAAAGTGAGCATGGATGTCGATGAAGGACTGACCGGTCTGGTCCTCGAAAAGATGGAACCCGTGGCCGTGACCGACGCGATGTCGCATCCGCGCAATAAGTATTTTCCCGAGACCGGAGAAGAGCGGTTCCATTCGTTCCTCGGCTTACCGATTGTCGAAAAACATAGTCCACTCGGCGTGCTCGTCGTCCAAAGCCGCACGCGTCGCCACTTCTCCCGTGCGGAAATTCGCTTGCTGAAGGCGATTGCCCCACATGTGAGTAACGGGATTATTCAATCGCGGCTTCTCGAGACGCTTAAAACCAAGGAGCGCGAGCGCGAGGAATACCAACACCGGCTGATGGATGCGATTAAACGCCTCCATGTTTACGAACGGGAACGTGAAACGCCTGAGCACAGGCCGGGCAGGGCGGGGCGAACGCGGCTCTCCGGGGTTGCCGCGTCCCCCGGTTTTGGGATCGGCCAGGCCCATCTCGTCCACCCCCAAATTCATCTTGACTCCCTGCCCGAACGTCAGATTGAACATCCGGACGTGGAGATCACGCAACTGCATGCCGCCGTGCGACTCTCAGTGCAAGAGATCGAGGAGCTCAAGCAACACGTCCATGACCGGTTGCCGGAGGTTGATCTCGCGATCTTCGATGCCCATAGCATGATGCTGGAGGATCCGGCACTGCTCGAAAAGATTGAGTCGCTGATCCGCGAGGGAGATGCGGCCGAGATCGCCGTCAAGAAGGTGGCGGAAGAATATATTGAAGCGTTTGAGCGCACGGAAGACGAATACTTGCGTCAGCGCACCTCGGACATTCATGACATTGTCCAACGGTTATTACGTCATCTTCTGGGGATCGAGGAGCGTGTTGGCCCTCATGCCGCGAGCGTGATCCTCGTGGCGAAGGAAGTGACGCTGTCGGACCTGTGCATGGTGGACCCCCAGCGCTTGAAAGGCGTCGTGCTCGGCAGTGGCGGGGCAACCTCGCATACCTCCATCCTGGCGAAGTCGTTTGAGATCCCGACGGTTGTGGGAGTCGATCACTTTGAGTTAGTACAAGAAGGAGACGAGCTGATTGTCGATGGCAATTCGGGGGTGGCGTACGTCAATCCGGGCAGGGAGGTTGTCCGGGAGTACGAGCAGCTTGATCGCGAATACCGTGCCTTTAATCAGGATTTAGAAGGGATTCATGACCTTTCCGCCGAGACCCTGGATGGGGTGCGTGTCACCTTGGGGGCCAACGTGGGGTTGCTCATTGATGTCACGCTCGCGCGCCGACACGGGGCGGAGGGGGTTGGCCTGTATCGGACGGAAATTCCATTCCTCACGTACAGTGATTTTCCAAGCGAGGCGGAGCAACTGGAATTGTACCGCCGCGTGCTGACGAACATGGAGGGGAAACCCGTCACCATTCGCACGCTTGATCTTGGGCCCGACAAATATCCCTCGTACATGCGGTTGCCACGCGAGGAGAATCCCTATCTCGGATGGCGTTCGATTCGGATTTCCCTCGAAATGATTGACCTTTTCAAGGTGCAGTTACGCGCGATTCTCCGAGCGGGAGCGTACGGCCCCGTGCGGATGCTCTTCCCGATGATCTCGAGTGTGGAGGAAATTCTCAAGATCAAAGACCTCCTTTCGCAAGTCAAAACCGAATTGCAAGAAAAGAACCTGGTCTTTGATCCGTGGATGCCGATTGGCGCGATGATCGAGGTCCCGGCCGCGGTGTGGCTCGCGGACCGCCTCATCCGCGAAGTGGACTTCTTTAGTATCGGGACGAATGACCTCATCCAGTATCTCTTGGCCGTGGACCGCAATAATCGCAAGGTGGCCTCGCTCTACGAACCACTCCATCCCGCGGTGCTCACCGCCCTTTCCCGCACGATCCAAGCCGCCAAGCGTGCCGGACGACGTGTCAGCATGTGTGGGGAAATGGCGGGCGACCCGCTGTGTACGATGGTCCTGCTCGGTATGGGACTGGAAGAGTTCAGCATGGAACCCTTCTTTGTCCCGGTGATCAAGCGCCTTGTTCGCTCACTCTCGTTCGCCGCCGCGCAGCGGCTTACGGAAGAAGTGCTCCAGATGGAGACCGTGAAGGAAGTAAAGGGACGGCTGTTCGGAGAGTTGAAAAAGCTCGGTATGATTGAACTCGTCGAGATGTATCATTGATTTTCCCTGAATTTTCTTGACATTTTCGCGAGTGACGCGTACAAAGTGCTGGATTTCGTTGAGCGGAACACCTAATCCTACGGGTTGGGCGAGGATTGAAACAACCAAGAACGAACATAAGGGTATCCATGGAAAACGTAGGAACCGAGAACCGGCGAAGAGCGACCAGTAGATGGCGAACAGTGTGGGAAGAGGCGCGCGCGCTCGCGCGCACTAGTCAGACCTTGACGTCGCCCGCCAACACCGCGAGTGAAACGGCCTCATTGGTGCCACTTGTTCGTCCCGCAAGCCGCGAGGCGACTCCCTGCCGCACGATTCGTGTCTACTTCATCAAACCTTCAAAATATGACGAGCAGGGCTACGTCTTGCGCTTCTGGAAAGGCGTGCTCCCGAACAATACCCTGACGGCGTTAGCGGCGCTCAACGAAGAATATAATCGAATGCGCGCGACTCAGAATGTGTTCGTCGAGACCGTCCTGTGGGACGAGATCGTCGAAGGCGCGATTGATGCCGAGACCGTCCGTACAATCGCGGAGAAGGCCAAGGAGGATCACGTTGAAGTCATTATTGGCATGGCGGGCGTGCAAACCAATCAATACCCGCGTGGTCGCGATGTCGCCTTACAGTTTGTGAATGCGGGGTTCACTGTCCTCATGGGGGGATTTCACGTGAGCGGCTACCCCGACTCCTGCAAATTCCTCAATGACTGTGGTGTCACCACGATCGTGGGGGAGGCCGAGAGCACCTGGGTGGGACTGCTCGACGACTACTTACGTGGCGACCTCAAGTTGCATTACCGCGTTACTTCCGGCATCCGTGCGAAGACCGGCACGGGAGAAATTCTCGTTCCCTCTATCGAAGGGGTGCAGTTGCCGGCTATAGATGCGCGCTACCTCACGCGGTTCGCCAATACCACTATGACGACGTTGGACACGTCTCGTGGCTGCCCATTCACCTGCTCCTATTGCAGTGTGAAGAATGTGATGGGGCGCACAATGCGGGCACGTGACTCCCAATCGGCGGTGGATTGGATTCGCGACGCTGCTGACTATCATGGCATTGACACGCTCTTTCTCGTGGATGACGACTTCTTCCGCAGTCCACAATGGGAACCCGTGCTGCTCGGCATGGCGGAACTGAAACAGCAGGGACGCAACGTCAACTTCATGATGCAAGTGGATATTGATGCGGGAGGTTATGCCGACCTCCGCGCTGGCGAAGTGGACAGTAGTAAACACCAACGCAGTCGGCGCTTCGTGGAATTGGTCAAGGAAGCAGGTGGCTACTGTGCCTTTGTGGGATTCGAGTCGTTTAATCCACTGAATTTGATGGCGGCGACGAAATTCCAAAACACCGAGCGCCGCGAACGTAACTTGGTGTTCAGTGAAGCCAAGAACCGGGTACTCGAGAAATACCGGCGCGTGGTCAACAACTGGCATGACGCCGGCATCGCGGTGCACTGTGGCTATATGATCGGCTTTCCGCACGACACCGCCGACAGTGGTCGCGAGGCGGCACTGGACCTGATTGATATTGGCGTGGACTTGGCTTCGTTTTTTGTCGTGACTCCGCTGCCTGGCACTGAGGATCACATCAAAGCCGTCGAGGATGGGACAATCACGGATTGGGACTTCAACTGGTATGACTCTGACCACATGGTCTTTCGCCATCCGGTGATGACGCACGCCGAAGTCCTCAACTCGTATCGCGATGCGTACACCACCTTCTATTCACCTTGGCGGATGCTGAAAAACACGATGACATTCTCTGGTGGCCGGGGACTGAACTGGGAGGCGCGGGATAGTATGACGCGGGAGTTCCTCTACTGGGGATATAGCTATCGACGCGGCCGTCATCCGATGCTCGGTGGCTTATGGAAAATGTATGACGAGAAGACGAAACGCCGTGTGATCACGGATGACGAAGCCCGCGCGCTGTACTTGGCCGACATGCACGGACGGACCGCTTCTGAAGTGCCCGTGTTGAGAATGTCCTAACCCGACGCGCGGACGAACACTGACGTTCCCGACGTTTTCTTCACCGGTGTCCGTTACGATCTTCAAGTGGAAGAAAATGACGAGGATGAAGAATTCAACGAAGAGGAGGAGTGGGAAGACGACGATACGAATATGAAGATACGTGGGACGAACAAGAAATGGTAGGAATGTTGGTAATAACTTTGTAGGCAAGGAGAGTGATGTCATGACGAAGTCAGAAATGGTGAAAAAGTTAGGTGAATCCTGGGGTGGGATTTCTAATCGCCAAGCGAACGACAACCTGGATGTCCTGATTAAGTTCATTGTCGCAACGGTGAAGAAGGACAAGATGCTCAAGATTCCGAGCCTCGGGACCTTCAAACTGAAGCAGACCAAGGCGAGAATGGGCCGCAACCCGCAGACCGGCGAGCCCATCAAGATTTCCGCGAAACGGAAAGTGGCATTCAGCGCCGCCAAGGTTTTCAAGGAAGCGATTCTCGGCGCGAAGAAGTAGTTGCACGGACAAGGGGCTGGGGGATAGGGATTGGTCCCCCACGCCACCCCGAGTCTGAACTCTTCTCTTTTTTCTCCTCGCCCCTAACCCCCGATCCCCAGCCCCCATGACCTACACTGTCAAGGAAATTTTCTACACCCTGCAAGGCGAAGGAGCGAACGCGGGCCGCCCCGCAGTATTTTGTCGCTTTGCCGGGTGCAATTTATGGTCGGGTCGCGAGGAAGACCGCGCGACGGCGGTCTGTCAGTTCTGCGATACCGATTTTGTGGGGACGGATGGTCCTGGCGGTGGGAAATTTCACAGCGCGGAGGCACTCGCGCGGGCAGTGGCGGCAACCTGGCCATTTCCACCTTCCGGCGGCTGTACGGCCCAACCTGATCGCTTTCGCGAACAACCGTTAGTGGTCTGCACAGGCGGTGAGCCACTCTTGCAACTTGATGAAGCTCTTGTGAGCGCCTTGCATGAGTACGGTTTTGAGGTTGCCGTTGAAACCAATGGGACGCACATACCTCCAGCCGGTATCGACTGGATCTGCATGAGCCCCAAAGCTGGAGCGGGTCTCAGTCTCCGGCACGGCAACGAACTGAAGCTCATTTTTCCTCAGCCTGGGGCAGCGCCCGAGCAGTTCACCGACCTGGACTTTCAGCACTTCTTTTTGCAGCCGATGGACGGGCCACAACGGACGCGCAATACGCAACTCGCGGTGCGCTACTGCCTGACGCATCCGCAATGGCGACTCAGTGTACAGACACATAAATTGTTGGGCATTCCGTGAAGGTTACAATGCCCAGAACGCCACGACGGAGAGGATAATTCCACAAACATACGTGAGCAGCGCGCCGATGAAACGCAACGGGTGCGGTTGCGCTAAGGTTGCACTAAAAATCACGCCCGCGGCATGCAGGTAACGACTGAGCGTGGCAATCCCCATCACCCAGAGAATCCACGACGCAGGATTATGGGCGCCGATGAGCAACATGAGCACCGCCAACATCGGTGCGTATTCGGTGGCATTCGCATGGGCACGGACCATCTTATACAAGCGATCCGCCGGGTCAGGATTCGCCCCAAAATTTGTTCCTGTTTGCCCACGCGTCAGTGAGACGGCCAAGCCCAGGCCAAACACCAGCAAACCCAACAATGCGGTACAGATAACTGCTGTCATCATAAATTTTCCTCCTCCCATCAAAATTCGCTGAAGGCGGCTTCATTATGTCGTTCCGCCGAGTCTTGGCAATACGGCTTGTGAAGAAAGTAAGGACAGGGGCTCACTTCCGGTCGAGAGCGCGATACTGAATCGCTTCAGACAGGTGGGGGCTACCAATTTTTTCGTCTCCGGCGAGATCGGCGATGGTTCGAGCGACTTTGAGAATGCGGGTGTACGCGCGAGCGCTCAAGCCCAGTCGCGACATGGCGTTTTCCAGCAGTTTCTCTCCGGCGGCTTCGAGCTGGCAGAATTTACGAATATCACGGCTGCTCATTTGAGCATTACAAAAAATCGTCCGCCCAGTAAATCGTTTGAGCTGCCCTTCCCGTGCCTGATTCGCCCGCGCGCGGATCGTGGCGGAGTCTTCACCCGGAGTGTGCTGACTTAACTCCTTGTATTTGACCGCCGGGACTTCGATCTGAATATCAATGCGATCCAGTAACGGGCCGGAGATTTTCGCCCGATAGCGCTGCACTTGTTGGGGGGCGCAGGTGCATTCGTGTTGTGGGTCGCCCAAGAAGCCGCAGAGACACGGATTCATCGCGCACACCAGCATAATGCTGGCCGGGTACGTGATCGAACCCATCGCGCGCGAGATCGTCACTTTGGCGTCTTCCAGCGGTTGGCGCAGCACTTCCAATACATTCTTGCGAAATTCCGGCAGCTCATCAAGAAACAAGACGCCGTGGTGCGCGAGCGACACTTCCCCTGGCTTCGGGATCGCCCCACCGCCAACCAACCCCGCATCCGAAATGGTGTGATGGGGAGAACGGAACGGGCGCGTGGCGATCAGTGCTTGCCCATCCATGAGTCCGGCCACACTATGCACCTTGGTGGCCTCAATGGATTCCGCCAGGGTCATATTCGGTAAGATGGTTGGCAGCCGTCGCGCCAACATGGTTTTTCCCGCGCCTGGGGGACCAACTAACAGGACGTTATGTCCTCCAGCGGCGGCGACCTCAAGGGCGCGCTTCACATGTTCCTGCCCTTTGACATCGTTGAAATCGACTTCGTACCGAGAGTGGGCATTGAACACGGTATCGAGATCAATCCGTGTTGGGGAGATCGATTGATCGCCATTCAAGAAAAGGAATGCTTCACTGAGTGTGGAGACGCCAATAATCTCGATCCCCTCGACCACGGCGGCTTCCTCGGCATTCTCCGCCGGAACGACTAACCCTTTGAGTCCTCGATCGCGGACCATCACCGCGAGTGGGAGCGCGCCATGCACCGGCTTCACTCTGCCGTCGAGTGACAATTCCCCCAGCAGCGCATATTCCGTCAGCCGGTCTTTCGCTAAGATGCCTTCGGCGGCCAGAATGCCGAGAGCGATAGGGAGATCATACGCGGAACCTTCTTTTTTCAAGTCGGCGGGTGCGAGATTGACGGTGATCTTCCGTGGCGGGAATTCGTAGCCGGAGTTCTTGATCGCTGAACGGACGCGATCCTTGCTTTCTCGCACCGCGCCTTCCGGCAAGCCCACTGTCGTGAACTGCGGTAAGCCGAGGGTCGTATCGATCTCGACCTCAACCTGAAGGCCATCAATCCCAATTAGGGCACCTGAGAGAACTGTCGCAAGCATCGTCCCGTGGTGCTAGCGAATGTGGCGGGAAAAAGCAAGCAAACGGCTTATGGCAAATGGCTTATGACGGGAGTGTCCTTACCATAAAGTGAGCGCAGCGAACGAGCCATAAGCCATAAGCCACAAGCCATTTGCCACAAACCCCGCGAGTGATAAGGTGCGACCCTGTTGATGACACACGAAAAGGAGGGCTTCTGTATGGCTCGGTTAGGCATTGTCGCGGCGAATTTTTCTGGTTTGTCCTTCGCGGAACTTCAGCAACTCGCGCGCGAGGCGGAATCGGCGGGGATCGAAGCGATCTTTTCGCCGGAGTTTATGAATGACGCTTTGGCCAATTGCATGCTCATGGCACAAGCGACATCAAAAATTAAAGTCGGCACTTGGATCGCCAATATCTATCTTCGGCATCCCGCCCTGTGCGTGCAGACGGCGGTGGCCATTGATGATGCCTCGAAAGGGCGGTTGGTCCTCGGACTCGGAGTCAGCCACCGTCCTCTGGTCGAGGACATCTATAAGGAGACGATGGGGAATGCTCGCGAGTTACTGCGCAACTATATTACAACTGTTCGTGATATTGCCGCGGGCAAAGGCTATGCCGGCGCGCCGATGCCGCCACGAGCCGCAACCTACAAAGTCCCCATCTATGTCGGGGCTTTAGCGTTGGGAACCGTCGAGCTCGCGGCTGAACTCGCGGATGGCGTGATGCTCTACTTGTGTCCGATCAACCGCATGCCGAAAGTGCAGAACGCGATTGAACGTGGAGCGGCAAAAGGCGGGCGTAAGGTCTCGGCCCTTGATGTCACCACTGGTCTGCCCGCGTGCATTAGTGACGACATGAATGCCGCGATGACCGCGGCGAAAAACAATCTCGCTTTTTACGGGCGGCTGCCATTCTATAATAAACTGTTCCAAAACAGTGGCTTCGTCAAAGAAGCAGCCCTGCTGGCCGACGGCAATCCGGCTGGGGTTTCTGATCGTATGGCTGACGAAGTTTCGTTGATTGGTCCACCTTCTCGCTGCCGTGAACGCCTCGCCGCGTTTCGTGAAGCCGGTATTCAACTGCCGATTATCACGACCGTCCCCGTCGGCGATCAGACCTACGTTGAGGCGGTGCGGACGACGATCAAGACGTTCGCATGATAGAGAGTGGCGAGTTACGAGTCACGAGTGTTGAGCAGTGAGCAGAGTGACCTTTTCCATTATTACTCGCCGCTCGCCACTCGTAACTCGTGACTGCTGTCCGGAATTTCCCATCTCTCCCCAATCGCCATGACATGAATGGGCTCGAAGCTGCCACCCGCAGCCTCGACAACCCGGCGTAATTCGCGTGGCGGTTCGTCAATCGGCTCGTCCGTTAGTTTGAAGGTGCCCCAGTGACAGGGCACCATCCACCGCGCCTTCAGGTCGAGAAACGCGTGGTACGCTTCGCCGGGGTTCATGTGCGAATAGTGCATGATCCACCGCGGCTCGTATGCGCCGATCGGCAGCAAGGCGACATCAATCGGGCCGAAGCGTTTGCCGATCTCCGTGAACCCGTGAAAGTAGCCGGTATCGCCCCCAAAGAAATAGGTCCGCTCTCCCGATGAGATGACCCAACCACACCAGAGCGTTGAGTTTTGTCCCTGCTCAATGCGCTGCGACCAGTGTTGCACCGGCACGCACGTGACCTTCCAGCGCCCGTGTTGAGCAGTCTGCCACCAGTTCAACTCGACCACGGCCTTCCTCCCCTTCTCGCGGAACCAGTCTCCTAACCCCATCGGCACGAACCACGTGACCGAGGCGGGAAGGGTCTCGACGGAGTAGGCATCAAGGTGGTCGTAATGATTATGTGAGATGACGGCAAACGCCGATCCTGGGATGGACGAAATGGGGACTCCCGGCGGATGATGTCGTTTGGGAATGAGCGCGCGGGTGTTGAACTGTGGATCGGTGAGGAAGATGTCCGTGTCATCATGGACGACGAACGTGGAATGTCCTACCCACGTAACGGAAGCGGAGTGTTCGGAGAACGCGAACGACGAGCCATCATTCGCGACGCGGGGAACATCCAACGGATCGCGCCATTCTCCACGATACGAACTTTGTGACACCGCCCAGCGGAAGATGGTACTCCAGCCTTTCTTGCGCGGGAGCCACGGATTGAACCACGCACCGGATTTCCCGTGGGACGCGTACAGGGAGGGGGTATCTGTTGAAACGAGTAGCAGCTGGTCAGGAGGAACCGAGCAAGCGACGACGAGAAGCAGCAGGAGGAAAAGCCCAAAGCGGATACACATCAGAGCAAAAGAATAGGGGAAAAGGTCAAAAGGAGCAAAGGGGAAAAGGTCAAAAGGAGGAACCAGAAGGACGAAGGGATGAGAGACTAGTGCATTGTCATGTTCATTTTGTCTGTTCATGCGCATTCGACGGATAGACAGCCGTAACGTCATTCCCGCGCAGGCGGGAATCCAGGCGGCATCATTCCAGGCCAGTGCTTATGTTCCCTGGATGCCCGCCTACGCGGGCACGACAGTATCGAGCATCTCATTGAACGTGAAGAAGTCAATGTGAAGTTTCGTGGACTGCGGGTCGAGCGGGACTATTGTGAGGTGTTTGATCGCGCTCTCAATTATCGCGTGACCTGGGCGCATGATCTGTTGCCCGTGGCGACGCTCCCGCCGCTCACAGAGTAAAGAGGCAATTAGAGTGGAATTCTTTAACTCACCTTACGCGGCGCCTCCGAGTGCAGGCGAGAGGGTCTGTAAGGTAGCGAAAGCGGAGCGGAGCGCATTGACGTAGAGTTTAGACTTGAGGGCGAAATGGTTGAGCTTGGTCTTCATCTTCAAGCGTTCCAATTTGACGAAGCCA
>SHZE01000030.1 GCA_009692435.1 Deltaproteobacteria bacterium | reverse complement strand
GGCGGGCATCTGCTTCAAAATGTTCGCGGCAATTGTCATCGGCCATCCCCTGCGGGAACTAGAGTTGTGCACTCCTATTCAAGCAGGGCGTGGCCTTTTTCGTTACTCCCCTTCACCTTACTCAAAAAATGTCCGAAGTATTGTCATAACTCTTCACTCTTTTTCTCACCGCCATCTATTCCCACGCCAGGCCGATACGCCGCCACGGGTGGCGCCTTGCAGCGGGAGGGAACCGGCGAGGGCTTGATCCTTCTGGTAGGCAGCAATCGCCGCGACGGTGAGAATCACTTCTCGATGCAGGGCGTCCTCTTCCGGCAACCCGTGAAACTCTTGCTCGATAAAGCCGGTGTCGATGTCGCCAGCGATGAAACGCGGATGTTGGAGAGCCCAACGGTGGAAGGGAATGTTCGTGACGATGCCTTCGACGGTGTACTCTTGGAGCGCGCGCCGCATGCGCTGAATCGCTTCGGTCCGCGTCCGACCGTAGGCGCACAGTTTCGAGATCATCGGATCGTAGAAAATCGGCACCTCCCAGCCTTCGTACACGCCGCTGTCATCGCGGATGCCGTTGCCGCCAGGGACTCGCAGAATCTCGATTTTCCCTGGTGACGGGAAAAACTCCCGCGCCGGGTCTTCCGCGTATATGCGGCACTCGACCGCCCACCCGCGTTGCTGAATGTCCTTCTGTTGTAACAGGAGCCTCTCGCCTGCGGCGATCTCGATTTGCGCTTTGACCAAATCCACGCCGGTGACAAGCTCGGTTACCGGATGTTCGACTTGGATACGAGTGTTCATCTCCAAGAAGTAAAAGTTCTGTCGCGCATCAACGAGAAACTCAATGGTCCCGGCTCCGACGTAATTCACCGCTTTGGCCGCGTCGACGGCGACCTTCCCCATCTGCTCGCGAATGGCGTCAGTGATGGCCATTGAAGGAGATTCTTCAATCACTTTCTGATGGCGCCGTTGCAAGGAACATTCGCGTTCGTACAGGTGGATAATGTTGCCGTAGGTGTCGCCCAGGACCTGCACTTCGACGTGGCGGGGTTTCTCGACGAACTTCTCCATGTACATGCGGTCATCGCCGAACGAAGACTTTGCTTCGGAACGGACGCCACGCAAGGCGGACACCACTTCATCGCGACTACGCACCAACCGCATCCCTTTGCCACCACCACCGGCCGAGGCTTTGAACATGACGGGAAAGCCGATGTGCTCGGCTGCTTTGAGGACCTCGTCTTCACTGCCGAGCACGTCCGTTCCTGGAACGACCGGCACGTTCGCCTTTTGCATGATCTGACGAGCGGTGACTTTATCGCCCATGCGTTCGATAGCGTCAGGAGTGGGACCGATGAAAACGATGCCCGCGTCTTTGCACGCCCGCGCAAAGGGGGCGCGTTCTGACAGAAATCCGTAGCCCGGATGAATCGCTTCCGCGCCCGTTTTCTTGGCGGCGTCGATAATCTTGGAGATGACCAGATAGCTCTCCGCCGATGGCGACGGGCCAATATGCACCGCATAGTCGGCATATTGGACATGCAGCGCGGAGCGGTCGGCATCGGAATAGACCGCGACGGTTTCGACTCCTAGTTCGCGACAGGCACGGATTACACGGACGGCGATCTCTCCGCGGTTGGCAATGAGTACACGTTTGAACATAGAAGAGCCTTGGTGTTAGGGGTTGGGTGTTAGGGGTTGGGAAACTAGTTCCCAACCCCCAGCCCCGAGCCCCTAGAGCGGGATATTCCCATGCTTCTTGGGCGGGTTTTTATCCCGTTTGTTGTGAATCATCGAGAGCGCACGAATGAGATGTGGCCGGGTATCGGCGGGCATGATGATCTCATCAATGTAGCCAAGCTCCGCCGCCTTGAACGGCGTGGCGAAGGTCTGGCGATATTCATTGACGAGGCGCTCGCGTTCGGCCTGCGGCTCTTGGGCTTTTTCGATGGCATTGCGGAAGATGATGTTGACCGCGCCGTCAGGGCCCATCACCGCGATTTCAGCCCCAGGGTAGGCTAAGTTCACGTCGCTCCGCAAAACTTTGCTCGACATGACCACATACGCGCCGCCGTAGGCTTTGCGCGTAATCAGACAGATTTTGGGAACCGTCGCTTCACAATAGGAATACAGGAGCTTCGCTCCGTGGCGAATGATGCCGCCGTATTCTTGTGAGGTGCCAGGAAGAAAACCTGGAACGTCGACGAATGTCACAATCGGGATGTTGAAACAATCGCAAAACCGCACGAAGCGTCCGCCCTTCGTGGACGCATCAATGTCGAGTACGCCGGCGAGGAACGCGGGTTGGTTGGCGACAATGCCGACTGGGCGACCACCTAAGCGCGCAAACCCGACAACAATGTTGCGGGCGAAATCTTTTTGTACCTCAAAGAAATACTGCTCATCCACGACCCCTTTAATCAGTTCTTTAATGTCATACGGTTTGTTGGGATTATCAGGAATGAGAGCATTGAGTTGCTCGTCTCGCCGATTGGCGTCGTCATTCGTGGGGCGAATGGGCGGGTCTTCCGTGTTGTTGCTTGGTAGGAAACTGAGGAGTTCGCGAATGGCATGGATACTTTCGCGTTCACTGGGGGAAGAGAAATGAGCAACGCCGCTACGCCCGTTATGGGTTTCGGCGCCACCTAATTCTTGCATCGTGACTTCTTCATGGGTGACGGTCCGGATCACTTCCGGTCCCGTGATAAACATGTAGCTGGTATTTTCCACCATGAAGATGAAGTCCGTCATCGCCGGCGAATAGACGGCACCGCCAGCGCAGGGACCCATGATGGCGGAAATCTGCGGAACAACGCCAGAGGAAAGGACGTTACGCAGAAAAATCTCACCATAGCCGGCGAGGCTGGCGACCCCTTCCTGAATGCGGGCGCCGCCGGAGTCGTTAATGCCAATGACTGGGCAGCCAGTCTTCATCGCCAAGTCCATCACCTTACAGACTTTTTCAGAAAATGCCCCAGAGAGACTACCACCAAAGACCGTAAAATCTTGAGAAAAGACGAAGACTTGCCGACCATCGACGTTGCCGTAGCCGGTCACGACCCCGTCGCCAGGCGGCTTCTTCTTGTCCATCTCGAAGTCGGTGCAGCGATGGGTTTTGAAGCGGTCGAGCTCAACAAAGGTGCCGGAATCAAGGAGGAGTTCTGCCCGCTCACGAGCAGTGAGCTTGCCTTGTTCGTGGTGTTTTTTAATGCGATCCGGGCCGCCGCCTTGCAGGGCTTCTTCGTTACGACGCGCCAATTCCTGTAAATTTTCTTGCAAGCCCATAGATGTGATCCTGTGTTTTCTGTCTTTCAACCAAGCGGGGGGAGAGGCCCACGCTTTTGTAACGTGGGGGTCGGAAAATAGCAAGGAAGAGAACGAGGGGAGGAGATAAGAAAAATCAAAAATCAAAGGGCAAAAATCAAAATGTGAGGACTGAGTTTGAAACCCGAGACCCGAAACTTGAGTCTATCGGCTTGGTAATTCGACACGATCGCCCACCGCGATGCCGTGGCGCTGGCAGAATCCGCCATTTACTTCCAGCACGAATCGCGCGGGTTTGTCTGACGGGAGCGGTTTTTCTGAGTATGGGGTGGTGTTCCGCGCGATGCTGACAATGGTCAGGGACGTGTCGATGAAGAGGATATCCAAAGGGAGTGGTGTGTTTTTCATCCAGAAGGACTGTGGCCCTTGACGAGGAAAGAGGAAAAGCATGCCGTGCGATTCCAGTAGCTCTCGGCGATACATGAGCCCGAATGATCGTTTTTCGTTGGTGTCGGCAATTTCAACACTGACACGGACTGCGGTTCCTTTCTGTGGATAAAGCGTGACCTCGGGCTGTGGAGCGGCTGCGCATGCGGTGATGAGCCATGCCGCGAGCAAAGGCCAAAGGGTGAAAAAATGGGATGAGAGTGCCGGTTCTAGGGACATGATTATGTCTTTGAGGCCCTCCCTCGTGAGTCCGAGGGAGGGCGATAAAGTTCAGCCGAAGCATCATTGCCAGTGGGGGAAGGCTCGCGGTTGAATATAGCGAAAAAGCTGACTTGAACCCCCTCACCCTAGCCTTTCCGGGGTAGGTTTTTCACCACAAGAAGAGCAGAGTCGTCATTCCCGCGCGGGCGGGAATCCAGTAATCCCGCAATCCACGGGGCTCTACGCCTGGATGCCCGCCTGCGCGGGCACGACGGACCGGAGAACCCACACGGATGCGGAAAATTCGTAAAATTGCGGAGAACAAGAAAGACCTACCCCCTCAAAGCTCACCCTAGCCCTCTCCCATCTTGGAGAGGGAACTTGGGACCCGCTAACTTAATGTCATTCTTGATGTTTGGGGAGAAGGCAGTCTACAGAACCCCCGTATCTTTCAGCGTGGCAAGGTCGGCGGTGGTGAGGCCGAGCAGCGCGCCCAGGACCTCGGCATTGTGCTGTCCAAGCAGTGGGGCGGGTTGCACCTGGACTGGGGAATCCGAGAGTTGGACGGCGCAGCCGGGCATGGTGAACGTCCCTCGCGTCGGATGCTCAACGGTTGTAATCATCCCCCGCGCCTTGAGCTGTTCGCTAGCGAGAATATCGCCACTATCCAGCACCGCGCCGCAGGGCACGCCGGCTTCTCCGAGAATGCGCATGACCTCGAACTTGCCGCGTTGGCGGGTCCAACTAGCGATGATCTCGAAAATCTCCGGGAAATGTTTATTGCGTTCCGCCTGCGTGGCGAACCGCGAATCGGTGAGCACCTCCGGGCGACCAATCGCGCGCATGAGGCTTTCCCACATGTCCTTGGTGGAGGTAATCAGAAACGCATGGTCATTAGGGCCGCCGGGAGCGCAAGGGTACAGGTCGGTTGGTGCCAGGGAGGGGACGCGATTCCCCAGCCGTGGAGCGGGCACCGCGCCATAGTAGTGGCTCATCATGCCGATGCGGTTGAGATTGACGACGGCATCTTGCATGGACACTTCGACCTGCTGTCCGTGGCCGGTCTTGTCCCGTTGTAGTAGTGCCGCCAGAATGCCGACCGCGCAGTGAATGCCGGTGCCGGTATCACCAATCGTGGGGCCTGGTTTGAGTGGCGGGGTATCTGGGGTGCCGGTGACGCTCATGGCCCCGCCTGTTGCCTGTGCGATCATGTCAAAGCTTTTGTAGCCAGAATACGGACCGTAGGTGCCGAACCCTTTCACCTGGGCGTAGATGATGCGCGGATTGATTTCTCGAATCACCTCGTAGCCAAGCCCCAACTCCGCGACCGCGCCCGGACCATAATTCTCGATCATCACATCGAAGTGGGGCACGAGTTGCTTCAAGAGCGCTTTGCCTTCGGCGCTCTTGAGATTGAGCGTCACGCTCTTCTTGTTGGCGTTGAGCAGCAGGAAATACGGGGAGTCGAGACCGGGTTTTTCGGTGATCAGGTAGCGGCCTTGTTCTCCGCCTTTGGGCGGTTCAATTTTGACCACGTCGGCGCCGAGAAAAGCGAGCAGTTCGGTGCATGATGGGCCAGCTTCGAATTGGGTCAAGTCAAGGATACGAATGTGATCAAGTGCTTTCATGGTTCCCCTCCCGCGAATAGTGTGGGCGCAGTGTAGCCCTTTTCACGGGTAAGGGAAATCTTGGGGGGGACCGGAGCGCTTACATCGGCGAATCTTTCAGCGCCTGCTCTTGTTCGGGTGTTAATTGGGGTGTTGCGTCCGCGCCTTGTTGGTTGTCAGTGGCTGACCCGTCCGCTGACCTGTCTGTGGATGTGGAATCAGGGTTCCCTTCTCCTGTTGCTCCCGGCACGGCTCCTTCTTTGTCGTCCGGGGCTGCCTTACTCTCCGGGGAAGGGGGCGCGGCTTTTTCTATTTCTGGAGGTGGAGTCGGCGAGTCAAATTTAGAGGCTGGTGGCAAGATGTCATCCACTGCTGTGGCGGTGGTGGCGGTTGGCGTGTTGGTGTAATGGACAATGCCGTGAGAGTCGGTCCATTTGTAGAGAGTACCCTGTGCATAAGAAAACGCGGGTAACAGCGACAGCGTAGTGGCGAATCCAAGCATCCGCACGAAGGTTGTCCGCATTGTGGGCTCCTTGAGATAGTATTTGGCGCATGGTGACATAAGTAGTGGAACCAATGCAACAACAGCCATCGCGCTGACAGGAGAGAGAACCGTGAAAAAAGCGCAAAAGACTCATTCGCGGACCGCGACACCTCCACGCCGTCCTCCCCCACTCCACCAAGGCACCCTTGACGAGGCGCTGGCACGTCTTGGCCTCGGTGAGGTGCCGACGAAGCGGATGTTCGGTGGGCTGTGTTATTATGTCGCGAACCGACCGTTTGCGATTCTGTTAGGTGACGACTTCGCGCTTAAGCTTCCCGTCGAGGAACTGCGCGCGGGATGTGCGCGCGGGGATGGCCGTGTGTTCAATCCTGGCGGCGGAGACTTTCTTATGCGCGAATATCTGGCGCTCAGTGACCAGGTTTTGATGGATGAAGAGCGTGTTGAGGCCTACGTGCTCGCGAGCCATCGATTCATTGGTGGCCAAGGGACCGAAGAGGGGGGCTTAGCCTACGACGATTTGTTGAAAGGGCGAGACGAGCTGTATGGGGCGAAAAGAATGAAGAATGAAGAATGAAGAGGTTTCATCTTTTCTCTTCGTTGCTTTCTTTATTTTTAATTCTCAATTCTTCATTCTTCATTCTTCATTCTTCATTCTTCATTCTTCATTAAGACAGTCCCAACATCTTCCTGGCTTCCGCTGGCGTGGCGATTTCGCGGCCCATCTCACGGGCGATTTGGGCGATGCGCGCAACTAGACGGGCGTTCGTCGGTAATTCCAGTTCAGGATAGGCATAGTCTCCTAACCCAATCGAAATATGTCCGCCACGCTCAATGGCGGCCGCGGCGATAGAAAGAAGATTGCCGCCTACACACATGACCGACCACTGCCATTTGGGCTTGTCCTGGAGGAAATCGACAAAGGCTTCCATGCCTTTCACCGTCCCCGGATGGCCAGAGAGCAGCCAGTTCTCCGTTAAGATCAATTCACAATAGAGCGGCTCCTTGAAGAGTCCCATCTCCACAAAAGCTTGAGTCGCACGAATCGAGGGGACAGCCCATAACGCCGGCATCGGTTTCACACCAACCGAGTTCATCGTTTCGGCGAAATACTGCCAGGTCTTGGTGGTATTGAGATAGACCGTTTCGTTGGTGGTGTAGCGTTTGGTTTTGGGATCGTAGGTATCCACGTTGCTTGTTGCCATATCAATCGGGCCAAATTCAGGCTTGGTCAGTGGGTCCTTGGCCATTTCCACGATGTGAGCAATCCGCGCTTCCGGCGACGGCATCCACCAGGCTCCCAGCGTGGGCATGGTAATGAGATCACTCTTGTCTTTGATACGTCGCACCGTGTCGGCGTACAGCTTGGGGTCCGAGGCTGGCGCGCCAGTTTTGGGATCACGCGCATGATAATGGATGATTGATGCGCCCTCACGCCAGCATTCCAATGCCTGGCCCGCGATTTCTTCCGGACTGTAGGGGACATTGGGATTCTGATCGCGCATGGCGTATTCGTTGATACGAACCTCAATGATGACTTTGTTGGACATACGTGCTCCTTCCTGTGTATTCTGCCCACGGCAGGTATAATTTCTTGATCGAAGCCGTTCGCATTAAATGCTGGGATGGGAGAGGTTGTCAAGCAAAAGCGTATGAAGTTACACACGACAGGACAACGAGTGGTCTGGATGTCAGTGGGCGCGTTCCTTGGGACGCTGTTCAACCCGCTGGCGAGCTGGTTAAAGAATACGTTCCTGTTTCATCCCAACGTGAAGGTGGAGGGCTCGCCAGCCGCATACGGACTCCCATACGAGGAGGTATGGTTCGGTGGGCCTGACGGCCGCACGTTGCACGGATGGTATATCCCCGCCAAGTCTGGCGAGGGTGGACAAGAGCCGTTGTTCTTGTGGTTTCATGGCAACGCGGGCAATATCGGACATCGGTTGGCGCATGTGCGCGTTCTGTATGAACAGGTGGGCGGCAGTCACTTCTTGTTTGATTACCAAGGGTTCGGACACAGTCACGGGAAACCCTCGATCCCCGGTATCCTCGCCGATGGCCGTGACGCGATCGCGGTTGTGCATCAACGCGGGTGGGCGACGGGGAAATCGGTGGTCTATTTTGGTGAGTCCTTGGGATCGGCGGTGGTGATTACGGTAGCGGTCGAGGCCATCCCTCCGAGTCGTGTCATTCTTCTCGCCCCATTTCACTCCCTGCGAGCGATGGGAGACCTCCGACTGCCCTTGCTGTCGTTCTTAGTCGCGGAGGATCTCAACTCCGCACGACTAGTGGGGAAGCTCCAAGTCCCGTTATTGGTGATTCATGGGACGGATGATCGCACCATCCCGTTTCAGCAAGGACAGGACTTGTTTGTCTTGGCACCAGAACCGAAGCGCTTCTATTGTGTGGAGGGGGGAGCCCATACGAAATTGTACGAAACCGGTGGGAGCACCTATACGCGCGAGATTCGTGAGTTCGTGCGCGGGCGGATCGACTAGGACGCGCGTATGGCAGTCTGGTCTTTCCTGTGGCGGTGTCTGCGGGTGCTGCTCGCGTTCGGGGTGGTGCTCGCGCTTCTCGTGATCGGGGGAGTGGGCTGGTTGCTGTCCGGCGAATGGTATCACACCTTTCTCATTGATCAGCTCAGTGCCCGGCTCCACGCGCACGTGCGGATCGCCAGCAGTGATCTGTCGATTGCTTCAGGGTTGGGCCTTGAGTTGCATGGGGTGGAAGTGCAACCTGACGCGACTACCGCCCCACTGCTGACCGCCGAACGGGTCGCGATGCTCCTCGACGTATGGGCACTCTTCCGCGGGCAGTTCCTTTTTCATCAGGTGGAATGGGGAAAGCCGCGCATTGTCTTGACGGAGACTCCGGCGGGACCATTCTCGATCTTCCAACCCCTGCTCCGTAGTGGAGATAGCGCCGCGTTTGTCGGACCGCCATCGCGGGAATGGTGGACTCCCACCCTCGCGCTCCGCCATGTGAAAGTCACGGATGGTGAAATTTCCTATCGCCGCAAGGGTCGAGCGGTACCGCTTGTGGTCACCCACGCGAATGCGATCCTGACCTTTACCCCGGAGCGTGAGGTTCATGCGCGGTTTGAAGCGGCGTTGGGCGTGAAAGGCGCGCTTGGCCAGATTGCGCTACGCGTGCACGTGCCACACTGGGATGCGCGGGGTGACGCGTCGCAGCTTGGGTGGACCGGACACGTCCGCGGGGATCGGCTTGTGCTTCGGGAACTCGGGCGACTAATGGGACACGAGTGGCCGGTGGCAACTCTGGCGGTTGATGGACAGGCCGCGGGAAAGGGGTTGGTTCCGGCTGATCTCACGGGAACGGTCCATATCGAGAAAGCTCATTTTGGCGCCGTGCAGGTGCGGAGTGGTGCGATCACTCTGAAGAAATTTCTGAGGACAGAAGATAAGACATCCACAAAGCCGGTCACTTGGACAACCGTGCTACAAACGGCCAGTGCTGAGTTTGAGATCGGCGAGGTCTGGGTCTCGGTGAAAGATCAGCCTCCGCAATTGCGCCTCCTTACCGGTACGGGAGTGTTGCGCGACGGCGATCTGACCATGACGAACTTCAGCGGCATGATCGGGTCCAAGTCTCGCTTGCTAGCGGCAAATGGGACGCTCAAACAGGTCGCTTCGTCCAAAGGCCCAATCCTCGACTTCGTCGTCACAACCGAACTTGATGCACAGGCCGA
Source organism: Deltaproteobacteria bacterium (assembly GCA_009692435.1). Classification (GTDB taxonomy): domain Bacteria; phylum Desulfobacterota; class Binatia; order Bin18; family Bin18; genus JABFSC01. Next base: position 15,186 of record SHZE01000030.1, on the reverse strand, counting down.
TATGCCCGACCTGCTGACCTCGCTTGCCAAAGCTGGGATTCTGGATGTGACGCCGCACATACGGAATCCCCAGGGCCAGGCTCGCATTGAGATGGCCATGCATACCAGTGTCCCTGGTGGGGCGCTCATTGCTGATGGGAGCGTGCAATTGCACGAGATCGCCTTTGCCGTGCCTGCACTGCAAACGGAGGTGCGTGAGCTGACTGGGACCGTGACCGTTGCCAACAATGGCCTGTTGTTCGATGCCGTGGCGCTGAAAATCGGGCAGTCCACTGTGCAAGTCACCGGACAGGTGAACGAGTATCGCTCGACGAATCGCAAGGCGAACCTCGACCTGACGGCGAGTGTTGACCTGGGTGAGCTGGAGAAAATCGTGTCCGCTGGTGGACAATTCTGGCCCGCGTTGTCGTTCGCCGATGGGAAAAATCTCTCTCCCTTTGTGACTGACCCACAAGGACGCGCGGACGTCCGTCTGAAGATACAAACCGCGGAGCTCGCGGGGATACCCCAGCTTGATGGGAGTCTCACGTTTCAGCGCGCTGCCCTTCGGGTCCCACGCTGGAATTGGGCGTTGACTGATCTGTCGGGGCAATTACTACTGGAGAAAGACGTGCTTTCGACTGATGGGCTCACCTTTCTTCTAGGGACCGCGTCGCTGCGGGCTCAGGGGTTGCTGCGCAACTATGCCACTCCACAGCGTGCGGGTGCGCTGCGGTTATCGTTCGCCGAAGTGTCTGATGCGGAAGTCAGTGCTCTGCTGCCACCCAACCTGGTTCATCCCCAAGGGGGAACAGTTGGCGGACAGGTGGACCTGACTTTTGTCGAGAATGGAGAGCCGCGGACCAAAGGTGAGGTCACGTTGAAGCGGGTCCAATTAGACCCGCTGCCCGAGACGCTCCGCCCATTGACGGTCGAAGAAGGCGCACTGATGTGGGAAGGACATAGCGGAACCTTCACGATTACACGAGGGAGTGTCACTGGCGGGAGCTTTCATGGACAAGGGCGAATTCACAGCTTCGCGCCACTCAATATCGAGGCGGCGCTTGATTTTCCAGTGTTCGATGTCGAGTCAATTTTTCGTTTGGAAGAACGACCCCCGGAACCCGAACACAAGCCAAAAGACGAGACGGTGGTCGTTCAGGTTGATGTCACCGCCGCACGACTTACCTACAAAACCTTTCGTGCGGATCACGTGCGGGCGTCGTGTCACTGGCATGGTCGTCAAGCTGACATTGTTGTCGCGAGCGCGAAGGCTGCGGGTGGAGACGTACAAGGCACCGCCGTGTTGTGGCCCGACGCGAACGCTTTGTTTGTGACGCCGCGGTTGACCGCCGTGCAAGTCCCACAACTGTTGACGGCATTCGGTGTCCCTAGCGATGTGCTGACAGGGACCCTGAGTGGAAGCGGGCAAATTCACATGCCCGACCGACATCAGTGGATGAAACCTGCCCACTGGCAGGCGCAATTGTCACTTGCCATCACGAATGGAGTCGCGCAGCGTATTCCGATGCTTGTTCGGTTGTGGTCCGTCGTCAGCCTTCAGTCCGTCCTCAAATTGCAGTTACCGAGTTTGCCTACTGAAGGATTGGCCTTTTCGTCATTGATTGGAGACTTTGCTCTTGGCGGCGGGCTGGCCGTGACGAAGAATCTTTCGCTTGATAGTAGTGCCGTGCGTCTCAATGCTGACGGCGAGATCAATCTGGCCGCGCGTACCGTGAATCTCAAAACTGCCTTGTCTCTTTTGCATGGAGTCACCAGTAGCGTGGCGAAAGTTCCGCTCGCTGGTCAGGTCATTGCGCTCGGAGCTGACCTCCTGACGACCCTCCCGTTTCGTGTCTCTGGCCCCTATGACGATCCCACGGTGATGCCGTTGGTTGTCGATTTAGGGAATCGCTGAGGAGTGAAGTGGAGAAGCGGGGAAACGGAGAGCTGTAACCTTTTCGGCGCGTCCCGCATCTGAACAGGTCATGGCAACACAATCTCTTGCTCACGATCCCATCACATGCCCGACGTGTGGCGGCGTTAACCCGTCGGATGCGGTTTTCTGCGATAATCCCGCTTGTCATAAGGCGCTGGGCGAATTCAGATACGTCAAGGAAGAACTGCTCTCCGAAGCGCGCTGGTACGAGACACTGGCGGATCGTATTTCCGACTTCATCGCCAAACCCCATTTCTTGGTCGCCCATAGTCTGTGGTTTGTCATTTGGGTCGCGATGAACACCGGGGTCCTCGCCATTGCCCAACGGTTTGATGAGTATCCGTTCGGGTTGCTGGGGATCATCCTGGCGGTTGAGGCCATCTTTATTACCGGGTTTCTCTTGATGAGTAACAACCGACAAAGTGCCCATGCCAACAAACGGGCTGAGCTGGATTACGAGGTCAACGTCCGTACCTATCGTTTGATCAATAAAGCGGACGCCGTCCTGAGTACGGTGGTCGAGCGGCTGGAGAGACTGGAAGCTACCCTCGTGACGGACACGCGGGAACAGAACAAACCATAACAGGCTCGACAATTCGCGGAGGCGTGGATCGTGCCTCATGGTCGCGAAACGCCACCACTCAGATTGGCATCTGAGTGGTGGCGACGAAGAGGAAGGAGATGCAATGGTGTCAGAAGTCACTATGAAAGTGGTTGAGATGGAAACCAAGGAACAAAAGAGCAAATTTTCCTTGAGTCGCCTCGTACTGATTGGTGTCGCGTTGGCGCTCCTCATTACACTTGGCCGACAAGTTGGTGTGTATCTGCCCCAATTCGTGTCGTGGGTCGAGAGCTTAGGCGTTTGGGGGCCAGTGGTATTTATTGTTGGCTATGTCGTGGCGGCGGTCGCTTTCGTGCCGGGCTCGATTCTCACCCTGGCGGCTGGGGCAATTTTTGGTCTTGGCAAAGGGGTAGTGATTGTTTTTCTCGCGGCGATGTTGGGTTCGGCGGCGGCATTTTTGGTGGCGCGCTACCTCGCCCGGCCGGCTATTGAACGACGACTGGCGGGCAATACGCGATTTGCGGCGATTGATCGTGCCGTCGGCGCGCAGGGGCGAAAAATTGTTTTCTTGCTCCGTCTCTCTCCTGTCTTTCCTTTTAACTTGCTGAACTATGCCTTGGGACTGACCAAGGTGCGCTTTCTCGATTTCTTCATTGCCTCGGTGGGGATGCTGCCTGGAACTTTACTGTATGTGTACTACGGCAAGCTCGCCGGGGACGTAGCCGCTTTGGCTGGTGGGGCGGCAGTGGCAAAAGGGCCGGAATACTACGTCGTGCTAGTGCTTGGTCTCGTCGCCACTCTCGTCGTGACGATCCTCGTGACCCGCACGGCTCGCCGGGCTCTGAAAGAGGTCACAGGAGAGTAAGGCTGGAAGCTAATCGAGGTTGCCGATTTTGATCGGCCGCCTTGTGGTGGTGGTTGACGAACAGGTGCCCTACACAGGCCGCCGCCGCACCTGCTAGAACCACGGGGTGCGCATTGCTGAATTTGATTACGACCTTCCACCCGACCTGATTGCCCAAGAACCGATCCCCGAACGGTCGCGCTCGCGGCTGTTGCGCGTGGACCGCCAGGCTGGACATCTCTCTCATCATACGTTCTCCGACATCGGCTCACTGCTGCCCGCCGATTGCCTGTTGGTGCTCAACGACACGCGGGTCTTTCCCGCACGTTTGCATGGACGGAAATCGAGTGGGGGACGGATCGAGGTGTTACTCATTCATCGTCTCCCAGGAACTGGTGAAATCTGGGAAGTGATGTGCAAAGGCGCGCAGAGCATGCGTGTGGGCAGTCGCCTCCATTTTGCGGCGGAATTGTCCGCCCTCTGGCGCATGGCCCCATCCGAGGGGCGCGGCGTGTTGGAGTTTTTTCCTCGAACCGATTTCGTGAGCTTGCTTGAACGATACGGCGAAGTGCCGCTGCCTCCATATATCAAACGTACCGCTGGAACAGGGGGAGAAGATCGAGAGCGATACCAAACTGTCTATGCGCGTCACCCCGGTGCCATCGCCGCGCCCACCGCTGGGCTCCATTTCACCCCTGAATTGTTGGACTCGTTGCGCCAACGTGGCATTGAGACGGTGCTGCTTACCTTGCATGTGGGCGCGGGTACGTTTCAGCCCGTGCGCGTTGATGAGGTGGAAGCCCACACGATGGAAGAAGAGGAGTATGACATTTCGCCTGCGGTGGCCGAACGTATCCATGCCGCGAAACAGAGTGGCAGGAAAATTATCGCCGTCGGGACCACGACGACGCGGGCGCTAGAATCGGCATGTGACGAAAACGGTGTCCTCCAAGCTGGCCGTCGTCGCACGGCGTTGTTCATGTATCCGGGCTTTCGCTTCCAGGTGATTGATGGCCTCATCACTAACTTTCATCTGCCACGTTCGACCTTACTGATGCTCGTGTCGGCGTTCGCTGGCCGCGAGCCGGTCCTCAAGGCGTATGCCGAGGCGGTGGCCCAACGGTATCGTTTCTATAGCTACGGCGATGCGATGCTGATTGCGTAGCGGCGGTTGCACGGTAGCGGAAAAACGCATACAACAGCCCGGCAATACAGAAATTTCTTCGACGATAGCGCCAGTGCTCACCTCATGTTTCGCTTTACCGTCACTTCGCAAGATTCTCACACCCAGGCGCGTCTCGGTATGCTGAACACCTCGCATGGGACCGTGGCCACTCCCGCCTTTATGCCGGTCGCCACGCAAGGAACGGTGAAGGCCACTTCTCCTCGCGAGCTGCGAGAGATCGGCACCGAAATCATCTTGGCGAATGCGTATCATCTCTATCTTCGTCCCGGCGCGGGATTGATCGAACAATTTGGTGGACTCCACCGTTTCATGGGGTGGGACGGGCCGATTTTGACGGATAGTGGCGGCTATCAAGTGTTTAGTCTCAAGGAGCTGTGCAAAGTCACTGAGGAGGGCGTGCGGTTTCGTTCTCATCTTGATGGTTCGGCGCACTTTTTGACACCGGAGACGGTGGTCCACACGCAAGAACAGCTCGGCGTCGATATCGCCATGGTGCTTGATGAATGTGTGGCGGCACCGTCACAGTATGATGCGGCGGCACGGGCGAGTGACCGGACCACACGCTGGGCGGAACGCGCACAGGCGGTGAGAAGCCGCGAGGATCAAGCGCTGTTCGCCATCGTGCAAGGTGGAGTGTTTCCCGACCTCCGCGAGCAAAGCGCGCGGGAGCTGATCGCCCTGGATTTTCCCGGCTATGCCGTCGGTGGCCTCAGCGTCGGAGAGGGTCCGGAGGTCACGTTGACCGTCGCGCGTCATACCGTGCGGTTTCTTCCCTATGCACGACCACGGTATCTCATGGGAGTGGGGCTCCCGGAGCAATTGGTACGATATGTGGCGCTGGGGTTTGATATGTTTGACTGTGTGCTGCCGACCCGCAATGCGCGTAATGGCACGCTCTTTACGCGCAAAGGCCGGATGAACATCCGCCGCGCCGAGTACGCCACCGATCAGCGTCCGCTTGATGAGGAATGCGCGTGTTATACGTGCCAGCACTTTTCCCGTGCGTACTTGCGGCATCTCGCGGTGGCGGGAGAGATGCTGTCCGCGCGGCTCAATACGCTGCATAATTTAGCTTTCTACCAGTGGTTGATGCGGTCGATGCGCGAGGCGTTAGCGGCGGGACGATTCGCGGACTTCGCGCGGCCATTCTTGTTGACCGTGGAGCCGACCACACACTCAACAACAGAGGAAAACGCATGGCAGAGCTAGCGTACGCTCAAGGAGGAGGAGGAATGGGACCCGGACCACTGCTGCAATTTTTACCGTTAGCGATGGTGATGGTCATTTTTTATTTCCTGCTCATTCGCCCACAGCAGCAGAAGATGAAGACCCATCGCGCATTGATCGACAACCTCAAGCGTAACGATGAAGTGATGACCGGCGGCGGGTTATATGGACGTGTGGTGGAGTTGGCGGACCGTATCGTCACATTGGAGGTTGCCCCGAATGTGCGCGTGCGGGTTGATCGCCTCCATGTGGAAACAGTGGTCCCGGTGATGACGAAACCCGCGAAGTCCTCGGACAAAAGTGAAGGAAAGGATAAGTAATGGCAAAGGGAATTTTGTATCGGGCACTGCTGGTTTTGGTGTTGACGGTGGGCGCTCTTATTTATCTGGTGCCCACCATCGTTGGGACGTTGCCCGAGTGGTGGACGACACTCTTGTTACCCTCACGGAAAATCAGCTTGGGATTAGACCTTCGCGGTGGCGCGCATCTGTTGCTGAGTATCGATATGGATGCGGCGATTGAGAAAGCGCTCGACCAGAATACCGACGAACTTAGCCGGGTTTTACGCGAAGAGAAGGTTGCTGGGGCGACTGTGGTGCGAGTCGAGAAGACGCTACGGGTGCGTACCGTGAATCCGGAAGCGAAGCTCGGAGCTGAGAAAGTGTTGTCCGATCAATTCTCGCATCTCACGACGGAGAAGGCTCCCACGCCAGCCGAAGGCGAGATCGCGCGCATCTTATCGGATAAAGAACTCATTCGGATTCATGACTATGCCGTCGATCAGTCCTTGGAGACGATTCGCAATCGCGTTGACCAGTTTGGGGTAGCCGAGGCAGTGGTTCAGCGACAAGGTGGTCAAGATATTCTTGTGCAAGTGCCGGGTATCCAAGACAACAAACAGCTCGAAGAGTTGAAAAAGCTGATTAAGACGCTGGCGGTCCTAGAATTTCGACTCGTCGCGGAAGGTGAGAAGAGTGGAGAGACCATAATTCTCCAAGGGCAAGAGCGGGAGCCGCTCAGTGGCAAGATGCAACGCATTCCGTATACGTTAGAGAAAAAAGTGTTGATGACTGGCGACTTGGTTCAGGACGCGCGCCTACGGCCAAGTTCCGATCTTGAGGGTCCTTATGTGGAACTGGTGTTGAATGATCGCGGAGCCCGGCAGTTCGAAAAGATTACAGGCGATAATGTGGGACGCCGCTTGGCGATCATTCTCGACAAGACGGTCTATTCCGCGCCGAACATCCGCGAGCGCATCGGCGGCGGGCGCGCCTCCATTACCGGCAACTTCGATATCGCGGAAGCACGCTCTCTTGCCATTGTCTTGCGCGCTGGCGCGCTGCCAGCCCCGGTGACCATTGTGGAAGAACGGACGGTTGGTCCCTCGCTCGGTCAAGATTCCATTCGACAAGGGATGCTCTCTTTTATTTTGGGGGGCTCATTTGTCATCGTGTTCATGCTGATCTACTACAAGATGGCCGGGTTGTTAGCGGACGCGGCGGTGGTCTTGAATATGTTCCTCTTGATGGCGGCGCTGGCCGCGTTTGGCGCGACGTTGACTTTGCCTGGGATCGCCGGGATGGTGCTCACGATTGGTATGGCGGTCGATGCCAACGTGCTGATTGCCGAACGCATGCGTGAAGAGCTGCGGTTGGGCAAAAGCGTGCGAGCTGTCGTTGAATCTGGCTATGAGCGTGCGTTGCCCGCGATTCTGGATTCGAACATCACGACGTTTCTGTCTGGCTTGATTCTGTTTCAGTTCGGCTCTGGCCCGGTGAAAGGGTTCGCTGTCGCGCTGTGCCTCGGGATTATCACGACGGTCTTTACCGCGGTGTTTTGCACCCGTCTGGTCTATGACTATTTGTTAGCTCGACGGAGCCTGACCACATTAAGTGTCTAGACATCAATCAAAAAGGGGAGGCTCATGAGGAATGAGTGGCGAGTGGTGGTGGGGCTCCTCTCCAAGGGGCGGGAAGGAAGACCAGGATGACTCCTTCTCCCCGGTTGTTGGCGCGTCGGTGGGTGATGCGTACCCCCGACCCGAATTGTCTCGCGGCCTTGCGTACTGAAGGGCGGTCTGGCGCGTCGTCGATAACGCCGTTGCTCGCGCGGTTGTTGGTGAATCGCGGGATCGATACCCCGGAGAAAGCCGCGGCCTTCCTTCTGCCTTCTTTACGTACCGGCTTACGTTCTCCGTTACTCTTTCCCGATATGCACCGGGCGACCGAGCGTATCCTCCGTGCCCGCGCCCAGGGTGAACAGGTCTATATCTACGGTGACTACGATGTTGATGGAGTGACCGGCAGTGCGCAGCTCCTGCTCTTTTTGCGTGAACTGGATATGGACCCAGGGTTATACATTCCTCACCGCACTCGTGAAGGCTACGGGTTGAACGAGCAAGCGATGCGAACCATCGCCGAGCGTGGCGCCAAGGTTATGATAACCGCCGATTGTGGGGCGACCGCGCATCGAGAGATTGCCCTGGCGCAAAGCCTCGGTGTCGATGTGATTATCTGCGATCACCACCATGTGCCGGAACAACGCCCCCCCGCGTACGCGGTCCTCAACCCCATGGAAAAAGACTGCGCGTTTTCCTTTACCGGACTTTCTGGTGCGGGAGTGGTGTTTTACTTGCTGATGGGACTGCGCATGCGACTGAGGGAGCAGGGTGGCCCGATTCCTGATTTGCGCCGGTATCTCGATTTGGTGACGCTCGGCACGGTGGCGGACCTGGTTCCGCTGGTTGAGGAGAATCGGGTGCTGGTCACGCACGGGCTCAAGGAAATCGACCGAAGCTTGCGCATCGGTCTGCGCGCGCTGAAAGACGTGAGTGGCAAGGCGGAAGTTTCCAGCAGTTATATCGGTTTTCGCTTGGGGCCACGTCTGAATGCCGGTGGGCGACTGGCCGAGGCTCAGAAAGCGGTGGAACTCTTAACCACGACGGATGAAGCGCGGGCGCGCGAACTCGCGGCGGACCTTGATGTGGAAAACCGAGAGCGGCAGGGAATTGAGGAGAAAATTCTCAATCAAGCCGCGGCGATGGTGGAGGCGTGGCCGGACTTGGCTGAACGTCGTAGCCTCGTGCTCGCCTCTGACGAATGGCATGCCGGTGTCATTGGCATTGTCGCTTCACGATTGGTCGAGCGATTTTACCGTCCAACATTCATGATTGCGATTGACGGGCAAAAGGGCAAAGGTTCAGGTCGGAGCCCGAAACCGTTTCATCTCTATGAAGGACTAAAAGAGTGCGCGGACTTGTTGGATAGCTACGGTGGGCATCGACAAGCGGCAGGTCTTTCCATGCAAGCCGATCGCATTCCCGCCCTCGCGGAACGCTTTGAGGCGGTGGCGCGGGAACGACTATCGGGAGATGATCTCGTGCCAGAGATGGCGGTTGACGATGAGTTGGATTTAGCGTTGGTTGACGCACGGACGATTGACCAAGTCCGGCAACTTGAGCCTTACGGACAGGGGAACCCGGAGCCGATTTTCATCGCGCACGGAGTGCAAGTGGCCGCAGTGCGGGTGGTTGGTGGGAAACCGTTACTGGGCAACCCTGGGCATCTGAAAATGGCGTTGCGTTCGTCGCGTGGTGGTCGTCCACTTGATGCCATTGGGTTTGGGATGGGACATTTGCCGTTAGCGGTTGGGGCACGCATTGATGTCCTGTATACCCCAGAGATCAATGTTTGGAACGGACAGGCGAATTTACAATTGCGGCTACGCGACCTGAGAAGTGAGTAAGTTGTTGGAATTACAAAAAGATTGACCATTGGGGGTGGGTGTGGCATACTCCGGGGGACGCAAGTCCTGCGGAAGGAGCACGCTGCTATGGGAGAGAACGAAGATGCTCTGCTCAGTAGCCGGCAAGCTGCCGAGATGCTTGACCTTAGTCCAGATACCGTAAACGAATTGGCACGGAAAAATGCCCTACCGGGAACGAAGCGCGGCAGACAATGGCGCTTCCGTCGTCGGGATGTGGTCTCATTAAAACGACACATGCAGGACCGGGTGGCGGCCTGAGACTGTTTCGAGGGAGAAGACGTGATCGCAGACAGAAAGGAACGGATTCTCAAGAATCCACACGAAAGCAAAATCTATTCGGAATTTTCACATTTTTACGAGAAAATTTTTTCTCCATTTTTCGAGAAGCGTATTCATGGGGTCATTGAGGACCTGCATATCCCGCCTGGCGCAAAGGTTCTCGAAGTCGGGATTGGCACGGGACTGTCAATGGCCGCTTATCCTCCGCACTGTGAGGTAACGGGGGTTGATCTGGCCGCCGACATGCTTGAGCGAGCACGGCAAAAAGCGGAGGACAACGACTGGCGGCATTTCCACCTGCTCGAAATGGACGCCCTGAATCTCAAGTTCTCGGATAACACGTTTGATTACGTGACCTCTTTCCATGTCATCAGCGTGGTTCCTGATCCTGTCCGCATGATGCAAGAGATTCACCGCGTCTGTAAGCCGCAGGGAAATATCGCCATCATTAACCATTTCCGCACGACGAAGCCGCTTTTAGGACCCATTGTTAGGGCCCTCACGCCAGTGACTCGCCATTTAGGGTGGGATGCCTCGCTACAACTCTCTCAGGCGTTTGCCGATGTCCCGTTGCGGATCCAGAAGCGCTTCAAGACTTCGCCGTTCTCGTTATTTACCGTTGTTTTGGCCGAAAACCAGAAGAACGGGAGGAGCGGGAAAGAAGTGGTCAGTGTTCGCGTCTAGCGGATGGCCTCTGGCTCGCTTCGCTCTATGGCCTGTGGCTCGTTCGCTACGTTCACTCCATGGCGCGGAAGTGTCGTCCATAAGCCATGAAGCGAAGCGAGCCAGAGGCTACTCTTTCGCGCGTGAGACGTAGTTGCCGGTTTCGGTGTCCACGCGGATCACATCTCCGGTGCTCACAAAGTTCGGGACCCGCACGACGACCCCAGTTTCCATGGTGGCCGGTTTGAGTTCGTTGGTGACAGTCGCGGACTTGATGGCTGGTGGGGTATCGGAGACGGTCAGATCGACGACCTTCGGGAGAGTCACCCCGATCGGGCGGCCTTCATACAAATCCACGCGAATTTTGAGATTCGGGATCAGGAACTGAATGGGCTCTCCGATGTCTTCTTTCGAGAGCGAAAGCTGCTCGTAGGTTTCTGAGTTCATGAAAAAATACTCTTCGCCAGACTGGTAGAGATATTCCATCTCTTGTTGTTCGAGCGAAACCCGATCAGCTTTTTCTTCGGAACGAAAGCGATATTCCGTTTGCGTGCCTGAGCGTAGATTGCGTAATTTGGTACGGACAAAGCCGCGCCAGTTTCCCGGCGTGACGTGAGTCATTTCCATGACGCGGTGGAGGTCATTCTGGTGCATAATGATATTTCCCACGCGCAATTGGGTTGAGGCAACCAACATATCGGACATCCTCCTAGTGACAATTGAAAGTTCGGCTACTGTATCATCGAGACCGGAATCGGGGAAGGGAACTACTGTAACTGCTCTGTGCCGGTTGCGGGCGGGGCAAAAATTGGCGAGGCATGATGGTGGACGAGGAACCACTGGCCATCGCGTTTCCCAAAGAGGTTGGTGGCGAGAATCTGTGACCGCGACGGACCATCAGATCCTCCAGACTCAAGCTCTTCGATGAGGACCACCCAACCGAGGGACTCACTGACCTCGACCCGCACGTCGGACAGAGTAAAACGCATGGAGAACGTATGTTCGAAGATACGTTCCCAACTGGCCATTACCGGACCCCAACCACAGAGCAATGGCCAGCCCGGATGGACACATTTGATGTGAGGGGCTCGAAGCCAGACCTTTTCCATCTCTTTGAGATTGAGGGTCTCGAAGGCGCGGTAGAAAGCTGCATTCGCCGCGGTGACGGCGGTGATTTCATTCATAGTGGCCTCCTTTTCAACGGTCCAAGAGGTCGGGTTCAGGGTTCGGGGTTTTAACCCAGACCTCGGTCTTATTTTCTACTGACTACGACTGCTGACTACTCCCTCACGGCTTCGGTGCCATGAACACAAGGACCGTCAGTCGCTCTGGACCAGGGTTGCGAACGCCATGCTCTTCCCCAGCCGGGGCAAGGACGGCGGTTCCTGGACCGACCTCACGAGTGTCGGTCCCGATACTGATCGTAGCTCGTCCTTGAATGACGTAATAGACTTTGTCTGACCCCTTATGGGCGTGGGCGGTTTGGGTTTGGCCCGGCTCAAAACAGTACACATCACAGAACATCCGTTCAGTATCGAACAGATTGACCTTCTTCATTTTATCGGCGGCGAATGACAGGTGAGCGGCGGTATCCTTGAACACGTCCATACGTTTCATCCTGATCCATGCATTGAGAATTTAGCGATTGTACACCGCACGAAACACCGTGACCACCAGGCACCTGTTCCTTGCTGATACCATGCGCCTATGGCATTGATGATGCCGCTATCCGCCCTGAGGAGGTAATGATGCCTGAATTGCCAGAAGTCGAAACGGTGCGCCGGAGCCTTGCTCCGTTTCTGACAGGAGTGACGATCCGTGCTGTCACCGTCCGCGAACCACGACTCCGGCGCACTCTTGCCGCCGATTTCGCGCAAGTCTTGACCGGACGAACGATTGCCCAGCTTGGCCGTCGTGGCAAATATCTCTACCTGCATCTTGATGATGAGAAAATATGGCTAGTCCACCTCGGCATGACTGGGCAACTTCTCGTCGAAAAAACGGAGAACCCGCCCTTGCCGCACGATCACGTCCTCGTCACTCTCAGTACGGGTCATCGGTTGCGGTACAACGACCCCCGACGTTTTGGGTTGATGCTTATTGGAACTGAGGCGGAAATTGAGACCGTGACCGCGTTGGGAGTCGAACCCCTCAGTCGTATGTTTACTGGCCGTTACTTGCGGGAGAAAATTCAGCGGACACAACGAGCCATCAAGGATGTGCTCATGGATCAGCGTGTCGTTGCCGGTGTGGGGAACATTTACGCGAGTGAGCTTCTTTTTCGCGCTGGCGTCCACCCGAGTCGTGTAGCCGCAACCCTGACCGAGGCTGCAACCGATCGGATTGTCGAAGCCACCAAGACCGTGCTGCGCGAAGCGATTCGTCATCGCGGCAGCTCCATTTCTGATTATCGTGATGGGGAAGGGAAGCGTGGTGGGTTTCAGGACCGGTTTCGGGTGTATGACCGTGAAGGGCAGCCGTGTTCCACGTGCCGACAACTCATTCAACGTGAAACGCGGGGAGGACGAAGCTCATTTTTCTGCGCGGCCTGTCAACGATAGCTTGAAGAGGGAAGGCCTCTTCTTGCTTTACTGAAAGCCGACGGCTGACCGTTTCCGTCGCTTCCCGTGTGCATTCCTCTTGTTTTTCCCCTGCCTTCCCTGGCATACTCAACCCCAACACGGCAGGGGATAATTTTTAGGATAGAGGAGGCGGCTGGCATGGATCTTCCGCAGTGTCAAAAATGTCATCAAGGACTGTTAGTCCCACTTTCGGATTTTGGTCCGCGCGGAGCGGCACTGCCGTACAAAGTGTGGTCGTGTATCAACCCGAAGTGCGGATTCACGATTCGTATTGATAAGGGCGTCATCATCCACGGGATGAAGGTTGGTGAACCCAAGCGGGGCGATCACTAACCTGCCTTTTGTTTTCCCCTTCCCGTTTTTCCGACATGTTACCTGAAAACTTGCTGCGCTCCGTCAATCAATGGCTGGGCAATGTCAAGCTTGAGATGGGTGGCGATTTTGAGATTGAGCACGTATATGATCTTGCGTGGGGTCGTAGGGGGGAGCGAACTCGCTTTTGCCCCTTGCAGAATTTTCCCCGCCATTTCCCCGCATTGCGCTCCCAGATCAAGGTAATCACGGTCAAGAGCGTACAGCGCCCCAGCTTTGGCCCACGAGGTTGATAACCCGGCCACTGGGATACGGTTGCGGAACGAGAACAGTAGAACGGATTCGGCGGTCTGAGGGGAAAAGAGCGTTGAGTCTGAGATTGCCCACAGCACCTTCACATCATTTACCAGGCCATTGAGAGCGTCGGTAAGAGCTTGCGGAGTTTCCACTTGTTTCGTGACCAGAGTCAAGCCCAGGGATCGCGCTGCTTGCGTTGCCGCTTCGATACGACTTGCGCTCTTTTTGGGGTTAAAAACAACACCAACGGTTTTGGCATCTGGCACCAGTTTCTGAAGCCATTGGAATTGTGTTTCTGGCGAAAAATCGAGGCCTACACCAGTGGCGTTGCCTGTCTTGAGATCGTCGGGATTCGGGACTAAAGCCGCGACAATTGGGATGTCGCCAGCTTCTTTGATGGCGGTCTGAGTAGCGAGTGTTCCAACAGTCACCAGGAGTGTGGTCCCTTTCTGCTTGGCCTCCTGCACAGCTTGACTTGCTTTGCCGGAGTTGCCTTGCAGCAGGTACTCATCAAAGGTGGCATTGATGCCTTGCTGGCCCAAGGATTGTTGAAACCCCTTGAGCACCTCTTTGTAGGGGGCGGCATCTTCACTGCTCAAGAGCGCAATCCGGGTGTCGTTGGCCGCAACCGTTCTGGGAAGGGCGAACGTAGCAAGTGCTACTGTGACACTGAGAATAACCAGGACTTACGCTTGCGGGCAAAAGATAGCATTTTACGGTGATGATTACCAAGAAGCAGTACGTCGAATATCTGATCAGTACGCCCAAGAATTGCACGTGCACCTATCTGGCCGAGCACTTGGAGGACGTGAGCCACGACGTGGTCACTGATTTTCTGCACGACAAACGCTTCATGCCCCGCGAGGTGTGGAAGCTGCTCAAAGACCGGATTCAGGATAGCCAAGACGCCAGTCTGATTGTGGATGATCGCGTCCAGGATAAACGGTACTCCCGGTTCATTGACTTGGTCCGGCACCAGTATAGTGGCAACGAACACCGGGTGGTGAAAGGGATTGGCGTGGTGAATTGGGGGCACAGGGGGGGGCCGGACGAGGATTTTTATCCGATTGATTATCGGGTGTATGCCCCGGACGTGGACGGGAAGACCAAGAACCATCATTTTCAAGAGATGGTTGTCCACGCGCTGGACCAGAAACATCGGCAAGCGCGCACGATTTTGTTTGATCGCTGGTACGCGTCTGCGGACAATCTCAAGCTCATTCACCGGCGTAAGCGAATCTTCTTCCCCACACTGAAGAGCAACCGCGTGGTGAGTCTGAGTAAGGAGGCGGGCTACGTCCATCTGGATGCCGTAGAGTGGACGCCCGCCCGGCTGACCTCAGGAGTCCTGGTCAAGTTGAAGCAAGTTCCGTTTATGGTGCGGTTATTCAAGCTGGTCGCCCTAAATCGGACCACCGGAGATTGGCACAGGGCCGCACACGCTGAGAGATCAAGAGTTGTGAGACTATTGCCACGATCAGCGAGGAGGTCCTGTGCCGAGACCTACGATAGTGGAGATTCCTCTGGAGGAGCAAGCCCGCATGCGGGCCG
>SHZE01000029.1:17500-25267 GCA_009692435.1 Deltaproteobacteria bacterium | reverse complement strand
GGGGCGTTCATGAACCGGCTGGCCCTCTCCCTGTTCCGGGGCGATCCCAGCAACGACTCCATGAAAGTCAAGCGCAAACGGGCCGGCTGCTCCATTCCCTCCCTCGCACCACTCCTTGGGTTTCATCGCACTTCAAGTGCGTTTGCCGTGAGCGTCGGGTCCGCCCACGCCACTCGGCACAGGCTGAGGAGCAGCGCACTGATCGGGGCGACCGCGGTTAGGCTGCTCCCCGTGTTTACCAATGCGAGTTGTGGGGCTTTCGCCGTGTTTCTTGAGGTGTTCACCCTATTTCCTTTCAGGTATCGGAACGTGGTCGGCAGAGCATACCAGACTTGGGCAGTCGATCAACCCAATTGGGGGAACCCCTTAACTCAATGCCATTGCCCACTGCGCAGGGCGCTCGCTACAATCGTAAGGTCGCCGAAGCATTGAGCGCCAACGAAGCCCGTTGTCCGTCCGCCAACCGCCAAGCCCCAGCGAAAGCGATCATCGCGGCATTATCGGTACACAGCTTCAGTGGCGGCAGGAAAACTCGCATCCCCCCCTGCTCCCCTTCTTCCGTCATACGGTGGCGCAAACGAGAGTTAGCCGACACTCCACCCGCGATCACGATGCGCTTCAGTTCCAGTTCTCGCGCGGCGCGCAGCGTGGTCGTGACCAACATATCCACCACCGCTTCTTGGTAACTCGCCGCGATGTCGGCATCCTCCCTTCCCTCTCGTTCAGAAGAACCGAGAAACTGACGAAGCGAAGTTTTAATGCCGCTGAAGCTGAAGTCGTATTTGCCGGTTTTGAGATGCGCGCGGGGAAAGCGTAACGCAGTCGGATTCCCACGTCGCGCGATATTGTCGATCACGCGCCCACCAGGATAACCGAGCCCCAACATCTTGGCGGCTTTATCAAAGGCTTCTCCGGCGGCATCATCACGAGTAGCACCGAGCCGTTGATACTCACCCCACGTGCGCGCGGCATAGAGGGCGGTATGTCCCCCCGACACCAAGAGGCACAGAAACGGAAAGTCCACCTCTTGTTCGAGCAATACCGCGAGCAGATGCCCTTCGAGGTGGTTCACCCCAATGAGCGGCAGATTCTTCGCCATGGCCAATGCTTTGGCCACACAGACACCGACCAACAGCGATCCGACGAGCCCAGGACCGCAGGTCACGGCAATGCCATCAAGTTGCTCCAGCCGTACCCCGGCCTGGTGGAGGGCGGTATCAACAATCGGCAGCACATTCTGAATATGGTGCCGAGAGGCCAGTTCTGGCACTACGCCACCAAAATCACCATGCACGTCGTCTTGTGACGAGACAATACTTGCCAGAATACGAGTGCCGTGGAGGATCGCCGCGGCCGTATCGTCACACGAAGTTTCGACCCCAAGAATGAGCAAGGGGTCACCGGGGAAATGCGGCACGAGTATCCTGCTCCTCGCCCGCCAGGCGCGCTAACGCGCTGGCGGCACGTAAATTCGTAGGGGTTAGTTGTAAGCTTTGCCGATAGGCCGCGTGGGCACGTCCATAGTCGCGCATATCTTCATAGACTGCCCCTCTCAACCGCGCGGCCTCGCCTCGCCACACTTGATCTCCGCGCGCCAACACGACATCCGCTTTCCGGAGAAAAACCAGAGCGGTCTTGTGTTCGCCGCGCGCGAAAGCCAACCGTCCGAGAAAATAATAGCCAAAGGGTTGCATGGGGGCGATTTCCAAGGCCTGTTCAAAGTCTTCCTGTGCCTGCTCAAAGTCGTCGCGGGACAACGCTTCAACTCCACTCTCGATAAAATGAAGAGCAAGCTGCTCGTGTGGAGGAAGGGTATTCACCACGGGAAGCGTTGGTGGCTCACTACTCATCACCGGGGGTTCTTCAATAGATTCCGCATTGGGGACGATTGCCACGGGAGGAGCCTCGAGCTCCTCTTCTGGAAAGCGCTCAGGAAGATGCAGTGAGTCCGAGGTGGAAAAATCCCTCGGCATAACCGGAGCCCGTTCTTGCTCACGCCCTTCTTCCTCCTCGTTCCCCTCCTCCGCCAACGGCTCCTCTTCTAACTCTTCAGCCCTGAGGCGGCCACCGTCCGCTGATTCTTCTTCAGGCGTAAACTCTTCTCCCTCGAACGGATCGTATTGAGAATCTTCCGAGGAAGTCTGGGCCAAGAGCCTATCCACGCCCACGCTCACCAGACTGAGCAGAGCGATCCCCACCGCGGTAGCGCCTATCGACATCCTACCTCTCGTCAAAATACGCGCCACCACGGTCTCCTTTCCTCTGGCACGGATCGGAAACGGGGGTCGCGGTTCTCCATACGTCTCGGCGTATTTTCGTATGAGCGTTCAGGCGCTGCTTCAATCGAACGTACGTCGGTCGCATGCAACGGACACGGCAGTGACGGATCTGTCCCTTCGAGGAAGGCTTCTTCAAGCACCACTGGACACTGCGCAGTCGCCCGCATTCCTGAGTATGGATCAATAGGCACCACGGTCACACCGGGCGGCGGAACAAACTCAGTTTCCGGCTGTCCCGCAGTCGCCCGCTTCATAAAATTGGTCCATATAGGAAGTGCGGCTTGTCCCCCCGATAACCCTAACGACTGACGCCGATCGAACCCGACCCACACGACAGTGACCAAGTCCGGTGTGTATCCCACGAACCAGGCGTCTCCGTAATCGTTGGTGGTCCCGGTTTTCCCAGCGGCGGGACGAGAGAATCCTTGCTGGCGCGCCGAGCGAGCGGTGCCACGATCGAGCACGCCTTCTAACATATGGGTGAGGATATAGGCGTCTTCCGGAAGGATCGCTTGAGCAACCGCAACGCCGTGTCGTTCAAGTGTTTGCCCATCAGCATTGATGACCCGTTTAATCGTTACCGGCTCCACGCGGACCCCTTGATTAGCAATGGTACTGAAAACCACGGCGACCTCAAAGGGCGTCACTTCCGATGCACCTAAGACAAGCGACGGATATTCCGTGAGTGGGCTCACAAATCCCAGGGCCCGAGCGGTTTCGTGAATAGCGTCAAGACCAACGTCTTGCGCTACTCGCGCGGTGGCGGCATTGAGAGATAACTCTAAGGCGCGACGCAACGAGACGAGGCCCAGATATTCCTTCCGGTAGTTGCCGGGAGTCCACTCTTCTCCTCTAAACGACCAGGAGAACGGCGCATCTTCCACGCGGCTGGTGGGCAGAAAACGCCCACGTTGCTCTTCTCGCTCCTTCATAAGTGCCGTCAAGAACACGACCGGTTTGAAGATCGACCCCGGTTGGCGATGTGCTTGGGTCACACGATTGAATTGCGAGATCGTATAATCGCGCCCTCCAACCATGGCGCGCACAGCGCCCGTTTGCGGTTGCATGGCAATCAAGCAGGCTTGGAGTTGTTCTTCGGAATTTTTTCGCCGCAGCCGCGGATTTTTCGCCTCGAGGGCCTCCACTCCCTTCCTCACCGCCTCTTGGGCGAGGCGTTGCAGATGTGGATCAAGAGAAGTGAGGACCTGAAATCCAGCCGTCGTCAGGGTTTCGGCGGGTAAATGCTCTTCGAGTTGTTGACGGACAAAGTCGGCGAAATAGGGAGCCCCATTTTCATCTGGCGGCAGCGTGCGACGGACAATCTTTTCCACCCTCGCCGCTTGGTATTCTTCCTCGGTGATATCGCCTAACGCTCGCATGCGTTGCAGAACGTATTCACGGCGTTGCACCGCGCGGTCCGGATAGCGGAGGGGCATCAAGTAGTTCGGACGTTGCACGATACCCGCCAGAATCGTCAGTTCGCCAAGGGTCAAGTCTCTCGGCTCCTTGCCAAAATAGACGCGAGAGGCTTCCCACATCCCAAAGATGCCCTTCGCGCCATGCTGTCCCATGTAAATCTCATTGAGATAGTTCTCGAGGATTTCGAGTTTGGAATAGCGCAGTTCGACGATCGCGGACATACACATCTCGAGCATCTTGCGCCCAAGGGTTTTTTCTTGCGAAAGGAAGAAATTCTTCACGAGTTGTTGGGTCAGCGTGCTTCCCCCTTGCACAGCGCGACCCGCCAGGAGGTTCGCGCGAATCGCGCCAATGATGCGCCACAGGTCGATCCCTTCATGCTCAAAAAACCGATGATCTTCCGCCGCGAGCAATGCTTTCACTAAAAGTGATGGTACGTCATAGAGCTTGACCAGTCGCCGATCCGCCCATACCTGATCGTACACACTCGTGATGACTTCCGGTTCAAGCTCGACCGCCCGCAAGATCGCTCCGGTATCCGTATCAACCACCTGCGTAATCCGACCTCCTTGGAATGACAAGGAAACCCGTTGGACATTGCCACGACTGCGTGGCAATGGGGTTTCATGCAGGGCCAGGAGCAGTTCTCCCTTTTTCTGGTCGTAATGATACTCGCCGCGACCAGCAACGGCCCCTGCCACCGCTCGATAATCCAGCCGCGCGAGCCGCGCGAAAAGAGCACTCTCCTCAATGTGCGCACCAGGATAGAGGAAGACAGGTTCAGCGTAGATTTTGGAGGGAACATCCCAATGGCGGGCGGAAAATCGGGTAACAATCTCACGCTCGAGTTCGCGGTAAAACTGCCACCCGGCCATGCCAGTAAAGAACAAGAGAAAGGGAAACGTCAAACCCAGACTTCCCCAAAATATCCGGCGCATGGTATTGCGTGAAAAAAACGGGGAGGTTCTTACTGTTCGGAGCCCTGCGCGGTCGGAGCGCCCTTTTTCACTAATTCAACGTAGCGCATACGCAGATCAAACAGGGCGTTTTCCAACATAGCGGATTCTCCGGGATCAAGGTTTCCAGTCGTTTTTTGCTTCAGCATCGCCAACACATCGATCATTTGTTGCGCGGCAGCCAAATCAGCATGAGGCGGTTGGCCCGGAACCGCCGGTATTTCTCCCATATACATGAGAGCCTGGGTGCTCAGCCCAAGAAGAAAACTCGAAAAAGAAATTGCTGGCTGTGCCGCCGTGGGGCGGCTACTGCCGCGGGGTTGCTCCCGGCGTGGTTCTTCTGACCGCGTAGGCGCAGCCGTGGGAGCAGCTTGGACTGGAGCTTCCGCGGGTGAGCTCGGTTCTTCGGTTTCTCGTGCTTCCCCGGTCTCGGGAGAAAATCGTCGTCGATCCTGGACCTTGAAACCGCGTTTATCCTCTCGTTCTTCCATATCCGTACTCTCCAAAAAAATGTCTAAGAACTAGCTCTCTTATATAAAGTCTCTGCTAGCAGAAAGGAAGTCGCCTCATGCGCCCAATCGCAGCAAAGCAGCCATCACTTCCTCAGCCGCTACTTCTGTCAGCGTTATTCCGTCCTCATCTGGATGTTCGGTACGATACTGGAGGTTCTGGAGAACGGACAACGCGCCGCCAAGTGGGCGCCACTGCCGCGGCCGTGTCGGTCCGAATAACACCACCCCACGCGCCCCAACAGCGCCAGCGAGATGACTGACACCGGAATCGTTCCCCACGTACAGGTCCGCACGACTCAGTAATGCCGCCGCTTGCCAAACGGAAAGAGAGGATTCCACCTGACCGACACGACGCCAATTCTCGGCTTCTTGCTCTTCAGCCGGACCCAGCAGAATAAGAACCTTGGTATTTCTTCGTGAAGCCCACCAGCGCGCCACACGAGAGAATCCAACGTCCGCCCAGCGTTTCTTTTTTCCTCCACTGCCAGGATGAAGTACCATTACACGGGATCGCGCATCCCAGCCGCGTTGGCGCCAATAGGTCTCAAGCCATTGTCCGTCCTCATGTTCTATCACGAGCGACGGACACAATATCTCGGTTCCGCCAACACACCGGAGATAATAGCCAGCAGCATGAGTGTCTTCTTGACCAGAAAAAAAAGAGAAAGAACGAACAGGACGTGCGCGAATTTGTCGCAATGCGGCGTTGACCTCCGGCTGAGTATGAGCAAACCAAGAAAATACTTCATCGCTCCGGGTAAAGAGATGCTCCTCTTCATCTGTGAGCAAGGGGGAAGAAGAAAATAATTTCGCGAAAGTCCCGCTTTCGAGAGACAGCGTCCGAGCAACTTCGGGAAGTCTCCGAGCAAGGGATATTCCCTCTCCTCGTGCGGCAATTTCGATCTCGCATTCCGGATTCACCATCCGAAGGAACTGGAGTGTCGGAAGAAAGCAAAGAAAATCACCGAGGCTGCCCGGAAAAAGAATCAGAATGCGACGATAGGATTTCGTTGACTTTCCTCCTTTGCCTGGATAGCATCGCCACACACCAATAACAGACCGTAAAAACGCTTACATCCACGGATACCGTGCTTACGCTGAATCTTTATGCCGCTTCCCTGCCAAGTCACGCACTCGTTAACGACCCTGATCGGAATGACTCCGGTGGTGCAACTGCGCAGATTGCCGGGACCAGAAGACGCGGGGGTGTGGGCAAAACTGGAATCGTTCAATCCTGGCGGTAGTGTCAAAGATCGAATCTGCTTGAACATGATCGAAGTCGCGGAGCAGGATGGTCGCTTGCGTCCCGGCGATACTATTGTTGAACCCACGAGCGGCAACACCGGCATTGGTCTCGCCCTGGTTGCCGCTGTCAAAGGATATCGTTTAATCCTCACTATGCCAGACACTATGAGTGAGGAACGTCGGAGTTTGCTGGCTGCCTACGGAGCGACGGTGGTCCTTACCCCAGATACGAAAGGGATGCACGGTGCCGTTCAGAAAGCGGAAGAAATCGTGGCTGAGAATCCGTCCTACTTCATGCCGCAGCAGTTTAAGAATCCCGCTAATCCAGCGGTGCATCGTATGACAACGGCACAAGAAATTCTCCGCCAGATGCCACAACTTGATGCCTTCATCTCTGGAGTCGGCACTGGAGGAACAATTACCGGCGTTGGGCAGGTACTCAGGACGCATTATCCGGACATAAAGATTTTCGCGGTCGAACCGGATGCTTCTCCCGTGCTATCAGGAGGAGAAGCGGGGTATCATTCATTACAAGGGATTGGCGCGGGCTTTATCCCTCCGGTCCTTGATACGTCAATCTACGATGAAGTGATTCGGGTGACGGATAGCGAGGCGACAACTTACACGCGCAAACTCGCCAGAGAAGAGGGAATACTCGTTGGGGTATCATCTGGAGCAGCTTGCATTGCTGCTCTGCAAGTGGCTCATCGGTTGGGAAAAGGGAAAACAGTGTTGGCTATTTTTTGTGATGCTGGAGAACGATATTTAACGACCGACTTGTTTCAAGCTGAAGGAATTTAAAAGCGTGGAAGAAAAATTACATGGCCTACGGGCCATATTGAGCCGCTTGGGTCCGACGATGGTCGCCTTTTCTGGCGGAGTCGATTCAAGTTTTCTGCTTGCAGTGGCCGCCGAGGTATTGCGCGATGAGGTCATTGCACTCATGACCGTCTCCTCTTCAACGCCACCAGAAGACGCCGAACAAGCACGAAGGCTAGCGGCTGTGCTCAACGTCCAGTTGCTCATTATTCCCCATGATGAATTGGCGATGCCGGAATATGCGGCGAATCCGACCAATCGCTGTTATTTCTGCAAAAATTCCCTGTATGACATCTGCCAACGTGAAGCACGACGACTTTCCTTGCGATCAATCGCCGATGGAGTCAATCTTGATGATCTGAATGATTACCGTCCGGGCATTCAGGCCGCCGCCGCATACAGCGTTGTGCATCCTTTGCTTGAAGCACGTTTCAACAAAGCGGAGATTCGCCGCGGGAGTAAACTACTCGGATTACCAACCTGGGAGAAACCAGCTTCCCCATGCCTGTCATCCCGCGTGCCTTACGGAACCCCTAT
>SHZE01000029.1:0-12500 GCA_009692435.1 Deltaproteobacteria bacterium | reverse complement strand
CTTTACGCCCAGTGATTCCGAGCAACGCTTGCACCTTCCGTCTTACCGCGGCTGCTGGCACGGAATTGGCCGGTGCTTCCTTCGAAGGTACCGTCACATCTCGTGGGTATTTACCACGAGATCGTTCTTTCCTTCTGACAGGGCTTTACGACCCGAAGGCCTTCATCACCCACGCGGCGTCGCTGGGTCAGGCTTTCGCCCATTGCCCAATATTCCCCACTGCTGCCTCCCGTAGGAGTCGGGGCCGTGTCTCAGTCCCCGTGTGGCTGATCATCCTCTAAGACCAGCTACCCGTCTTCGCCTTGGTGGGCCGTTACCTCACCAACTAGCTGATAGGACATGAACTCCTCCTCAAAGGGCCGCTCCCAAAAGAAAGCTGCCTTTGACCTCTAGAGTCTCCTCTTGTGGTCTTATCCGGTATTAGCCCAACTTTCGCTGGGTTATTCCCGCCTCGAGGGTAGATTATTCATGTATTACGCACCCGTTCGCCGCTGTACTCAGGGGCCGAAGCCCCCTTT
Organism: Deltaproteobacteria bacterium; assembly: GCA_009692435.1. GTDB lineage: Bacteria > Desulfobacterota > Binatia > Bin18 > Bin18 > JABFSC01. The sequence continues at coordinate 11,982 of SHZE01000029.1, read as the reverse complement.
CTCGCTCGACTTGCATGTGTTAAGCACGCCGCCAGCGTTCGCTCTGAGCCAGGATCAAACTCTCCAGTTAAATATGGAGCGAGGGAAAATTTTCCCTCAACAAAACCTTGGACATCTATTTATTTGTGCGCTGGCTTTCTCCAAATGAATGGAGAAAGAAACCTTACTGTTTAGCTTTCAAAGAGCTTGACGGATCGTTGTTCTGAAGAATTGCGAGACTTGCGCCTCTCAGGATCTCTTCTCTCGGAACGAGAGGTCATCTTCTAGAGACTTCTCAGTTCGTTGTCAAGGGGCGTTTTGTTCCCTCGACAGTGCTCTTATTCCTCCCACCCGAATCGTTTCGCGGTGGGGCTCCTCTGCAACGAGGTCGGTTTATAGGGGGTTTAGTATTCTTTGTCAAGTGAGTAACGCATGAAAACCGATTTTCTCACTGATAGTGGCGAAGTATCTCTCTCGCGCTTGCTTGAGTCGCCCAGGAAGTCGGGCTGTCGTGACGCCTTCTCATGCTCTTTGCCTTCCGGTATATTCACTTTACAAGAAAACAAACTTTCCGAAAAGAGGACGATCACCATAATGAAACAACCAGTGAGCCCAGAACATATTTTCCTCGCCCCACACGACCTCACCCCCCAACACCTAGAACGGGTCCTCAACACCGCCCTGGAAAAACGCGCGGATTACGCCGACATCTACTTCGAATCCCGCACGAGCGAAGTGGTTGCTCTCGAAGAAGGCCTTGTCAAAAAAACAGCCCGCAGTCTCTCTCAAGGAGCCGGTATTAGAGTTCTGACCGGTGAAAAAACTGGCTATGCCCATTCCGACGATATTTCTCTCGACACCTTACAAATCGCGGCGCGAACCGCCCGTGCTATAGCCGATGAGCCAGGAGGAGTACGTTCCGTCCCACTCTCCACTATCCGCCCAGCCTCGCAAAACCTCTACTCCTTAACGTCACCGCCGACCACCATTCCGCTGGTTGAAAAAATCGCCCTCTTACAGCGTATCGACGAAGAAGCCCGCCGCTATGACCCCCGTATCGTCAACGTCATGGCATCTGTTGCTGTCGAGCAGAAACATATTCTTATTCTCGCCTCTGACGGCACCATGGTCGCCGATACCCAACCGCTTGTACGCTTGCAAATCACCTGCATCGCCGCGGACGGCAATAATCGCCAACAAGGCAGCCATGGCGGGGGCGGACGGATAGAATTTCACTTGCTGTTAGAACCGGATCGCTGGCGACATTTTACCCGCGAAGCCGCGCGGCAGGCGATTCTTGGGCTCGAATCAACACCAGCACCAGCGGGCACCATGACGGTGGTGCTCGGTTCGGGGTGGCCGGGGATTCTCCTCCATGAGGCCATTGGTCATGGACTGGAAGGCGACTTCAATCGCAAGAAAGTCTCGGCTTTCAGTGACCTCCTCGGTAAAAAAGTCGCGTCAGAGCTTTGCACGGTGATTGATGATGGCACCCTCCCCAACCGTCGCGGCTCATTGAACGTCGATGATGAAGGAACGCCAACCAGTCGCACCGTGCTCATCGAAAAAGGGGTTCTCAGAGGCTACCTGCAAGATCGCCTCAATGCGTCGCTGATGAAAATGCCACGCACGGGCAACGGGCGTCGTGAGAGTTTCGCGCATATTCCCATGCCCCGCATGACCAACACCTTCATGCTCCCTGGCGACTCGGCGCCTGAAGATATTATCGCCTCGGTGCCGCGCGGCCTCTACGCCGTCTCTTTCGGTGGTGGGCAAGTAGACATCACAAGCGGTAAGTTCGTCTTCTCCACCAGTGAGGCGTACCTCATTGAAGATGGCAAGGTCACTCGCCCAGTGAAGGGCGCAACGCTCATCGGCAACGGTCCAGAAGTGCTGACCCGCATCTCCATGGTGGGTAACGATCTCGCCCTGGACGAGGGAATTGGGACCTGTGGCAAAGAGGGCCAGTCGGTGCCCGTCGGTGTCGGCCTTCCAACTATTCGCATCGATGGGCTCACCGTTGGTGGAACTCAAGTATAGGAAGAAATATGCAACTTGAAAATTTAGCGACAGACGTGCTGGAACATGCCCGACGTATGGGAGCCACGGCTGGAGACATTCTCATTGCTTCAGGCGAGTCATTTTCCGCGGGGGTCCGGCTCGGCGAAGTGGAAAAAGTCCAACAATCCCAGGAAAAACGCATAGGCCTGCGCCTGTTTGTCAATCAGAGCAGTGCTATCACCTCAACCGCTGACTTCACCCGCGATACGCTCAACGAGCTGATTGAGGAAACGGTTGCACTCGCCAGAGCCACCGCGGCGGATGATTTTTCTGGTCTCCCAGAACAACACCTCTTGGCTCGCGACATCCCTGACCTTGATCTCTCCGACACCACCGTTTCCTTCTCGCCCGAGGAAAAAATTGCTCTCGCGCGGGAAGGTGAGGCTGCCGCACTGGCGGTGGATTCCCGGATTACCAACTCCGAGGGAGCCGAATTTTCCAACGGCAGTCATGAAGTGCTCTACGCGAATTCGCTCGGTTTCGTCGGTCGCTATCGCACAACAAGTTACTCTCTTTCCGTGGTTCCGGTCGCCTCACAGAACGGCGCGATGCAGCGCGACTATTGGTACTCATCACATCGTAAATTCAGCAAACTCGAATCTCCCGCGACCATTGGCAAAATCGCCGCCGAACGCACATTGCGGCGCTTAGGCGCCCGACGCGTCAAGACGCAAGACGCGCCAGTGGTCTTTGATCCACAAATGGCCGCCAGCCTCCTGCGCCATCTCGCGGGAGCAATTTCTGGCTCGGCGCTCTACCGGAAAACTTCTTTCCTGCTGGGCAAACTTGGCGAGCAAATCGCCACGCGCAACGTCTCCATTCTCGACGATGCCCGCATTCCATCCGCTCTTGGTTCTAAACCCTTCGACGGAGAAGGCCTACCCACACAACGCACGACAGTCGTCAAAGATGGCGTACTGAATAGCTACCTCCTTGACTCGTACTCCGCGCGCAAACTTGGGATGCACTCGACAGGAAGCGCCAGTCGTTCATTCTCCGATGCCCCTGCCGCGAGTACAACCAACCTCTTTCTCGAACCTGGAACTGTCTCGCCGGAAGAGATCATTCGTTCTGTCCGTTCTGGGCTTTACGTCACCGAGTTGTCCGGCTTCGGCGTAAACCCAGTCACCGGCGATTATTCGCGCGGCGCCACTGGCCTCTGGATTGAGAATGGGGAACTGGCTTATCCGGTCGAGGAAATCACCATTGCCGGAAATCTCCTCTCCATGTTCCAAAGCATTGAAGTGATCGGCAACGACCTTGATCTACGCAGCACGGTTGCCGCGCCAACCCTCAAGATCGCACAGATGATGATTGCCGGAGAATAATGAATGTGCGGCGGAAACTGTACGACTATCTCGTGCAACGACCTGGCGGAGCAACATCGAGCGAACTGCTCGGTCTGCTCTTCGCCTCTGGGGTAGCCGCAACCAATCGTGCAGGTAGCACCCCAGAGTTCGGCGGGCGCTTCCTGCACTCCGCGTTGGGGACGGATCCGCATTTCTACTACGAACCATCAACGGATTGTTGGCATGTCACTGCGCATACCTCATTGCACCAAGACCTTGCCAATGCCACCTTCGTCGTCGTTGACTTGGAGACAACTGGTCTCAAACCGGGGCCAGCAGCAATCACTGAAATTGCCGCGATCCAAGTGACCAATGGACAATTCGCGGCTGAATTCGATGCCCTCGTCAATCCTGGTCGTAAGGTCCCGATGGCCATCACGCAACTGACCGGGATTACGGACGATATGCTGCGGGATCAACCGCGCATCGATACCATCTTTCCCCAGCTTCATGCCTTTTTGGGTTCGTCAGTCGTCGTTGCCCACAATGCTGACTTCGACCTCAGATTTCTCAACTTCGACGCCCATCGTTTGCTCTCGGCTCCCTTATTGAATCCATCCCTGTGCACCCTCAAACTTGCACGGCGCTTGCTTCCCAGGTTGCGCTCGCGGTCATTGGATGCGGTTGCCGCGCATTTGGGAGTGTCGTGCCTCAATCGCCACCGCGCCTTGGGCGATGCGCGCACGACCGCTGAGATTTTCTTGATTCTGCTGGAGCAGCTAGCGGCGCATAGTGTGACAACGGTCGGACAACTGCTCGACTTTCAGCACACCGCGCATGATGGTCGGCGCTTCGAGTTCTTCGTTCCACGCTCAACACTCAATCACATTCCTGAGAGTCCAGGGGTTTATCGCATGCTCGATGGTGAGGGGCATCTGCTCTACATCGGCAAGGCAAAGAACCTCCGTCGTCGCGTCAATTCCTATTTCACCAATTCTTCTAGCCATACTGATAAAGTGCTGGACCTCGTGCACACGGTTCGAGAAGTGACATACGACCAAACCGGCTCTGAGCTTGAGGCAGCGCTCCGTGAAGCGGAACTGATTCGCACACTCAAACCACCGTACAACCGCTTGTCCAAACATCTGCCGCGCGTGGCGTTTCTCAAACTCACTGTCGGGAACCCGTATCCTCGTTTGGGGCTGACAGCCAAGCCAGGGAGGGATCGTTCGTTTTATATCGGTCCGTTTCGTAGCCGAGAATTCGCCACGAAGGCTCAGCGGTTACTCGCACGGCTGTTTGGCCTCCGTATCTGTCTTGAGAACCTCACACCAGCTCCCACAGTCACTCCTTGTCTCACCGGACAGATCGGAGCGTGCACCTCGCCCTGCGCGGATCGGGTCTCACGCGAAGACTACACCACCCAAGTTGCGACGTTTCTGCGCTTCCTGAATGGAGAGGACACTTCATTTCGCGACGACCTCGTGGGAAAGCGGGATCGCTTCGCCGCGGATTTACGCTTTGAGAGCGCGGCTCGTTTGCAAAAAGACATTCACTTACTCGATCAGATTCTCCACGTTCATAGCAAATTGCATTGGATCGTGACCCGCGCGAATGCCTTCCTGCTCCTGCCAAGTCGTGAAGCTGGAGCCGCACAAGCATATCTCGTACTGAATGGTCGATTGATCGCGGGAGGTCTTGTCCGGACACGTGAGGATATTCTTCCATTTGCTGCTCTTACACTTGAACGGTTCGCTCGTGATCGCGACCGACCGCTCCGACCAGAAGAAATTGATTCGAGCGTGATCCTTGCCGCTTGGTTACGGGATCCAGAACGATCTCAAGGAGCGGTATTTTCGCTTGACACGCCAACCATATGTGATGACCGGATGGAGGAAATTGAAAGTGCCATGCGTGACTTGCAACGGCTGGAACGTGACACATGAGTGACTTTTTTTATTTCCCCGAAATCCTCATACGCTCCCCTTCCCCGTCCTTATTTCATCATAGAAAAAAGACCGAAAAATATCCGTACTTCTTAGGGACTTGCGGCGCTAGACCGCAGTCCGTATAGTCTCGCGCACTATGCCAACATCTTCAGTAGCCGCACAATTACGCGCATTACTTCGACGATCCGGACCAGCGTTAGTGCTCGGTGCCCACGATGCTCTCTCGGCGAAACTCGCTGAGGAGGCAGGGTTTGACGCTATCTGGGGAAGCGGCTTCGGCATCTCTGCGGTCAGTGCGTTGCCCGATGCCAATATCCTCACGATGAGTGAAACCCTCGACGCCATCCGACGCATGGTGGAAGCAGTCCGCATTCCGGTGATCGCCGATTGCGACAACGGCTTTGGCAATGCCATCAACGTGATACGCACGGTCGCCCAATATGAACGCGCCGGGGTCGCCGGCCTCTGTATCGAAGACAACATTTTCCCTAAACGCTGTAGTTTCTACGCTGGGGTCCAGCGCGAACTGGTTCCGGTTGAAGAGCACGCCCGGAAAATCGAGGCCGCCACATCAGCACGCCGGGACCCGGACTTCGTGATTATTGCCCGGACGGAAGCGTTCATCGCCGGTTGGGGGAAGCAAGAAGCGCTCAAACGCGCCCGCGCGTATGCCGAGGCTGGAGCGGATGCCGTTCTGATTCACTCGAAAGCCTCAACGTTCGATGAACTCAAGGATTTCGCCGGGGCGTGGGACAGCCCCTGTCCCCTTGTTGCCGTTCCAACCACCTACGCGAGTATTACAGCGGGGGATCTTTCGGCCGCGGGTTTCAAGCTCGTGATTTTCGCCAATCAAGCACTGCGCGCGGCCGTGAAGGCCATGCGAGAATCCTTGACGATACTCAAACGAGAAGCACGTCCTGCTGCTGTCGATGATCGGATCGCCACCTTGCCGGAAATTTACGAACTGGTCGGTGTTCCAGACCTGCAAGCCAACGAACAAAAATTCTTGCTCCCTGGCGGACACAACGTCACCGCGGTCATTATCGCGGCTGGGTTTGAAGAATCACTCATGCCGCTCATTGAGGATCGACCCAAGGCGATGCTGGAAATTAAAGGCAAGACGATCCTCGAACGTCAAGTGCAAGCCCTGAATGACTGCGGAGTAAAAGACGTCGTCGTTGTTCGCGGCTATCGCAAGGAGCAAATCGACCTGCCGAACATTCGCTATTACGACAATGATCGTTTCCGTGACACCGGGGAACTCGTTTCGCTCTTTCTGGCCGAGTCGGAGATGTCACGTCGGTTTTTGTTTCTCTATTCCGATATCATTTTTGACCCAGCCATTCTCGAAAAACTCTTGAAATCAGAAGCCGAGGTGAGTGTCGTGGTTGATCGGGCGTGGGGTGACCATCCCCATTCGCAAGAAGAAGTTCACACACGGCAGCCAGACCTCGTTGTCACCCACCACCCGCCACAAAAAGGGTATCGTTTCTTAGCGATGAATGAAGGAACAACGCTCGCGCGTGTCGGTCGTCGGCTGCCGCTCGCCGAGGCGGATGGTGAGTTTGTCGGCATGGCGATGTTTTCAGAAGATGGCGCGCGGCTGTTGCGAACGGTTTACCATCAAAGCCAGCAACGCTTCCCCAATCAACGGTTTCACGAATCCGAGTCTCTCGAAAAGGCGGCTTTCACAGACATACTGCAAGAGATCATTAACTGCGGTGGGCCCGTGGCATGTGTGGATATTTACAAAGGCTGGCTGGAAATCGACACGTTCGAGGACTACCGCCGGGCATGGGCGAAAGTAAAATAGCGATCAGCAGTCAGCTTTCAGCAAAACACAGAAGAGAAACAGCTCTCTTTTCTTTGTCGGCTGAATGCTAACACCCAGCGCAGTAGGGACCAACCAATGGAAATAGAAGGTATCGACCAACTCATCACAAACGAATACCGCTTCTTTCTGCAAGAGAAGAGGAGCTGGAGTTTGACAGTTGAGTCGCAGGACTTAGAGTTAGTCGCTCACGCCCTCCGCGTTCTGCTCCACGCTCGGACAACACCGGACTTTGCCGCTGACTATCTCGCGTTGGTGGACTGCCAGAATGCGGATGGAGGATGGAGCCCCTACTCCGCCGACCAAGAAAGCACCGTCTGGGTTTCGGCGTTCTGTGGCTTAATGTTGATTCGCGGCAATCGACTCCTCCATCACGAACGGATTACGAAGTCCGTCCAGCGCGCTATTGACTATTTTCTTGATACCCAAAAGGGCGATGGCCGCTGGACTGATCCTCGTTGGGCGGACCTAGACACCACCAGTCACCCCGTCAGTTTTTTCAATGTGGTCATGGCCCTGAACGAGTCACACCGACACGCTGATGTCCTGCGCTGTTGGGAGCACGGGGCACGCTTTATCGTTGACCACCAGGGCCAAGACGGTGGATGGTATGACGACGATTTTCACCCGTCCGGTATTGAGATTACGGCGCATTTGATCCAGGACGCGCTCGTGGCGGACTTGGTGATCGACAACCGTATCAAAGGTATCCATGAATCGTGCGCCAGGGGTGCCGCCAAGTTGTATGAATGGCAGGCCCAAGATGGTTCATGGGATGGGGAGAATGTGGACCATACTATGGACTGCACTCGTTCATTGATGGTAGTCGCGCGGATTCTCAATGACACGCGAGCTGAGGACGTCATCATGCGCGGCTTACGGTGGATCCTCATCCATAAGAATCCCCAAGGCTGGGGAGATTTCCCCGGAATGGAAACGAACTTAGAACGGACCTGTGACGGGCTCGATACTCTGCTGAAGTACAAAGCGTATCAGAATCACGATTCTCGCGAGGTTATGAAGTTATGGGGCTATGTCTCCTAATGTCTAAAGCCCAAGGTCCAAAGTCTAAAGTTTTTCTACTCAATGCTGACTACGAACTACGATCCGCTACGTTTCCCCCATGCCCGAAACCTGGCTTGAAACCTGTCCACTGCGAGAACTCCCGGTAGGTAGCCGTAAGCTCATCAAGCTCAACGGTATCGAAATCGCTCTCTTTAACATTGACGGCACAATTTACGCCATCAAGAATCGCTGCCCCCACCGCAGTGGCCCATTGATTCGCGGCTTCATCGACCCAGCCGGAGGCATGAAATGCCCCGGTATCAAATGTCCCATGCACGGGTGGCGGTTCGATCTGCGCGATGGCAGCAGTGAACGTCCGGTACAAGCCACTGTCTATCCCATCAAAATAGAAGATGGTGGAGTCTATCTCCGTCTACCGTGAAAGGACCACAGGCCCCCGTCACCAGCATCCGGTGGAATGATCGTTAGGGGTTCCCCCTTGAAGAGGAAAGTGGTACCGAGACTACGGGAATAAACCATCGTAGGTTTACCTTTTAGCCAATGAGGAGGCTCCTCAGGTGCGTAACCGGGCATCGTTTGAAAACGAAGCGGTCCCCCACCTGGAAGCGTTACTGCGCACAGCGGTCCGCATGAGCGGGGACCGAGCTCGCGCGGAAGACGCGGTCCAGGAGACGTACCTCCGCGCCTGGCGTTCGTTCCGAACCTATCAACCGGAGACCAACTGTCGAGCGTGGCTTTTCCGCATCCTTGTCAATGTTATTAAGAAAACGGTGGGGAAAAGACGCCATGACCCCCTCGCCGAAGCGGAAGAAGTCGAAACGTCAACAAAAGTCATCCCCCTCTTTCCCAATGCTGATGGAGGGGAACGACGAGACATTCAGGGAGCGTTGGATCAGCTCACCCCGGAGTTTCGTAATGTGTTGTGGCTCGTGATTGTGGAAGGCTTTGCGTACAAAGAGGCTGCTCAGATGCTCGATATCCCCATCGGAACCGTCATGTCTCGACTCTATCGGGCACGTCGTGAACTCCGTCGATTTTTGACAACCTCAGTTTCCCAGGAGAAAGAGAGGGCCTCTGGTCATGGAGTGTAAAGAATTGCAGAAACTGCTGAGCCCGTTTGTCGATAACGAACTGGGAGCACACGATGCCTTCATGGTGGCGGAACACCTCGAAGTCTGCACTCCTTGCCATCACGAGATGGAAACGCTCCGTTGTTTCGACGACCAACTAAAAACCGCGGGAAGGATTCCGATCAAGGGTATGGAAGATTTTCGTCTGCGGATTCTCGACATGATCTCGCCCTGGGGGTGGGCACGCCGCTGGCGCGGTCTTGGCGCTGCTGCCGCCGTCCTTATGTTTCTTGTCATTGGGCCGCAAATTTTTTCCGCACCGTCCGACCCAGAAACGGACGCCTTTAGTCAATCGTTAATCAGTGAAGTCCAACTCAATATCAACCAACCCTTTTCGCTGCCGTGGCTTGATCCACAAAGCCTGCAACACGTCCTGCGGCAAGAAGGATTGAGTGAAATCCCGAGTCTCGCCCCTGCTGGCTTCCATTTTGAGGGGGGGCGCGTGAGCAATCCGCTCAGCCGGTCTTTCATCCAACTAGTGTACCGTAATAGCAACGAAGAAATCTCACTGTTCGTCTCGCGCCGTTGGGATCGCCCGTTCTCTGGCACCATCAAGCGTGAGGGCTTCACCATCGTCCCACTTGGCATCCGTGCGGTTTTCCTCGTGACAAAGGATTCGCTGTCAAACTTTGTTGACACACGTCAAGTAGCGGAAGAAGAAATCAACGCACTCTCTAGTTAATGCGCCGCCGCAAGAGTTTCGAGTTTCCACTCCTCCTACGTTGCTACCGTCCAAAGCCCACCCCACCGTCGGGAATCCCCCGTCTTGCCTTAGCAGGTTCGTTTGCTAGGCTGTGGCCGCATTCAGCCAGTAGGGAAGCATCTCAAAGAGGGAGGGATTTTATGTCGCAATACGTGGAAAGTGCGGAAGCTGCACAAGTTGTCGAGAATCGCTCCCAACTCATTGACTATTTTTATCAAGCCGCGAAACCTCAAGAAGCGTGGCGACTCGGCACCGAATACGAGATGTGTGGCGTCTCGCGCCGTAGTGGCCGGGCGGCGCGATATTTTGGCAACCGCGGGATTGAACGTCTCCTCTTCCGCCTGGCGGACACAACCGGATGGGAACCAATCGAAGAAGAAGGCCACGTCATTGCCCTGCGCGGCGAACGCGCCAACATCACTCTCGAACCTGGGGCTCAAGTCGAACTGTCCGGCGAGCAATGTGAGACCATTCATTGCGCCGATGTCGAGTTACGCACGCACCTCACGCACCTCCTCACCGCCGCCGACGCACTTGATCTCACCTTCGTCAATCTCGGCGTGCAACCCATAAGTTCGCTTGATGACATTCAGTGGATTCCCAAAACTCGCTATCAGTTCATGGCCCCATACATGGAGCAGGTTGGCACCCTCGGCCAACGCATGATGAAACAAACCTCTTCGATCCAAGTCAATTTTGATTTCAGCTCCGAAGCCGATGCGATGCTGAAATTCCGCGTTGGCATGGGGCTCGTCCCTATTCTCACGGCGATATTTGCCAATTCCCCCATCAGTGATGGCAGTCTGAATAACTTCATGACGATGCGTGGACATATCTGGACGGACACCGACCGTCGTCGCTCCGGCCTGTTGCCCTTCGCCTTTTCCGACCATTCCAGCTTCGAAGGGTATGCCGAGTATGCGCTCAGCGTCCCCATGTACTTCATTGTCCGCCGTGGCCATTGGATCGACATGACCGGGATTCCCTTCCACCGCTTCTTGACCGAAGGACACAATGGCGAGCGCGCCACGATGGAAGACTGGACGCTCCATCTCACGACTCTCTTTCCGGAAGTACGCATCAAGAAATACCTGGAAATTCGCTGTATCGACCAACAACCGTATGACTTCATGCTGGCGGTTCCCGCGTTGTGCAAAGGCATCTTCTATGAAAATGATTGCCTGTGGGCGGCGTGGGACCTCGTGAAAAAATGGAGTTGGGAAGAGCGCGTGGAAGCATACCTGGGAGCGCATCGTCAGGCGCTCGGGGCACGGGTCCAGGGTATGACTCTCCTTGATTTCGCCAAAGAACTGTTTTCCATCGCCTGGGAAGGCTTGCAACGTCACAATAAATGTGACGCCAAAGGGAAGAACGAGACGATCTACCTCGAACGCCTTCGCGAAGAACTCTGGCGCGGCCAATGCCCGGCGTACGGAATCATCGAGAAATGGATGGGCGAGTGGAATTACGACGTGAAACGATTGATTGACGGAACGACGTACCAAATACCAGCACCCGAATGAAGCAAGTGCAGTGTCCACGGTGCCAAGCTCACAATCGCGAGGGCGCACGGTTCTGTCAATCGTGCGGCAGGAAGCTCGACCAGCAATGTCCAGATTGCGGCAATCGCAATAACCCGTCGGCGGCCTTCTGTGACAACTGCGGAGTCCGGCTTAGCCAACAGTTTCCGGCTGTCAGTAGTCCTCAGACCCCTCCCCCGTATCTCCAATCACCAGCGACTTACACCCCGCCACATTTAGCCGAACGGATTCGTGCCGAGCAGACCGCTTTGGAAGCGCACGGCACCGACGACGGAGAGCGCAAAACCATTACCGCCTTGTTTGCCGACATCAAAGGCTCAACGGCATTAGACATTATCGGGTTTAAGCAGGGCTAAGCAAGCTGAACAAATCGAAAGTGGGGAGCGGGTGACGACAACTGACGCGGAGATTGTGCAAGCCGCATGCAATCTCCATGACCCGATCCGAAATGCCAGTGGTCGTGAGGCGCAAGA
>SHZE01000028.1 GCA_009692435.1 Deltaproteobacteria bacterium | reverse complement strand
TGACCACATCCTGGCTCACGTCCTCCAAGTGGTCCGCCCAATACGTGCACGTACAATTCTTGGGCGTGCTGATCAGGTACTCGACGTACTGCTTCTTGGTAAGCATTGCCCTAAAATGCTATTTTTTGCCCTTACGCGTAAGTCCTGTCCGCCTTGCCTTGCCCCACGCGCACGAACCCGATCACCTCAGGCTGAGAGAGTCGCACCACTCTTTTGAAAAATGAGGGGTCCAGGGGCACCCCTTGTTCGCTATAGCTTGCCACGCACGCACAATACGCAGCCAACTGAGGAAGAGACTCCTCCACGTGAAGGCCACGGAGGATGGTCGCCGCCTTAGTCTCTGGCGCAAGCAGGGCCGGGACTACTGCGGCGGCAATCAGCAGCAACTCCGCCGCCGTATCCCACTCTGGATTTCCAGTCTCCCATACTTTGTCGTGAGACTGTGCGAAATCTTCTTGCAGCGTCCGCGCGATCTCCCTACGCGGAGTCCGCAGGCGCTGCCCAAGCACAAGGGCACGCAAAAGCCACGAGGGCAGTCGAGGGCGCACTTCTGGATGGTGCATCTCTACACTCTGCGCGATATGAAACGCTAAGCTGATCCGTTCCTCGAACACTAACCGCCAAACCAAATCACAAAGAATGGCCGACCTCTCTGTCGCACTGCTGTTCGTGCCACTCAAGAGGAGGAGGATCGACGCGATTTTTTGCGCGCGTTCTTCTAGCGTGAAGCGGTAGAACTCGTGAGTGGGGGCGCTTTTTGGTGGTTCGCGCTCCGGTAGAGGAGCGGGCTGGGTATCCAGGAGCGGGGTCGCGACGGGCAAAGAGGAGCACACGTCGGGTGCCCTTTGGCCGTCGCTATCGGAGACATCCGAAGGAACGGATAACGTACCCAGGGATTCCTTCACCGGGGCCGTGCCCACATCTGTCTCTTCAGCAGGTTCCGTCAGCAGGTGCGTATCGGCTGTGGAGGCTACGGACTCGGATAGTGGCGAAGCAGTGCTCTCGGTCTCCATCTCTTGCCGGGTTGCCACCACTGGAGCAAACGAAGCCGAGGGCTCCCCGCCAAACGGTGGAGGTTCCTGCCCATTCGGGTCCCCACCGGGAGGAGGGGAAGAGACCTCGGTAAAGACGAGTTTGCCGCGCAAAGCTGCTATGGCAAGCGGATTCCCGAACTCCAGGCCAATCACTTCTTGAAAAGCTCCACATAACTCGTCATCTAACTGGTCTCCGTTCTCGACGATGGTCAATAGCGCGGAAAACGCATCGTCTTCTTTCGCAATCGATTCAGCCACGGGATGGACGTGAGGCCACTCCATATTCGTGATTTCATCGCGGAGCGCCGCTGCTCGCGTCTGACAGGCGACAAGTGGCGCAAAGGTCTCTGCCCCACTATGACGCAATGCGCAGACCCGATTCAGCACCACCACCGCGCGTTGCGAGACCTGTTCCGCCGTTTGTCGCTCCTCCACAGTAGAGGTAATTTTTTTCAGGAGTGCGCGTATCTCATCAAGTGAGGTGAGCGACTCGACGCCTGGGAGTGGGGTGATGGCCAAGGATTGGGCAAGCGCATGACCCTGGGCGCGGAGGTCCGCGAAGTTGTTCCGTGCCGTCATCAATTCGGGAATTAAGCTTTTGTCCGGCAGCGTCCCGGCGGTCTGGAGCGCCTGGGCCACGGATTCAAGCCGCCCACCAAGGCGGGTGAATGCTTCGGCGACATCCGTCACGGTTTGTAAAAGAAGGGTTGGGGTCATGTGCTCCATTGAGATGCTCTCCTATCGTCAGCTTCCGCGCCTCTGCGGTTGTTTGGGCGAAATCGGTATGTCCAAGAAAATCTTTACCTCACTCAGGAGTTTCGTCCTTTCGCGCGACTACACTACCCCAGAGCCACCCACCCCTCCGCGTGTGGGACGACTTCGCCAATCACTGCCGCGGCCAGAACTCCTTCCGCTAACAAATCACGAGTGAACCGTTCCACCTCGCGCGCGGGAACCGCGATCAACAATCCACCAGAGGTCTGGGGATCAAACGCCACTTCATCCAAATCTTGCGGGACCGAGGATCTCACCTGGACCTTATCCGCGAGGTAGGTTCGGTTCCGTTTGCATCCGCCGGTAATATACCCTTCGAGCGCGAGCCGCCGTGCCCCTGGTAGCAGAGGCAGGGCCGCTGCCTGCAACCGGATAGTCATGCCACTCCCCATCGCCATTTCACAGCTATGCCCCATCAGGCTAAAGCCAGTCACATCCGTGCACGCATGGACGGAGTACCGCAACATCACGCTCGCCGCTTTCGCGTTTAGCATGGACATGGACACCACCGCCGCGCCGTACTCTTCTTCGGACAAATGCCCTTTCTTGAGGGCGGTGGTAATGATCCCAGTTCCCAGGGGTTTGGTCAGGACAAGCACATCGCCCACTTGGACACCCACATTGCGGGTGATCCGGCGCGGGTCGATCACCCCGGTCACCGCCATGCCGTACTTGATCTCATCGTCCGCGACGGAATGTCCCCCGACAATGACCACACCCGCTTCCGTCGCTTTCGCCGCACCGCCACGCAAAATATCGGCGAGAATCTCCTTGTCGAGCCCACTCTGTGGAAAGCAGACGATATTCATCGCGGTCTTCGGTTCTCCCCCCATCGCGTAGACATCACTCAGGGAGTTGGTCGCGGAGATGACGCCGTAGGTGTACGGATCATCGACTACTGGGGTAAAGAAATCGACGGTATTGATAATCGCTAAATCGTCCCGCAGCCGAAACACCCCAGCATCGTCGGAGGTTTCGACACCAACCAGTAAGTCGGGATGTTGGGAGCGCGGCAGGGCACTCAGAATCAGTGCTAGGTCCGCCGGACCTAGTTTTCCCGCTCACCCAGCAGCTTTGACTTTTTCCGTCAAACGGATGCGTGAGCGTTGGTCTCGTGGAGTAGGGTCTGGACTCATAATCACCTCTATCAAGGAATGAAAAGTTAAAAATGAAAAGTTAAAAATGAAGAATGAAGACAACGGGGCTTCTCAATCCATACCTCTTCACTCACAACTCTTCACTTTTTCCTCAGTTTCCGCACATCGCCCACACGGAGCGTGACGCCGGCGCGGTCGAAATACTCGAGCAATGGAATCGCGATTTTCCGGCTGACTCCGAGCAAATCGCGGAAGGTGGCGGCGGAAATTTCTGGCGACGTGGACAGATGATTCACTAATGCGGTCTTCGCTTGCTCCAATATGGGGCCGCTCAAGTACATCTCGGTGGTGACTTTCACCACCACCCCACGTGACTCTAACACATTCAGGAGATCGACCAACAGTTTGCGGGCAATCCCTAACTTCCCCTCTAGCTCTTTTATTTCTGGTGGAGTGAGTCCACCTTCCTGGAGCAGTTGCTCCACTCGTGACGCCGCTTCTTGGTCACCACCACGCAAGGTCACGCGGTGCGAAGGGAGCCGCAGGCTACTGTCTTCCCGCACGGCAACTCCTTCAGCCACCAGCTTCTCCACCACCGCGCGAAAAATTTTCGGAGAGAAGGAGAACGATAACTGACTGCGCAATGATTCCATCTCCATCCCTTGCATCAACGGCGACTGCTGATGGAAAGCGGTGAGCGTCCGCGCGACTTCCACGGTCAAGCGCTGCCATTTTTTCGCGACGGAGTATGCCTCCGGATGGGCTCTGTCAGGCAACGGCAGAATGTCCCCATCACTCGCGAGCACTTTCGCGACTTCGTCGTCGCGGGCGTTCACCCCTTGGTAGATTTCATCAAGCGGCGAGGCAAAGGCACTTTGTAGTTCCAGGTATGTGCGACAAGCGGCACCAAGATCGGCCGCGCGCAGCACCGCGAGTCGCTCGCAGACATCGGTCTCCGCGCGTCGATGTCGTTGCGCGAACGGGTGAATCACCTCGCCTCCGCCAAGCGTACCTTGAGCGGTTTGGTTGCGCAAAATGAACCGGTCGCCGCGGCAGGTGACCACCGGTTCTTCAAGCACAATCTGACAATAGGCGGAAGAACGTGGAGGTAACACCTCACGTCCATCAAGAATCAGGACCTTCCCAATCACTTCCGCGGTACCGACGTGCACCCGGACGCGCTCATGGTTCTCGATTTCCCGCCCCGCTCCGGGGCGAATTTCGACAGCCGCGTCAAACCGCGTCGTCGTCAACGTCACCTTCGGATGACAGATCACATGTCCCCGTGTCAGCGCGCTCTTTTCCAACCCCACAAGATTGAGGGCAACGCGTTGCCCCCATTTGGCCTGTTTCACCGGCTGCCCATGCACTTGAATCGAACGGACACGGGATTCTTCCCCGCCGGGCAGCACACGGACCGTGTCTCCTTCACTAATAGTGCCGGCAATCGCAGTGCCCGTTACGACCACTCCATGTCCCTTCATCACAAACGCGCGGTCAACGGGGAGGCGAAAATACCCCGGCAGTGGTGGGCGCTCATAGGCTTGGAGCTGTGTGGCGATCTCGTGACGGAGCTGATCGAGCCCCAGGCCAGACACGGACGAGACCGGAATGATAGGAGCACCTTCAAGCGTGGTGTCGAGCGTCAAAATTTCAATCTCTTCTCGGACTTCGGCAATCCGCGCGGGATCGACGAGGTCGGCTTTGGTGATGATGCAGATCCCCTTTTTCACGCCTAACAGATGCAAAAAATCGAGATGCTCTTCACTTTGGGGCATGACGCCATCGTCGGCGGCGATGGTAAACAGCACGAGGTCGATGCCGTGCGCTCCCGCCAGCATGTTACGGATGAACCGTTCATGCCCTGGCACATCAATAATGCCAGCACGCTCACCATTGGGGAGGTCCAAGTAAGCGAACCCAAGGTCAATCGAAATTCCGCGCTCTTGTTCTTCCTTCAACCGGTCGGTTTCTAACCCGGTCAGAGCTTTGATCAGCGAGGTTTTTCCGTGGTCAATGTGCCCGGCGGTCCCGATAATATGTGGCATGTACGTGGGTACTCCAGAAGATCGGGTCCATTCTGGCAAAAAGAAAAGAGGAAAGAAATCCCGTTCCGCTCGTTTCACCGCACGAACACGGATTAACGGAGAATCGGCGCGGCCAATGACCCACTGACCGACACCCGACGCACACCAGAGGCATCAGGTGCGGCGGGTAACAAGGAAATCAGCATCTTGAGCGGCGGAGCGATATTGTCGGGGGCCTTCGCGGTGAGCTGCAGATTGAGCGTACTCATCGGTAAAGGCATCACTAAGATCACAGAGCCGCGCAGTCGCGCTTCGGCGGTATCAGCCTGAAGCGTGAAGTCGGCAATGTCCACCTGCCCTTTCTTGATAGTCGCGCGAAGCTGCGCTCCAGCGGAAGAAAGTGTCGGCAAAGGAAAACCAAAGGCCGCGCCTGCTCGCAACGCCCCTTCGGTCACAGTCAACGCCACCTGCCCTTGCCATGAGAAGAGGTCAGCCATATTGCCCCGTACCTCCCCTTCCCCACTCAGCAGTCCTTGCACCTCGCCGCCTTTGTTGATTCCTGGCAATGGGAGCAAGCGCAGATCAAGACGCTGTATGGCAAGGTGCGCATTTTGCTCAGACGCCTCCGAGGTCACGCTGCCACTGAGGGTTCCGCCGTAGAGGTCCGCGGTCAAACTGAGCGGCCACGGACGACCGAACAGCAATCCCACGAGGGAAGGCTGGACGGTCAGATGCGCGATTTTCACAATCGGAGCGATTCCTGAAGAGGCTACCTCCACGTCACGTAGCCGACAACCGCCCCACCAGGCCAGCTCTCCATGCGCATACTGGACGCGGATGGGAGTCCCACGGGTCGCCCCGCTCACTATACGCTGGAGGAGCAGGTCAGTGGGAAACGTAAGTGCCAAGAAAAAAAGACAACTCACGACCGTGTAGAGGGTCCACCCCACACGTCCTGAAAAGCGAGAAATTGCCTCCCGCACCCGAAGAAACAGCGGGTGACTCCGTGACAGCGGCGCGGACATGCCCTTATCTGGGAGTGAAAGCGATGGCGGTAAGAGTGACATCGAAAGTGTATGGGTCCTTGTAACGTTTCTTGATCGCGAGGTTCGTGCACCGCAGCGTCGAGCCGGCAGCGTCCATCTTATACAAGAGGGCAACCACTTCTTGGAGGGCCACGCCACTGAGCTTGAGTTCAATCGTCTCCTGGTCCACCCCCTCATGCGTCTCATGACCAACCGGGTTAATCGCCGCGAGTTTGTCACGCCCGAAGGTATTGGTTGCCAATCCCTCCAACATCGCGAATGGCGAAAGCACGGGACTGTGCGGCGAGCCGCTCCGTGACAAGTCACCCCGTGACGAGTCACCCCGTGACGAGTCGCTTTGTGGCGGGCGTACTCGCTCCACCTCTTGGCGGAGCGTCTCGTAAGTGCGTCCGAGCGCGGCCACTTCCCGCACTTCTCGTTCTTTCGTGGCGATCCGTGTCCGGAGGCGGGCGTGCATCTCCCATACGGGGTCGATCACGAAGACGTACCCAGCGGTCGCTCCCAATGCGAGAGCAGCGGCACCGACAGCGAAACGTTCGCGGGAAGACAAGCGTGCCAGCACATTCGACACGCCCAAGGTCTCCAGCACTTGGACGCGCAGGGCTTGCGCGGCTCGCTCGCGCAAGGAGCGCGCATACTCGCCAAAAGGAAAGTTCATAATGCCCCCGTGTTCGCGGTCGGCTCCGCCGCCACTGGGCCTTGGGCATCCTGTTTAAGCAGCATCTGCAATCCGAACGCGACTTTCTGAGTGCCGGGTTCAGTTTTCACATCTTTCAGTTGCACCTCGCGAAAGAGGCCAAGATGTGTCACCGCGGTCTTAATTGACTCCACCGCTTCAAAGGACGAGGTGTTGCCCCGGAACCGTACGGCGTCCTCGTCGAATGACCACTCCTCAAGATCAAGCGAGACATTCTCCGGCAACGCGGTACTGAGTTGTCGCAGGACCTCCAACGGGGAGACCGTACCTACCCCGCGGAGCAGGCGGTAGCGCTGCTGGAGTGCCCCGATGGCTTCCTCAAGTTGGGCCTTTTCATTCACGACGGTGTGTACTTCCGGTAGCGCGGCGGTAAATACGCGACGGACTTCCTGCCGCAGCAGTTGATAGCGACTGTTGAGGGAATAGATGTCCATGCCCACAGCTAATCCCGCGGCCACGGCAACAGCCGCAGCCAAACGGCCGAGCCGACGCCACTCATGCCGTAACACATCGTCCTGAGCCCGTGGAGAGAATTCCCCACAGCGCAGATTGATACCCAACAACGAGCCAGCCATAGCCTCGCGAAGTCCCATGCCCAAACAGGCCGCAAACGCCGATTGTGTGGAACGGTCGTTTTCAGCAACCGCGGGCAAAACAAAATCCGTAAACGAGAAGACCTCAGCATCAAAGCGTTGTTCCAATCCCTGCTTCAGGAGCACGTCGTCGGCACGGTCGCCGCAGACAAAAAACCGGGTCGGTAGGTGTTCGGCATCCCCACTCAATGCCAGGAGGGTCCACTGGAGCGCGGCCACGAGTACCGCCCCCCCATCCTCCTCATTGTCGCTTTGGTCCAAGGTGCGAATCCCACAGACCACCCCATCTTTCAGAAGGATGACGGAACTCTGCTGTTCGCCAATGTCCAAGAGCGCCGTCGTCCCAGTGACATGAACACCACTAAGAGAAAGCAACGAAAGCGCCGCCACGGGGGCGAAACTCACGGTGTCAGGTTCGACTCCTGCCGTCGCGAGAGCAGCGAGATGTTCGCTCAGGCCCGTTTTGGGAATAGCGACAGCCAGGACAGTCGTACCCTCATCTGTCCGCTGCACAATGTGTTCAGCAATCGCGAGGTCTTCGATCCGAAAAGGAATGAGCGCTTCGAGTTCAAAAGGAACCGCCTGGCTCACCTGTCGTGCGTTGGTGAACGGAAGCGACAACAACCGATGGGTCACGAAGCTCCCCGGTACGCACGACAGCACCGTATCCCCGCGCAGGTGGTGAAGCGCGCAAAACTCTTGCATGTCCTCGGCAAGGCTCCTGTCCGGATTCCGCGAGTGCTGAAAAAAGCCGACCACGCGACAACTCCGCAATGCGCTCTCAATCACCGTCGCTTTCAGCGTGGTGGTGCCAATGTCGAGGGAGAGAATCCGTCTCGCCATCGTTTATCCTCTCTCAGTCACGGGGAGCGTGGTCTGCCAAGAGATCAGGGTCACGGTTCGCGCTTGACGTTTAACACGGACCGTCAGGGCCTGGCTGACCGGTTCAACGGTGGCCAGTGCGACAATAGTAAAAAAATCACTCCGCACAGAGATCATCCGTTCGGCCTTCGAGTCCCGGAGAAGACCAAGACGGTCTTGGAAGTCGTTTGCCCCCCGTACTGGTGTTTCTCCCCTGCTGGTCAAGAACAGGTCAAGCAGTTTTTGGTCAACCGTGGACAACAACGCGGACAGCACTTCGGGAGGAGCGGTGTTCACATTGATGCGAGGGGAAGTCGGCAGTACCGTCACCACATCACTCAACCGTCCGCGCACCTGTGCGGTCAGCCCCTTGACTCGTCCGAGTTCTCCTTCGGTCATGAATGGCGCATTGCGCGGAGCAGTGGGTGGTGTCAGTTGCGAATAGTACTCCCGCTCGGCCCCATGAGGTTCAGGAGCATCATCGGTATCAAGCCAATCCAAGATCGGCTCAAGCAGAGCAGGATCAACACCACGGATCACAAATAATCTTTCCGCTACTCCCCTCCAGGCGAGGTCGATCGTGCCACTTGGAGTACGTAGCGCATTGAGATTCAGTTTGCCTTGCTCATCCGTCACCCGGACCAAGACCATCCCCTCACCCACCGGAAGCGGCGGCAGTGGACGAGCCCAGAGGTCACCCAGGGAATCAATGTTTGACACGGAGCCTCCATCCTTCTGCAACACCCCGATGGCGAGATTCACGCCGGAGCGCGCCAGGGAAGACGCTTGCAACGACCTGAGGGCATTGTACGCGAGGTGATAATCAACTTGGCTGGAGTAGGCAAACTCAACAACGGCAATCGTCAGTAAGGTCACCGCCAGCAATGTGGTCACTAACGCCACCCCGCGCTCCCGTACGCGCCCACGCGTCATGAGCCCCCCCTCCTTGTCTCGGCCAGTGGCAAATCCACCAAGGTCGAGAACCTCACGGTGTCTTCTTCTTCGTGACGTGCGTCAGTGCTCTTCCTCACGAGATACAGCTCGACTTCAACCGCGCGAGGGAGTTTTGTCGAAGTGTGTTCCGTCCCCCATTCGTCATGCCAAACACGCCCATCAAAAAAACGGAGCCGCCAACCCCACACACCGGTCAGCAACGGCAAGGTTTCTCCTTCACTCGCACGATTCGTGGATGAGTCTACCGTTGTCGGAGCAAAGCGGGCGCGACGCACCAATTGTCGGGCCGAGGCTATACGTGGATCAGGCACTAACGCATACTCGATTTCGTACCCATCTCCGGCATGACTCCCACTTGTCAGCGGTAGTCCACTCAAGGATACGAAGGACAGGAACGCATCGGGGAACTGCTGCCCACGCGAAGTGTTGCCAACAAAGCGAGGGTGCCCGGGTGCAAACGAAAAGCTGGCTTGCAGATCATCACCAATACGCAACAACACAATCCGCGCCGCGCGAGATTGCGCGCTGTGTTCTTCGGCACGCCGCGTACTGGTTAGGGTCTGAGAAAAAACACCATACACAATGGCAAGCACCATGCTCAGGAGGGCGCTCGCGACGAGCACTTCGAGGAGCGTGAAGCCTGCGGCACTGGGGGCTAGGGGCTGGGGGCTAGGGGAGTAGGAAAAAAGTCTTGCGCTTTGGGCTTTGGGCCTCCATTGCGACAAAATCAAAAGGCAAAAGGCAAAAGGCAAAAGGCAAAAATATGAAGGAGGGGGACCGGGGACCGCTTTCAGGGGTGGGTTTTTCCCCGAAAGAAAGGCAAAGTCGTCATTCCCGCGCAGGCGGGAATCCAGTACTCCCGCAATCCACGGGGCTCTGCGCCTGGATGCCCGCCTGCGCGGGCACGACGAACGGGAGGAACTAGGAATGCGGAAAGCCCGTGAAAATTGCGGACGACGAGAAAAACCTACCCCTGAAAGACCGGGGACCGAGGACTGAGGCCGAAGAGGCTTCTCTTCGCAATCCGCAATCCGCAATCCGCAATCCGCAATGATGTTCATCATGTCAGCGTCCTAACTGAGTGGTGTAAACAATGTGAGTTCCGCCCGTTCATCGGTCCGTTCGCCCCAGGCCACGCCCACCTCGATTTCCCACAAACCCTCAAGCATGGCTGGACGGATCGTGCGATGCCAGCGGAATTCAGGATATTGTCCAGGATGAATCTCAGCGAAGTCACCAGATGTCACACGAGCCGCCTCTGGCCCTTCCAGTTGCGTGCGTGTCAGCATCTCACGAACCAACAACGTGCCGGTGCTCAATCGTTCCGCTCGCATACTCAGCAGCAGATTCCGGTTCTGAAGTCCTAAGAGACTCACCACCGCCACCGCCAAGACGGCAAGGGCAACCAAGACTTCGAGCAGCGTGAACCCGGTAGGCTTGAGGCTTGAGACTTGAGACTTGAGACTTGCAGAGGAAAGGCCAGGGATGAGAAACGAGCGGCTTGTACCGCAAGCGAGAAGAGACAACAAGTCTCCAGTCCCTAGCCTCCAGTCCCTGGATACCAGTCTCCAGTCTCCAGTCTCCAGTCTCCTAGTTATGCGCATCGACATACCCCTCATACACCGCCGCCTCACCAGTGATTGGTGGAATAATGACCGTCATCGTCCGGGACTGCTGGTCGCGCAGATGGATAACGGTCGGATCGGTGTAGCCCTGGGGATAAAAGTGCGTGAACACCTGCCCCGCGCTTACTCGTCCAATGCTCGGTACACGAATGTCCGCGAACGTGACATTCGGTGGAAGCTGCACGGATTGTGACAGCGGAGAGTCATCAGCCACAAAGGTCTTCGTCGCCTGGGACGGGGTCAATATCTGCACCCCATACCGCTGTTGGTCGAGGTCGTAGTGAATTCTGTAGGTCTGCCCACGAAAAGCCGCTTCACCACTCAGATAGCGCACGAGCGCCGCGAGTCGTTTCGCACTGGCGTCCAGCCGCGCGGACTCAAGCCCTCCCAATCGTGGCACCAAGACCGTCACGAGGAGCCCGATGATGAAGAGCACGAGGGACAGCTCAAGAAGCGTGAAGCCTTTGGGATGCACGACGGGAGACGGGGGACAGGAGACCGGCGGAAGAGAGACTAGCGACGAAAGACTTGAGACTGGTCGCCGCTTGCTCTCGTCCTCCGTCCCCCGTCTCCCGTCTTCGGTCTTCGGTCGTTCACAGGTCGCGGCTATCCAAGTCGGCATCTTTCCCCTCCCCGCCTTCCTCACCATCCGCACCGAGTGACTTGAGCGTGTAGCGATCTCCGTTACTCAGATACACGTAGCCATTGCCCCAAGGGTCAAGTTGCACCTTCTCAATATACCCTTCGGGATTCCACCGTGCGGGAACGATTCCCACCTGGGGCTTGGTTACCAGCGACTGTAACCCCTGCTCCGTCGTCGGGTATCTGCCATTATCGAGCTTGTAGAGATTGAGCGCCTGTTGGATAGCGCGCACATCAGCCGCGGCCTTTGTCCGCTTAGCCTCATCCGTGCGGCCCATGATCTTGGGAGCAACCATAGTGACGAGCAGCCCCAAGATGAACACGACCACCATGATTTCGATAAGCGTAAAGCCTTTGGAGTTACGAGTTACGAGTTGCGAGTTGCGAGTGAGACCTTGGACTTTCGACCTAAACCCTAAACCCTGAACCTTGAACCCCAAACCCTGTCTTCCATCCATCACCACACCTCCTCATCCGGGCCTCACCTGAACAAGGCCACGGTTCTTCTTCAACGCGAACAGCTAATGCACCAATTGGTTGAGATCAAATATCGGCAGCAAAATCGCGAGTACAATAAACAGAATTACTCCGCCCATCACCAGAATCGTCAACGGTTCGAGTAAGCTGGTCAGGCGCGTGAGCCCGGCAGCGACCTCTTCATCATAGGCATCGGCCGCGCGGGCCAACATGCTTTCCAGTTCACCGCTCCGCTCTCCCACCGCCACCATTTGTGTCAGCAGCGCTGGGAACAACCCACTCCGTCGCAACGGGGCCGCCAAACTTTCCCCCTCCTGCACACTTGACCGAGCCTCTTCTATAGCTTGTCGTAACTGGCTGTTCTTGAGCAACTGAGAAACAATGCCGAGCGCGGTCAAAATCGGGACTCCACTCGCCAACAAGGTACTCAAAGTCCGCGCCAGCCGAGCAATGTTCACCCGTTGAATGACTTTTCCAGCCCACGGCAGCCGCAACTGCATCCGGTCGTACCATGCCTGGCCTGCGGGCGTCCGCACCAGCCGAGACACCACCAACGCCCCACTGGCAGCCACCAACAACATCACCCACCAATAGGAAGCCACAAAGGACGACACCCCCAGAAGGATGCGCGTCGCTAAGGGCAACATACGTCCGGTCTCAGTAAAAATGCGAGTCACTTGTGGAACGACGTATGCCAACAAGAAGGTGAGAATGACGACCGAGACCACAATCATCACGAAGGGATAGGTCAACGCCGCCTGGACGGTACGGAGCAATCGCGCCTGGCTTTCCATGTAATCCGCTAGCCGCACCAGCACGATTTCCAGCGTGCCGCTTTCCTCTCCGGCGCGGATCATATTCACATACATGCTGGTAAAGAGCCGAGGATGCGCTTGTAACGCTTCAGCCAATGAGCGCCCCTCGCGGACCTGCTGACGGACGTGGGTCAAGATGCGTTTCAGGCGCGCATTCTCCATCTGCTCAATCAACGTCCCAAGACACTCAATGAGCGTCAGCCCGGCCTTGGCGAGCGTCGCGAACTGGCGAGTGAATAACGCAAGTTCTTGCGTGGAGACCCGCGCAAACAGACCACTGCTCTCGACGGTTGTCCGAGAAGCAGTTTGCGTGGTGGCCCGTGCCTGTTCTTCATCAACCGCCGTCGGAAAAATACCCGTGCGTCGCAACGACACCCGCGCGTTCCTCGGACTGTCCGCGTCGATCACGCCAGCCACCGTGCGCCCTTGGGCTGTTAATCCTGAGTAAGTATAGATAGGCATGGGGGGAACCAATGAAGAATGAAGAATTAGAAATTAAGAATTGGGAATTGGAAACTGGGAAAAAATTCTTCGTTCTTTATTTTTAATTCTTCATTCTCAAAGAATTTCTTCTTGAGTTACGCGAATCACTTCTTCCACCGTTGTCAGTCCGGCCAGTATTTTTTCCGCTCCGTCATCACGTAAGGTGCGCATGCCACTGTCCACCGCGGCGCGTCGAATCGTCGCGGCATCCGCGCGTGCCATCACCAGCGCACGGATCGTGTCCGTGAGCAGTAAGAGTTCGTGAATCCCAGCCCGACCGCGATACCCTTTGTTGTGGCATGCCTCGCACCCAGCCCCTGACTGGTAAAAGGGACGGTCCCCCACGATCTCAGGAGTCAAACCAACCTCGCGTATCTGGCTTTCTTCCGGGTGATAGGGAATGCGGCACTCTGGACACACCCGCCGCACCAATCGTTGCGCCATCACTCCCAACACCGAGGAGGAGACCAGAAAGGGCTCGATCCCCATATCAAGCAGGCGCGACACGGCCCCAAACGAATCATTCGTATGCAGCGTCGAGAACACCAAATGACCCGTGAGAGCGGATTGAATGGCGATTTCCGCTGTCTCCGCATCACGGATTTCACCGATCATGATGACATCCGGGTCCTGACGCAGAATCGAGCGCAATCCAGCCGCGAAGGTCAAATCGATTTTCGGATGCACCTGCATCTGGCCAATACCACGCAATTGATACTCAATCGGGTCTTCAATCGTCAGGATATTCTTCTCGCTCGAGTTGATCGTACTCAAAGCGGCATACAGCGTCGTCGTTTTTCCCGATCCGGTAGGTCCAGTCACCAGCACGATGCCATGGCTTTGATAAATCAGGCGGTTGACGACTTCGAGGTTGTGTCCGTTCAGCCCCAACTCCTCGAGCCCAAGTAAGGCACTGGCGCGGTCCAGCAAGCGCAACACCACTCGTTCGCCAAAAGCAGTAGGGATCACCGAGGCGCGCATATCAATGTCGCGGCCAGCGACTTTCAGACGAATCCGTCCATCTTGTGGCAACCGTTTCTCGGCGATGTTCAGCCCCGCCATGATTTTAATGCGGGAGATGAGCAGCGATTGAATCGCTTTCGGAGGAGTGATGGTGTCGTACAAAATGCCGTCGATACGGAAACGGATCAGCAGCTCCTGCTCGAACGGCTCAATGTGAATGTCACTCGCCCGCTCCTTGGTGGCTTGGTAGAAGAGCGAGTTCACCAGTCGAATAATCGGGGCATCATCATTCGCATCAAGGAGATCACGCGGCTCCTGCCATTCCGCCGCATCAAGGTCCAGCGCTTTTTCGTCGAGGGTATCCAGTAGTTCTTGAGTCGACTGCGAAGCATGGTCGTACGCGCGATTCAACGCCTCTTGCAGGATGGGTTGCGGAACGATCACCGGCTCAATCCGCGCACCGAAGAGCAGCCGCAAATCGTCAAGCGCGGCGATCTCCCGTGGATTGGTCACCGCCACAGTCACCGCGCCGTGCTGCTGGGTCAAGGGTAACAACTGGTATTGTTTGGCAAAGGCAAGTGGGACACGGGCCAGCAATTCTTGCTGATACGCATCCCCATTCGCGGTCGCGCGATAGGGAAGATCATAGAAAGTCGCTTGCGCTTGAGCCCAGGCCGCGGCATCAAGCACCCCAAGTTCGCGCAACGCCTCGCCGAGGTCTTTCTCCTCTCGCAGGCGCTCTTTCGCTCGTACTAGGATGTCGGCAGGGACCCCTGCCTCTTGGATGAGAATATCCTCCACACTCCGCACAACCACCACCTCTGCACGGGAGGATACACCGGGAGCAAGCCTCAGGCAAGTCTTGAAGAAGTCTCGGACAGGTCCCGGACTGGCCTTAGCCGGATTTGAGACTCGCCCTCGGCATTCTCCGTATCGTGTAGGTCTTGATCTCAGGCTTCTCAGTTGGCGGATGGGCAATAATCACGTGGTCGGTCATTCCCACGAACAAACCGTGACCAAGTACGCCTGGTAAATTATTCAACTGTTGATCGAGGCGAGCCGCATTCACAATCGGGCCGAAGGCCACATCAACGATCGGATGTCCGAGATCGGAAATCACCGGACCGAGCTTGCCGTTCCCAGTGCGTAGTGTCGGGTGTCCGCCAAGTTGGCGAACTCGCTCCATCACAAACGAAAGCGCTGGCGCAATGACTTCGAGTGGCACGGAGGTCCGTTCTCCGAGGGTTTTCACCTGCTTGCTAGCATCAATCACGACCACAAATTGTTTGGCGCACGCGGCGACCAGCTTCTCAATCACGTGCGCGCCCCCGGCACCTTTAATCAAATTCCCGACTGGATCAACTTCATCAGCTCCATCAATCGCCACATCCACGCTCTCGATATCCATAGGGTCATACAGTGGAATGCCACACTTTTTGGCTAAGAATCGCGCTTGATACGAGGTTGGCACGCCGATAATGCGTAACTGCCCCTGACGCACCCGTGCGCCGAGTTCCTCGATGAAATAGACCAGTGTCGAGCCGGAGCCGAGACCAACAACGGAGTTGTCTGGCACGAGATCGGCAGCAGCGAGCGCGGCTGCTTTCTTCAGTACATCCACAAGATGGGTGCTCCTTGAAATGAGTGGCGGCAATCTTACGGAAAGCCGAGGAGAACACAAGGGGTAGTAGGGAATAGCAGCGTCCCTCTCTATATCTGGCGTAGCTGGCGGAAGTGGTGTAAACAAAGGCCAATCTGGATTGGCACCGAAACGGCATCAATGACGTGCCGCGACACAACGAGGGGTGGATGAATGCGTATCGTGCTTGATCCGTGGGGTGGCGACTACGGCAGCCAAATTTCGACGCCACACGAAGCGGATACCGATGACACCACGATGCAGATCCTCGACGAGGAAGGGGAACAATGCCCGTGGGAACCCGTCGATCCATGCCCGACCACGCTCCCGCAAGAGACCGTCGTCGTTGACGGCGTCATGCGCAGCGACGCGTTCGGCATGGTCGAAGATGGCGAGCGACGCGCGTTGGCCCTGTTTGGTGCCTTTGCCGCGGGTGCGGTCTCGATCAATTCACAGGTCCGCATTGTCCAAGAGCGAGTGGTCCGTCTGTTCCTGACCGGGAGCAATTGGCCAGCCACGGAGAACGTCAACGTACCGGTCGGGAGGAATAGCAATCTCTGTTACCTTGGCTTTAGCTCCAAGGATGAGACCTACGAAGACCTACGCGAAGCCCTCGTCAACGAGATGCGCCGCGAGGAAGCCCAGGTCGCCGAAGCGTTGACCAGCGCTGACAGCTTAGTCCTCGCCGATGGCAGCCTCAAGTTTTTCGGGGGGGCCTCTTCCGTTGTCGGGGTGATTAAAACCATTCACAAACTCTACCTCCCACCCAAACGAACCTCGCTGCTCGGACGGTTGACGCCAGGGCAACGCACGCCCTTTTTCTGTATCGAGAGTAAGCGCAAAAATACCGGGTATCGCATGTTGACCTGCTATCTGCGGTTAGCCAAGGCACAACCGATTGAATTGCCTTTCGCCGGCTTAGTCCGTCTCGAAGTCAACCCCTCGCAACGCGACCAGCGCAATGTGTCCGAGGTGTTCGATCAAGCCGCGGTAAAGGTCCAGGCCTTAGCCTCACGCGCACCCAAGGACCCGCGCGCCCCGCAAAACTTGATCCCCGTGGGCGGGCTGGAGCGGCGCTTACGCCACCAGTTGGGGGATGCGCAATTAGTCATACGCGGGATTAAACAGAAACTGCGCATGCTCCACCAAGAGAGTGAGCCAATGGTCGCAGTGAGGGGACTGGAGGAATAATGGGCAGAGTGATCGGGACGCAGGATGCGACGCCCCTGGAATTTTGGGTGTGGCTCGACGGCGATGAACAGGTCCAAGTCGATGAGGCGGTCGTGGTGGAGACCGAGTCCCCGGTTGGACCACTCAAACTCTTTGGCATTGTTGACATTATTCGTGCCCGCCACCAGGGATCAACCTTCGACTCCGATGTGATCGAAGCCGAGCGCGGGTTGCCGGTCGAGCTGTCGATCATTGCCCACGTCAAAGTCACACGCCTCATCCCTGAATACTATTATCCACCACTTCCAGGGTGTTATGCCCGCATCGTGTCCGGCGAGGAATACGCCCAGGCCCTGTTCATGGACAAAATGGAGCGCAAGTTCCCGCTGGGGCTCGCCCTGTCCCGTAAGGAAGTGGTCTACGGCAATCTCGATTTTCTCAACGGCCGCAAAGGCGCCCACATTAATATCAGCGGCGTCTCTGGCATCGCCACTAAGACCACCTACACGACCTTCTTGCTCCACAGTTTGTTACATTGCGGCGCGTTACAAGACCCGGCCAATACCCATGCCATCATCTTCAATGTCAAAGGCGAGGACCTGCTGTTTCTTGATAAACGGAACAACGCGCTGAGCCCGACCGATCTCGCGGAATACGACCAGATGGGATTGCCAGCGGAGCCGTTTGATTCCGTGCAGTTTTATGTCCCGCCGGTTGAGAACACCAAGGGGCCATTGTCCCCACGCGTGGGGGCACGCAAGGCGGACGAAGTGGTGCCTTATTTCTGGACCGTGCGCCATTTCTGCCGCGAACGCTTGCTCCGCTATCTCTTTACCGACGCGGGCGAAGATTCCTCACTCCTCTCCACGTTGGTGTATCAAGTCGAGCGGCGGCTGAGCGAAGCGGTGGAAGAGGCGGACAAACAAGGCGCGGGGCCAGGCGTGTGGTTACCCTTAGAGAAAAAGAGCAAGAAAGAAAAAGGCCAGGATGAAGACGCCGAAGAGTCGGTCGCCTTGGAAGAGGTACGCGACTTCCCCACCCTCGTGCGGGCCCTGGAAGCACTTGCCTCTACAACTGGGCAGACCTCGGGGACTGTCGGGGCGTTCATGCGACGGCTCTACGGCACCGAAGACAAAATGTCGTCGGTGATTCGTGACCCAGGTGACGCGGACCCGGCGAAGCATACGATTAACTGGCGGTCCAAACAGGTGACCGTGGTGAGCCTCACTGGTCTCTACGAAGTGGGGAAAGGGTTCGTGGTGGGGTCGGTGCTCCAACAGATTCAACAAGAGAAGGAAGCCTCCGGGTCAGCGGAGCCTTTATGTTTTATTGTTGTGGATGAGTTGAATCGCTATGCGCCACGAGAGGGCTGGTCCCCGATTCGCGAGCGCCTTCTTGAAATCGCCGAGCGTGGACGGTCCAGTGGCACGATTCTCATTGGCGCGCAGCAGACCGCGTCCGAGGTCGAGCGCCGCATCGTGGCGAATCCCGCGTTTCGCATCGTCGGTCGATTGGATGCCGCCGAAGCCGAACGCGCGGAATATGGCTTTCTCACGCCGTCTCTGCGGGAACGGGCTAAAATCCTCACATCAGGTCGGATGATCGTTTCTCAGCCGGATATTCCGACACCCGTCCCTGTCTGTTTTCCCATGCCCGCGTGGGCGACACGGGCTGAAGAAGTCGAGATGCCACCACCAAACTTAAAGCTCGCAAAAGTGAGACGCCTCTCATGAGGTTTCTCCACACCTCCGACTGGCACGTCGGTCGCACCATCCGCAACCACTCTCGCAGTGAGGAACACCAAGCGGTCTTCGCCGAGATCATTGACATCGCCAAGCGGGAACAGGTCGATGCCGTGCTCGTGACCGGGGACATCTTTCACGAGCGCCGCCCCCCACTAGAGGCCGAAGAAATCGTTGCCCAAACGCTAGCGGACCTCGCGCGCGCGGGGATCCCGTCCGTCGTGATCCCTGGCAATCATGACGATGCGTTTCGCCTGCGCACCTTGAAGCCGCTGGGCGATCTCGTCCGCGTGCACGTGGTGGCCGATTTCACCGACGATCTCCCGTCACTCATTGTGCCGATCTCGGCACGGGACGACAAAGAATCCGCCGTCATCGGCTGTCTGCCCTATTTACACCCCCACACCGTGCTGACGGCCGCCGAAGGAGCGGGGAACAGCGAAGATGTCCGGCTGCGGGTGTATCAGAGTAAAGTGCAGGATTACTTTCGCGCTTTAGTAGAAGAGATGCAGCGAAGGAATCGGACAGCGGTCTCTATTGTCCTCGCGCACGCGCATATCGCCGAATGCGAGTTCGGTGGTGGAGAATGGCGGTCGAGTGTCTTCCCTGTCAACGCCGCGTTTCTGCCCGCGCATGTGCAGTATGTCGCGCTCGGACACATGCACAAACCGCAAGTGATTCCCGGCACGAAGTCGCAGGCCCGTTATGCCGGATCGATTCTGCAAATGGATTTTGGCGAACGAGAACAACAAAAGAGTGTCTGTCTCATTGATGCCCATCCCGGCAAACCAGCGACGGTAACAACTATCGACCTGACACAAGGCAAAGCGTTGTTACGGCGCAGCGGCACGGCAGAGGCGATCCTCGCGCAGGCCGCCGAATTTACCAACGCATGGGTGGAGATCGTACTCCAGCCAGACCAGCGGACCTTGGAGTTAGTCGATCAAGTCCGCACATTGCCAGGTGTCATCGCCGTACGATTTGAAGAACCGGACGGGAAGGAAGAACGAATCGGCGAATCGGCGAATCGGCGAATCGGCGACCGGCCCGCCACCGAACTGTTCAGCGACTACTACAAGCTCAAGCGGAAGAATGAGCCCGACCCACGACTGGTCGCGTTGTTTGACCGCTTGTACCGGGAGGAAAGCGTGGGAAGTGAGACTGGAGAATAGGGGACAGGGATCGGGGGTCAGGGGTCAATTCAGGAGTCTAGCGACTGGAGCCGTATCCTTTCTCCACACTCCTCCTGTCCTCCGAACCATCACTCTTCGCCCCAAACTCAGCATTCTTAACCAAACCCCGCCCCCCGAACCCCGTCCCCTATTCTTATGCGCCCACAAAAACTCACTCTCAAAAATTTCATGCCATTCCGGTCCGCGGACGGACAAGCCCAAGAAGTCGATTTCACGAATCTCGACCTCTTCGCCATTACCGGCCCGATGGCGAGTGGCAAGTCGTCGCTGATCGATGCCATTGCCTGGTGTTTATACGGCCGCACCGCGCGCTACGGTGCCGACTCCAAAGGCGTCATCTCCGCCGGTGAAACCCTCTGTGAAGTCGCGTTGGATTTCACCGTTGGTGGGCAATTGTTTCGCGCCGTACGCAGGACCGGACGCACGACGGAATCCGGGCTCAGCGAATTCGCGGGCGCTGAATGGATTCAAGATGCCTCCGGGTCGGAGCGTCTGACAGCGCGTATTGAGCAACTGCTAGGACTCGACTTCGACAGCTTCTCCAAAACCGTGGTGCTGCCGCAAGGGCGCTATGCCGAGTTTCTTAGTAGCGAACCCAGCAAACGCCGCGAGCTGCTGGAAAAAATTCTGGAACTCGGCGTATACAAACGGATCGCTGATCGCGCGAAAGAAGTAGAGACGAGTGCCAAGGCCAGAGTCGAAACCCTGCGCGACTCCCTGGCCCGCCCACAGTATGTCGGCGTGCGGCAAGCACTGGTCGAGCAACGCCGGGAAGAATTGACTGGGGTACTCCAGCAACTGCGCACGGCGGAAACCCAAGAAGCATTGCTGCGCGGCCTCGCTCAGCAAGAGGAAGCCGTCACGCTGGCTCGGACTCGCGTGACCGAATTGCAAGCCGTCTCACACACCCGCCTGCAAGAACAAGAAACTGCCCAGCAGCACCACACAACCGCCACGGCTCGGGTACACACACTGGCGCAATCGCTAGCGGCAGTGACCGCCGAACGCGACGGGGTCGGGTACGATGCCCGTCATCACGACATCATCAAGCGTGCGGCCCGCCGCGTGCAGGCTTACGAAACAGCCCGTGAGGAGACGACGCGCAAGGACCAGACCTTGGCTCGCATCCAACAAGAAGGCGACGTACTCGCCCAGCAGATTGCGACCCAAGAGCACACCGTGACGCAGGCCCACCGCGCCTATACGGAACGCGCCGCCGCTGTGCAACAGGAGATCGCGACCAGTGGGGACGTAACCTCTCTCACGGAGCGACTCACCGACGCCAAACGCTGGAAAGAACTGCGACTCGAACACACGCGCCTCACCACACAACAAACAACACTGATGCCGCAACTGGCGGAGGTCCAGCACCGCATTGCTGTCCTTCAGCGGCAGGAAACGGACGCGGAGCGGAAACTTCAGGAATTGCGCCAGCAACACGACCGTGCGCGCGACGAAGAGCATGCCCAGGGTCGCCTCGAACTCGAAGCCCAACATCTCGGCAAGGAATTACAAGACGCGGTTCGCGAAGAGAAACGGGTAGCCGAGGCGATCACCACACTTCAGGTTGAGGTCGTCGCCGCGGAACAGACAGCACACAAGCAACAGTCACTGCTCACGCAGGCGGAACAGCACGAGCAGACAACACTTCGTGCCCTCGAAGAGAACCGGCAACGACACGAGGCCGCGCATCTGCGTGCGACGTTGACAGTTGGGTCTCCGTGTCCAGTGTGTCAGGCATCCGTCCATGAGGTACCGCCCACCGCGCAGGTCATCCAGGCGGACCTCGCCGCGTTGCAACGGGCGTATGACACCATCAAAACCACAGCCGCTCAGGCTCGACAGACGCACCAAAAAGCCGAGGCGACCGCGGCCACGCTGCGGGCGCAACAGCACACGCTCGCGTCAGACCTTGCCGACCGCGGGCGGAAACGACAGAACGCTCAACAGCGCTTTGTCGAACGCTTCCCAGGCTTCTCGTCACTTGCCACTGCCTTGAGCGGTATCCAAAGCCAACGCCAGGAGCTTGCGACTCGCGTGAAGACTCTAGAGATGGCGATCCAGGCTGCCGAAAAAGATAAACAGCAATGTGAACAGCAGCGCGGCAAAGCGCAGCAAGAAGAAGCCACTCTCCACGAAGCGCTACGCCGCACGATGCAGCAGAGCGAAGCAGCAAGCGGACAATTGAACACTCTTGCCACAACATTGGCTGTCTATCTCGCGGTCAATGACGATCCCGAAACGGTGTTGAGCACCCGTCGTGCTGTGCTGGTACAGGGTGAGCAGGCCATCAAAGCGTTAGAGAAAACGTGGCGTAAAGAAGAACAGACGCTCAACGCGCTGCGCACCAAGCATCTCCAGGTTGAGGGACAACTTGGGGTCGTGACGACGGAACGGAATGCTGCCGCGAGTCAGACCGAGCGAGCAGCACAGGCGACACGCGAAACCCTGGATTTGGCTGAAGCGGCCCCGCTACCGACCGTGACCGCCGTACGGCAACAGGTGGATGACCTCACTCAGAAGGAACAACGCTATGCCGCGCTGCTCCAGCATGAAGCCCAATGTCAGCAAGAACACACCCAGGCCGAGCGGCGAGTGATCGAGCTGCGGGCGGAACTCCACGCCCGGACCCGTGCCGTCGCGGAAACGCGGCAGGCCGTGCAACAAGCGGAAAGTATATTGACCACGGCACGAGAAATTTTGCGGGCGGCACTACAAAAAAGCGAGCTGCTCGACCTTGGTGCCGAGGAGGAACATATCAGAGCCCGTATGGACGCCATGCGTGGACAACTCTACGCGCTGCAAGAACAACGAGGCCGTCTCGAAAGCGAAATCGCCGACCTCGAACGTCGCTGTACCGAGAAAGCCCAAGAAGAGGACAAGCTCCGAGCAGCGGAAAGCGAGACCCGGTTGGCCGCCGAGCTGCGCAAACTGCTCGGCGCGGAGTTTACCGATTACCTCTCCGAAGGCGCGGTCAAGGCATTGATGCACGACGCGAGCACGCATTTACAAAAACTGACGCACGGACGCTACTCCTTCAGGATCGACTACAAACCAGGTAAACGCGGTGCGATTGAGTTGCTCATTGTTGACCACGAAGACTCGCAACGTGCCCGGCCTACACACTCACTGTCTGGCGGAGAGACATTTCTTGCGTCGCTTGCTATTGCCCTCGCCCTATCGCAGAGCTTCCGCGAGATCGCCACGGGGAGAGCGGCGAAGACTTCGACGGAGTGTCTCATTCTCGACGAAGGCTTCGGGACTCTGGATCGGGAAGGCGTACAACTTGTGACTGAGACCCTCCAAGAACTCCGCGGTGAAGAAGGCCGCATGGTCGGTATCATCACGCATGTCGAGGAAGTCGCCGCCGCGATGCCGATGCGCATCGAAGTCCGCAAGGGGAACCGGACGAGTACGGTGACGGTGTCGGGAGTATGAACACATTTCTTCGTACTCCAGAATTTGATGCGTGGCTCAAAGCACTACGTGATCCTATTGGGAAAGCACGCATAGCCGCGCGCATTCGCTCCGCCGAACAAGGCAACTTTGGGGATTGTGAACCAGTCGGCGCGGGAATCGTGGAGATGAGAATCCATTGCGGGCCGGGGTATAGGGTGTATTACTCCCGCAAAGGAGAAGTGGTGTATATGTTGCTGTGCGGGGGAGATCAATCCACGCAGAACCGAGATATCAAGCAGGCCAAAGCCTTGCTCAAAGGTCTGGAGGACTGAGACATGAAAAAGATCGCGCTATTTGATGCCGCTGACTACCTTGATAGCGAGGAAGTCATCGCGGAGTACCTCAACGCGGCTCTTGAAGATGAAAATCCAAATGTCTTTCTCGTGGCCGTTGGCGACGTAGCGAAAGCTCGTGGGATGGCCCAGTTGGCGAAAGACACTGGCCTTGGCCGTGAAAGCTTGTACAAAGCGTTGGCACCTGGAGCAAAACCCCGCTACGACACTGTGCTCAAGCTCATGCGCGCGCTTGGTGTTGAGTTGCACGCTATTCCCGCACATAAATAGACAAGTAGGGTGCGCTACGCGCACCACATCCGACGGAGAGAAAACGAGGACTATGAAAAGAAGGTATCCCCCGTGTCATTTCTGTGGTGGTGAGGTTGCCGAGCGGAAAGTGACGGTCGATTATCGCTGGGGCGAGGAACTCATGACCGTGATTACGGCAGTTCCCACGGGAGTCTGCGAAACGTGTGGGGAACAATACTTCAAGGCCGATGTGGTCAAAGCGATGGACAAGACGGCGCACTCCAAACGAAAACCGCTCACGGTTCTTCAGGTGCCAGTGCGTCCGTTGAAAGTCGCATGACCTCATGAACACGGAACCTGAAGAAAGAAGACGGTATGGCAAAAAAATTAAAGGCGCTCCCTAAATTCGCTTCTTGGGAGGACGAAGATGAATTTTGGTCCACTCATAGTGTCACCGATCTCGACTTAGAAGAGGACCCCACACCGCTGATTGTGGAACCTGGGGCCTTACGTTCCGTGAAAGTCATCACCGTTACCAATCCTCGCGCAGTGCGCTCATGGAAAAGAAAAGCGGCATAACGGTCACCCACGAAGGACTCTTCATTCCCGCGCGGTACTTTGCGGGCATGGCGGACCAACTTGAAGTTGAGCTTGCGGCGAGAGAGATCCGCATACGATCATCCCTCGCGGAAAAAGCCTCCCACGCGGAAAAGAGCGGTAACGCGAAAGCCTGTCAAAGCCAGGTAGCCCGGATGGAACGGAGTGGCATCGGGACTCCCAGCGCTCTCACCGTTGGCCGCCCTGGATTGCGCTGCGCTTCATCCAGACTACTCGCTTATGACAGAACGTTGTAGGGTGCGCCAAGCGCACCCTACAAAACTTGGGAGAAAAATGATCTTCTTTTCAGATGGAGACTGAATGATTATGGCCAACTCACGCATTGATGTGTATCTGATTTGTAACGCGAGATTCCACGATACCAACTTTGCTCGACTGGAGCTGTTAAAACTCTTGGCGGAGCATGAGAATGTGGTCGTACGGGTCGCGGAGGATTATCGCGACCTCGAAGCGATCAACCACTCCCAACTCTTAGTGACCTACACGTGTAATGTCTGTCCGACGCCAGAGCAACAAGAAGGGCTGACGCAATTCCTGACCAGTGGGAAGCGCTGGTTTGCACTGCATGCGACGAACGCGTTAGTCGAGTTTGTTGGGCCGGAACGGAAAGTCGGTGACATTACCATCCCTGGCGCCGCCGACACGCCAAACAAGGCACCGAAATTCATGGAGCTGCTCGGTAGTCGGTTTATTGCCCATCCACCACAGCAGAACTTTCATGTCTCAGTATCAGACCCAACGCATCCGCTCGTGCGTGGGATCGACACGTTCGATGTGTACGACGAGCCCTATTACTGTGAGTATTTCGGAAAAATGCATACCTTATTGGAGTCGCGCTACACAACCAAGGCCACGGGTTACGTCCGAGAGGACTGGGATACAGATGAACCACGTCCGCAGTTCTACCTACATCCTCATGGTGCGGGCGAGGTCTTATATCTCACCCTCGGCCACTGTCGCGGCAAATATGACATGCAACCAATCATGCCCGTGTGTTCGGTCGAACGCTGTGCATGGGAGTTGCCTGTCTATTATGAACTCCTGCGTCGTGGCATCCGGTGGGGCATTGGGGCGTTATCGTAACGTTCAGTGACTAAAGAAAAGGAGAAAGGACATGCCGCTCAACGCAGCAAGTGTCGGAGCCACCGTTGAACCGCTCATTCATGATGTTGATGCCCGGTGGATTATGGCGTATGCCGCCGGGCTGGGAGATACCCTGCCGTGCTATCTCGATACGTTACGACCTACTGGAATTGTCGCGCATCCACTTTTTCCGGTGTGCGTGGAATGGCCGGCGGTCCTGGCGATGCGGGCACGACCGCCCAGGCAGGATTAACCGCGCATGAACGCTTACGCGGAGTCCATGCAACCCAAGATACGATCACAGGACTTACGCTCAGAGGGATTAACAGGCCCCAATGGGAGGCTGTTGCAGTTCTGCGCGCAAGTAGTGACTAAACAAACTCTCGCGTAAGGCATACAGCGTCTGCCCCAGTTCTTTCGCCTTCCCCTTTAACGAGCCCCCG
>SHZE01000027.1 GCA_009692435.1 Deltaproteobacteria bacterium | reverse complement strand
GGCAAAAGGCAAAAGGCAAAAGGCAAAAGGCAAAAGGCAAAAGGCAAAAGGCAAAAGGCAAAAGGCAAAAGGCAAAAGGCAAAAGGCAAAAGGCAAAAGGCAAAAGGCAAAAGGCAAAAGGCAAAAGGCAAAAGGCAAAAGTAGAAAAATCTGGACCCTGGACCTCTGTCAACCCGAAACCCGTCCCCTGAACCCCAAAGAAGGATGCAGATGAAACAACGAGTGATCACATTCTTACTGCCCCTCACCGGTATCGGCTGCGTGCTCGTGTTGTGGTCGATCTTGAGCGCGACCGTGGCTCCTGATCTCCCCTCCCCGCTCCGCAGTTGGGATGAGTCAAAACGGTATGTCCTCGACCCCTTCTTCAAGGAAGGCGAGATGAACCAGGGAATCGGGCTGCTGGCCTTTTATAGTCTGAAGCGCGTCGCCCAAGGCTATCTCTTGGCCATTATCCTGGGGACTCCGTTGGGCTTTCTCCTTGGCCTCTCGCGTGGTTTCACCCAGGCGTTTGATCCGTTGATTCAGATTCTGCGCCCGATTTCTCCGCTCGCGTGGCTGCCGCTCGGACTGATCATTTTCCAACGCTCCGAACCGGCGGCGCTGTTCACTATCGCCGTGTGCGCCATGTGGCCAACGGTCATCAACACCGCCGTGGGCGTGCGCGGTATCAACCAGGACTATCTGAACGTAGGCCGCGTGCTCCGCCTGTCTCGCTGGCAGATGCTCACCAAGATCATCATTCCAGCCACCATCCCCTATCTTTTCACCGGCTACCGATTGAGTCTCGGGATCGCCTGGCTCGTGATCGTCGCGGCCGAGATGCTGACTGGTGCACCTGGGGTCGGTGGATTCTTGTGGCAGGAATATAACAGCTTGGTCTACTCCCACATTATTCTGGCCATCGTCACCATCGGTTTGATTGGATATTTTCTCGATTGGTTAATGAGCTTAGCGGAAATCCGCTTCCAGAGGAGTTGAGCCGTGCCGACCCAGAATCCGCAACGCAAACCACAGTCTCCCTCCCTACTATTCCCGGAGATGGCTCCACCGCTCCTCGAATTGCAGGGGGTAGAAAAGAGTTTCCCTGGCCAAGCGAAGCCGATCCTGACACAGGTCTCGGTCACCGTTCCAGAAGGGCAATTCGCCGCGATTGTCGGCTGTTCCGGGGCAGGAAAGACCACGCTGATTTCTCTGCTGGCGGGACTGACCACGCCGAACCGTGGCGTCATCCGTTTCGCCGGGAAACCGCTGACCGAACCTGGCCCGGAACGGGCTGTCGTGTTTCAGAACTATTCGCTCCTGCCGTGGCTGACCGTTCTGGAGAATGTCGCGCTGGCCATTACCGCCGCCTTCCCTCAGCGCAATTGGCGCGCGATCCAAGATCATGCGCACTATTTCGTTGATCTCGTGAAATTGACACCGGCCACCAACAAACGTCCGCGTGAACTGTCTGGTGGGATGCGGCAACGGGTCGCCCTCGCGCGTGCGTTAGCGATGGAGCCACGGCTCTTGCTCTTGGACGAACCCCTCAGCGCACTTGATGCCCTGACTCGTGCCACCCTCCAAGACGAACTTGCCCGGATATGGAGTGAAGCGAAAACAACGGTGATGATGGTGACCAACGATATTGATGAGGCCATCTTCTTGGCCGACCGGGTGTACCCCTTAACGCGTGGCCCAGCCGCGACCTTGGGTCAACCGATTGACATTGCCCTCCCCCGTCCCCGCAGCCGCCACCGGCTCAGCCTGGTCCCGGAATACCAGCGAGCGCGCCGTGCCATCGTGCGCTTTCTGGAAGGGGAGAAGTATCACGAGCACGAGGCGATGGCATCACCTGAAGTGATCCGTCCGACCCTTGCCCTCAACCCGGCCTTGAAACCTGAAGGATAACCTACGGACTTGGAGAACTACCTTATGGACCCATGGATGATCGAACTGTGGAAGTTGCGCAAAGAGTATCCAGCACCGACCGGCCCGGCGGTGATTGTCAAGGATTTCACGCTGAAGGTCGGCACCGGAGAATTCGTCTGCATCATTGGGCACTCTGGCTGCGGAAAATCCACGGTCCTTTCCATTCTGATGGGCCTGAGCCAGGAAACTTCAGGCAATGTGGTCGTCGCCGGAAAGGAAGTCACCGGCCCCGGCCGCGATCGTGGGGTCGTCTTTCAATCCGCCGCGCTGCTGCCGTGGATGAGCGTGCGGGACAATCTGCTCCTGGCCATTGAACCGCGAAACGGGGCACACACCCTCGACGAACGCGGACAATTAGCCGACCGCTACTTGACGCAGGTCGGATTGGACGGTCTCGGCCACTGCATGCCAGAGGAACTTTCGGCAGGTATGCGCCAGCGGGTCGGCATTGCGCGCGCCTTCGCTGTCGAACCCCAAGTGCTGCTGCTGGACGAACCATTCAGTCTGCTTGACGCCCTCACCCGATTTGAGCTGCAAGATCATCTCGTGCAACTGTGCGAGCGCACTCGCAAAACGGTTGTCATGGTCACCCACGACGTGGATGAAGCGCTCTTGCTCGCCGACCGAATTGTGCTGATGACCAATGGACCAGCCGCCACCATTGGCGGCATTATGCAGGTGCCACTCCCTCGGCCACGCATACGCGGCAAAATACTCGAACACCCGGCCTACTACCCAGCCCGCGATCAACTCTTGAGCTTTCTAGAATCGGGAACTACACTGCCAGACACTAAAAAAGAGGAGGAGGAGGAGGACGATGAGGCGATCTATCCGACGTTCACTCATGATGCTCACGAGCATCGCGACGCTCTGTAGCATTCCCACGACGGTACGGAGCGAATATGTCTTGTCACAAATTTCTCCCAAACTGTCAGTGAGTGGCAGTCTCCGTTTGCGCGGAGAGTTTTGGGGCTGGTTCGACGACAAGGGGCCGTACGAAAGTAACTACAATTTCTTTGGCTCGGTGGCGCGGGGCATGGTGTCTTGGAAGGACGATGCCTTTGACGTCGTCTTCGAGGCCCAGAACTCCTCGCTCGCCAACCTGCCAGACGAGTCAGTCGCACCAGCACCGAAAGGGGCACTCGGTCTCGGCGCGGTCTATTTTGCTCACAATCGGCGGCAAAACGACACCAACATCTTTCTCAAACAAGCCTACATCACGCTAAAGAAAGTCGGAGTCGAGGGCCCCATGCTCAAAGGAGGACGGTTTGACTTCTCCGAAGGCAACGAGGTGCTGACAAAAGACCCCGCGCTCGATTGGCTCAAGAATGCGCGGATATCGCAACGGCTGATCGGCTCTTTTCCGTTCTCCCACGTCGGACGCGCCTACGATGGTACCCACGTGGCGTTCACGCGCGGCCCCGTGAATCTGACGCTCATGGCCTCACATCCAACTCAGGGTGGGTTCGATCTGGCGGGCATGAAAGAGATGAATGAGATCGACCTGCTCTACGGCGCGATCAACCTGACCAAACCGGAATTCGCTCAGTTCATGGACACACGATTCTTCTACATTTACTACGGCGATGGGCGTGGGTTGCTGAAGAGTGATAATCGTCCAGCGCCCGTCCGCACCGCTGATAAACAAGATATTTCGCTCCACACCGAAGGCGCGCATTGGATCGCGGCGTTACCGACCGCGATAGGAACCATCGATCTCCTCGCATGGGGCGCACTCCAGCAAGGGCAGTGGGGAAAACTCGACCACAGCGCCTGGGCGTGGGATGTGGAAATGGGGTGGCAACCCAACCTGCCGCCCCTCAAGCCGTGGGTGCGCATCGGCTATGGCCGCAGTTCGGGCGATGACAATCCTCGCGACGGCGACCACGACACGTTCTTCCAGATTCTGCCGACGGCCCGTCTCTATTCGTATTCAACCTTCTACAACTTGATGAACAACGACGATGCCTTCATCCAACTGATCTTGCGCCCGTTTCCGGGACTTATGACTCGGAGTGAGTTTCACGTCATCCGTCTTGGTGAAGGGAAAGACCTGTGGTACAGCGGCTCTGGGGCGACCTTATCAGACGGAATGTTGGCTTTGGATATCCAGGCCGTCCGGCCTTCGGGCACCGCAATCTCATGCAGGTAGTCGAGAATTCGATCAGTTACGACTGGAATACCCATCTCAATCTGAGTGCCTACTACGGGTACGTTATGGGAAAGCGTGTGGTGCGTTCCCTCTTTCCTGACGACGATGCCAACTATGCGTTTCTCGAAGTGACGTTCAAGCTGTAAGTGAGGTTTCAACGTCAGTTTGCCCACGGGGAGGAAAAATCCCTCCTTGCTCCTCCCCACGTTGAGGACGGTGTTCCCTCCACCGTCCTCATTTTTTGAGAGCGCGACCTTCTCGTCCGCGGCGGAGAATCGACGACCAGGAGCTAAGGGAGCGTCGAGCCCACCCTACTGGCTGAAGCAGGCGAGACGCCCGTGCCCCCAGTCCTTCTTGTCCTCATTTTGCCTTTTGCCTTTTGATTTGACTTGCCTCGCTGCTTCTCCAGAGCCAGCAAAACTCACCCGCTGCAGCTTTTCCGAGCACCACTCACGCGCCTTTCGTGGCCCTCCATGGGTTTCCCGCAAAAAACCTCGTCTTTCCGTGGTGTTTGCCTCGACTTCACAACCCCAGACAGACGGTCCAAGAATTGCTTTCCCTTCTCCTGCGGTGAGCATAGGCATCCGAGATGAGGTACTCACAACCATGACTGAAGACAAACGGAAACGGCTAGTGGTGATCGGCAACGGCATGGCGGGCGCGCGCGTCGTGGAAGAAATTCTCCAACGCGATCCACAGCAGTTTGTCATTACCATGTTCGGGGCCGAACCATACGGCAACTACAATCGCATTCTGCTCTCCAATGTCCTCAACGGGTCGCAACGCATGGAGGAGACCTTCCTCAACCCCCTCTCGTGGTACGAAAAAAATCACATCACGTTGCATGCTGGAGTCAAAGCGACGGTGATCGACCGCGACCGCCGCGTGGTGATCGGTAGCCCATTACGCGGCACCGCTGCTCCGTATGGTCTCGACGGCTGTGACCCCAACGCCGCACGGGTCGAAGAACCTTACGATGCCGTCATCATCGCCACCGGCTCGCGCCCCTTTGTCCCACCCCTCGAAGGCACGGACAAAGCTGGCACCTTTCTCTTTCGCACAATTGATGACTGTGAACAGATTGCCTCGTATGCCAAACGCTGCCGCACCGCCACGGTGATTGGCGGCGGCCTGCTCGGACTCGAAGCCGCGCGCGGACTCCTCACGCATGGGGTGACCGTGACCGTACTCGAAGCCTTTCCGCAACTAATGGCCGCACAGCTTGATCCCGAAGCCGGAGCGATGTTGCAAACCGCGATCGAAGGCATGGGCATCCGCGTCCTGCCCAGCACCATCGCCACGCACATTCTTGGTGACGACCACGTCACCGGACTGCAATGTAAGGATGGCTCGGTCCTCGACACCGACATGGTGGTCATCAGTACTGGCATTCGCCCGATTGTCGAGATCGCCAAGGATTCAGGTCTGACCGTCGAACGCGGCATTGTCTGCGACGATCAATTGCGCACCAGTGATCCCAACATTTTCGCCGTCGGTGAGTGCGTCCAACACCGCGGCGTGATCTATGGGTTGGTCGATCCTATTTGGGAGCAGACCAAGGTGATCGCCGGTGTCCTGACCGGCACCAATCCCCGCGCGTCTTACCACGGCTCCAAGCTGGCGACCAAACTCAAAGTGATGGGGATCGACCTCGTGTCGATGGGTGACCCGAAGCAACTTCCAGCGGACGCGGACGTAGTGGTGTACCGCGAACCGTCGCGTGGCGTCTACAAACGATTGGTGATCCACGATGACATCTTGACCAGCGCGATCCTGCTAGGGGAAACCGATACCGCGGGCGTCTTAACGCAAATGTTCATGCTGGATTCCGCCGTCCCCCAACGGCGCGCGGACCTGTTGTTTGGCACGTCGAGCGGCATGCCGATTCTCTCGGTGTTCGACCTGCCCGATCAAGCACAAATCTGTAACTGTAATGGTATCGCCAAAGGCAAAATCAAGGAATCGATTCTGATTGGCAAGTGTAAGTCGGTCACCCAAGTCGGCGTACACACCAAAGCAGGCACCGGCTGTGGCAGTTGTAAAAGTCTGATTATGCAAATGCTGGAAGTGTACGCGGGCGAAGTGGTCGAGGATCCAAGTGAGCACTACTACGTCCCTGGCGTGCCGTTGATGAAACAGCCGCTTATCGCGGCGATCAAAAAGCACGGGCTCAAGAGTGTCAGCGCGGTGTTTCGGGTGTTGGCGGGCGGCAAAGAGGACCCCGGCAGCAAGCCTGGCCTCGCCTCACTACTCAAATCGCTATGGGCGGGCGAGTACGACGACGAGCGAGACG
This sequence comes from Deltaproteobacteria bacterium, assembly GCA_009692435.1. GTDB lineage: Bacteria > Desulfobacterota > Binatia > Bin18 > Bin18 > JABFSC01. The sequence continues at coordinate 20,019 of SHZE01000027.1, read as the reverse complement.
CGCGCTACATCAATGATCGCGTGCACGCCAACATTCAGAATGATGGCACGTTTAGTGTGATCCCCCGCATTTATGGCGGCGTCACCACGCCCGCTGAACTGAAACGCATCGCCGAAGTAGCGGAAAAATATCAGGCTCGCATGGTGAAATTCACCGGCGGCCAGCGCATTGACCTACTAGGCTTCAAGAAAGAGGACCTACCCAGTATCTGGCGTGATCTCGGCATGCCGAGTGGCCATGCCTACACCAAAGCGTTTCGTACCTGCAAAAGCTGCGTGGGCACCGACTTCTGCCGCTATGGACTTGGAGATTCCATCGGGTTGTCGCAGAAGATTGAGCGGCGGTTTCAGGGGGTCGAGTCACCCCACAAGATGAAGCTGGCGACGACTGGCTGTCCACGCAATTGTTCGGAAGCCTATGTCAAAGACCTTGGTGCCGTCGCGATCGAAGGGGGGCAGTGGGAGATTTATGTGGGAGGGGCGGCGGGGAGCTCGGTGCGTAAGGGCGATCTCTTGTGCACCGTCTCTACTCATGACGAGGTCCTGCTGTTTATGGGACGCTTCATGCAGTACTACCGCGAGAACGGGAAGTATTTGGAGCGCAGTTATGGATTCGTGGAACGCTTAGGCATCGAAAAGTTGCGGGACGTATTGGTGGAGGATAGTGAGGGGATCTGCGCACGGTTGGATGCCGAAATCGAAGCCGCGGTTGCTGCCTACAAAGACCCGTGGGCCGAGGCCGAGCACCCCATCAACGACAGTCAATTCGCCAATCCGGTGCTCGTCACCGCAAGTGAGCAGGTTTCGAGTTCCCTTTGAAGAAAAGAGGAAACGGAGAATCGGCGACCAAGAAAAACTGACTTTCTTTCTCCGATTCCCCGTTTCCCTGACTCGGTTGCGCTTCCAGTTCTTCTTTTCCTCATTTTTGCCTTTTGCCTTTTGATTTGCCTCCTCCCCACCTCGTAGCGTACCATTGCCCCAATCCCAGTCTTTTGGTGAGCGACCAGTCCCCAGCTTTCAGCAACAATCCGGCACGGCTGTGGAGGCGAAGTATGACACTCACTGTTCATGTCACTCCAGCGGAAGAAGGACAACTCTGGACGGCCGCGCAAAAGGAAGGACTCACCCCCGCCGAGCTCGTGCGAAAGCTGCCGACAGCCTCCCTCCCATTAGCTTCCGACGAAAACGCCGCGTCCATTGCGCTGCTCCACTCCTGGCTAAATCGAACCACAGAACATTCGTACAGTTCGTGACAAGGAGTGAAAATCCTCCCTGTCCCTCCTTTGACAAAGGGGGGCTGGGGGAGATTTCTCACCTTTCAGGGGTAGGCATCATGAAGCGAGTCTTCACCCCGACAAATGAAAATAAGGGCGGACATTTTCTTACCAGGTTTTCACCGCAAGAAGAGCAGAGTCGTCGTGCCCGCGCAGGCGGGAATCCAGTAATCCCGCAATCCACGGGCTCTGCGCCTGGATGCCCGCCTGCGCGGGCACGACGGACCGGAGAACCCACGCATACGGAAAATCCGGAAAATTGTAGAAAACGAAAAACCCTACCCTTCAAAGGGATTTCTCACTCACAGTCACGAAGTGTATCAAGGTCATGTGGTCCGGTTCAGCAGAGGATCAAGGTTGATCCGGTCGTTGAGTGATTATAGTTCCATGAGCCACTTGCCGATGGACAACAACACAAGCCCTCAAGAAAGAAAGGACAACTGACTATGCCACCTCTTGTGACAACCTCTCCTCTGGCTCAATCCCTCGGTCTCCATACGCGACGCGCGGCGACCCTTCGGGTCAGTCTTCGTGCCCTCTTGCTAGTCTTGCTCCTTGCCACACAGGCAACAGCCGCCGTTTTGCCGCCCATTCTCTTTGTCACGCAGCCACCTTTCGGTAGTGACTTCGTGACCGTGAATGCGGTCTTCGGCAATCACGATCCAGGCACGGACCTCACGCCTCGTGGAGGCGACCTCTATATCCGTTATAGCGACGGTGTGCTGCGCAATCTCACGCGCGAGGCGAGGTTCGGACTCACCGCCGGACGAGAAATTGCCGTGCGTGAACCATCCGTCCACTGGTCGGGAACTAAAGCCTTATTCTCCATGGTCATTGGTGGGACGACAAAGAACGATTACAGCCCCGTCTATTGGCAGATGTATGAGATCACGGGGATTGGCAAAGGGCAGGTAGTCCAAGTACGCAAACTCCCACAACCCACGGATACCAACAATGTGTCGCCCTTTTACGGCACGGATGACCGTATTTTGTTTACCTCGGACCGCCCACGTAATGGGTCTCGCCTGACCTATCCTCAACTAGATGAGTATGAATCAGCGCCGATTGTCACCGGGATTTGGTCGATGAAGCCGGATGGAACAGGACTCCGTCTCCTTGATCACACGCCCTCTGGGGCGTTCACACCGATTATCGCGTCGGATGGAAGAATCATTTACACCCGCTGGGATCACCTCCAACGCGACCAACAGAACAACGAAGGCACCCTCTCCTATGGTGCCTTTAACTTCGCATCAGAAGCGAGCACTCTGAAGCTCACCACCAATACGGAAATTTTCCCAGAACTCCGCACTCAGCCCTCTGGCAGTTACTATCATGGGCATCGGATGAACTTCTTCTTTCCGTGGCAGCTGAATGAAGACGGGTCCGGGCTAGAGACGCTCAATCATATCGGTCGTCACGAATTGTCCGGGTACTTCGACTCTTCCCATAACGGATTGCCGGAGTTTATTGCCCCGACAGGGAGACGAACGACGGATCTCTTTTTGCAAATCAAAGAGTCTCCAACCCGGCCCGGATATTTCTTTGGGATCAAAGCACCCGAATTTGCCACGCATGCCGCCGGTCAACTCATTGGTCTCAACGGTTTGGCCACGGTGAATGCGGATGCGATGCAGGTGCAGTACCTGGGCAATCCGCAATCCGCCACCTACATCCAGGATGGCGTCACTCCGCCAGCGAACTATCCCGGCCATTTTCGCAGTCCCACACCGCTGTCCAATGGATTGCTCATTGCCGTGCGTGCCACTTCTCCGTACCAGGATCGGCGAACAGGTGGGCCACTCAGCTCGCGGTATAACTTTCATCTCGTTCAGATGATCCCAGGCTCCCCTTACTGGACCCCCACGGCCCCTATTCTCCCGACCGGGATCGCGAAGACGATTTCGTATTGGGATAATTCTTCCTACCAACAACTTTCTTATACCGGGCGATTGTGGGAACTCGATCCAGTCGAGGTGCGCGTTCGGACACGGCCAGCTCGTCACACGACACCGGTTCCGGCGATTGAAACCCAAATCCTGGAGCAGGAACTTAGTGGTCCCACAGGGGTTCAACAGCTACGCACCTTCCTCGCCACGCGGAAGCTCGCGTTAGTGGTCAGTCGGAATGTCACCCGCCGCGCGGATCGCCAGCAGGACTTCAACCTCAAAATCACGGGGAGCAGCACGCAAACCGCCCTGCCTGGAACGATTCCCGTGGAAATCTCGCATTTGCAATTTTTCCAGGGAGATTTGCTGCGTGGCTATAACAATTTTTCTTCGGGCCGGCGAGTGCTTGGGCAGGTGATGCACAATGGACTGTTACCACCGCTTCTCGCTGGACCAAAGGGGAGTGTGAAGTTAGGGCCTGACGGGAGTATGGCGGCCTTTGTTCCGGCTGAACGTGCCTTATCCTGGCAACTCACGACGCCGACCGGAACACCAATCATCCGAGAGCGGTACTGGGTGACCTTTGCCCGTGGCGAAATTCGGGTGTGCGCCAATTGCCACGGCGTCAATACGAAAGATGTCGTGCTCAGCCAACCGGAGCCGACCAATCCGCCGCAAGCATTGCGCACGCTGCTCCGCTGGTATCGCGCGACGTATGCGCCGTAGGCGGGGCTTCGCGAGAAGAGCCGGGTCACCCGTTCTTTTCAGGGGTAGGTTTTTCTCGTCGTCCGCGATTTTCACATGGTTTCCGCATTCCTAGTTTCTCCCGTCCGTCGTGCCCGCGAAGGCGGGCATCCAGGCGCAGAGCCCCGTGGATTGCGGGATTGCTGGATTCCCGCCTTCGCGGGAATGACGATTTTGCCTTTCTTTCGGGAAAAAACCTACCCCTGAAAGGTCACCCTTTTTCCGCCACCAACACCGCGACCGGGTAAGCAAAATGAATCTTCCCATCTTTCCGATGCGCGCCGACACCTAAACCATCGGTGTCGAGGGCCTCCTCAAACATGCGCCGCAGTTTCTCGGCATCCCCAGGATTCGGGAACGAGCGCTGGAGATTGTCGTCCAAGTCGGCCTCAACCTTGTAAAACGTCTTGCGTGGCGCAGGGAATCCGGTCCAGCGAAACAGCAACTCGAACTCCGCCAACGCTAACGCACGAGTGTGTGAAGGATCACGGAGTTTCTCGGCACGATTGTATGCCGCGGCTTTCGCGGGATCGGGTGAGATCGCCGCATCAATAACCACCACTTTTCCACCCGGAGTACACACGCGTTTCATCTCCGCCAATACACCTTCGGGGTCGGTAAAGTGGTGAAACGCATAGCGAGAAGTGACAACGGAGAACGACGCGTCTGGATATGGCAGCGGCATCACCGTACCGACTTGCCACGTGACATTCGCTATCCCTTTCTGTTGCTGGAGCCCACGAGCATGGTCGATCATCGCCGGGACAAGATCGATCCCGGTCACGTGTTTGACGACTTTGGCGAAGGCACAGACGATCAGCCCAGGGCCACAGGCGACATCCAGCACGGTATCGGCTGGACCCACACCGGCGAACTCCACCACCAGTTTCAGCGCGTCTTCGTCTTTGATGCCCGGTGCCGTCGCAAATGGAACGACTTGTTTGGTGAATTGATCGAGAATGAGGTCCTGATGGGTGGACATAGGGGGGAGTCCCTTTCCGCCGGTCCCCCTCCCCATGACGGGAGGCCAAGGACCAGAAACGGAAGACAACAAGAGACATCACTGCTTCTGCAACTGCTCACGCACCAGCTTACCCATTTCCGTGCAGCTCACTAAGCGACATTCGGGTTGGGCGATGTCACCCGTGCGGTAGCCACTCGCGAGCACATCGTCCACGGCTTTCTCAATTGCTTGCGCCGCTTGCTCTTGGTCAAACGACATGCGCAGCATGAGCGCGGTGGAGAGAATGGCGGCAAGTGGATTGGCCTTGTTCTGTCCAGCAATGTCTGGAGCCGTGCCGTGGATCGGTTCGTACAGCCCTTTCTTGCCTTCCCCCAACGAAGCTGAGGGAAGCAACCCCATGGACCCCGCCAGCATTGAGGCTTCGTCGGTCAGAATGTCGCCGAACATATTTTCCGCCGCGATCACATCGAAATCTTTCGGACGCCGAATCAAGTGCATGGCCATCGCATCAACGAGCACATCTTCGTATTGCACATCGGGGTATTCCTTGGCGACTTCATGTGACACTTCTCGCCACATCCGCGACGTTGCCATGATGTTGGCTTTATCCACGGACGTGAGTTTCTTGCGCCGCTTGCGCGCAAGTTCAAACGATGCACGCATCAGACGTGCGACTTCACCTTCAGTATAGAAGATGGTATCAACGGCTTCGCGGCCAGACGCTCCCATCCGCCGTTCGCTCGGTTTGCCGTAATACACCCCACCGGTTAACTCGCGAACGACGATGAGGTCCACCCCCTGAAGAACTTCAGGTTTCAGTGTTGACGAATTGATCAAATGCCGACTGACTTGGATCGGGCGCAGATTGGCGAACAGACTAAGCTCTTTCCGCAGGCCAAGAATGGCCTGCTCCGGCCGCACGGTGGATTTGGGGTCGTCCCATTTCGGTCCACCAACGGCACCCAGCAACACCGCGTCACTTTCGTTCGCCACTCGTAGCGCGGAATCCGTCAACGCCACACCGTGGGCATCAATCGAACAACCACCCGCCAGCGCTTTTTCACATGTAAAAGCCAAGCTGAAGCGTTTTTCCACTACTTTCAGTACTTCCAGTGCTTCAGCGATCACCTCAGTGCCAATCCCGTCACCCGCGAATACCGCCACTTTATATGCCATTTTTCACTCCCTGTTCTTCACCCTAGAAATTCGTGCAGGCGAGACGCCTGCGCTCCCAGGTCCTTAATTTTGTGACGCCGAACTGAAAAACTCCGAACTCCGAACGGATTACAGTCCTTCCCGATGCAGTCCGGCCTGATGTCCATAGCGCTCACGCTGCGCGAGTTTGTTGAGCGCGTTCACTAGGGCCAGAGCGCTCGCCATGATGATGTCCGTGTGTGACCCCTGACCATTGACCAACATCCCGTTGTCACTAATCAAGCAAGTCACTTCCCCTTGCGCATCCGTCCCGCCGGTAATCGACTTGACTGAATAGCGCTCCAGCTTGGGCTCAATCCCAGTGATCTTGTAAATGACTTTGTAACAGGCATCCACCATGCCATCGCCCGAGGCATTATCGAGAAATTCTTGCCCGTCTACTCTCATCTTCACCGTGGCATGGGGAATCGCCATGCTGGACGATGTGACATTCAGATAGAGCAGTTCATACTTGTCCGTCCCTTTCACGGATTCCTCGGTGACAATAGCGATCAGGTCCTCGTCGTAGACATTCTTTTTCTTATCCGCCAGCGCCTTGAAGCGTTCAAAGGCGGTATTCATATCGACCCCGGTATAGTCGATACCAAGGTGTTGTAGGCGATCGATAAACGCATGCCGTCCGGAATGCTTGCCCAGCACGAGCCGATTGCTGTCGATCCCCACGTCTCGCGGCAGCATGATTTCGTAGGTCAATTTGTGTTTCAGCACGCCATCTTGGTGAATCCCCGCTTCATGCGCGAAGGCGTTGGCGCCAACAATCGGCTTGTTTTGCGGCACACCGAGGCCGGTGACTTGGGCAAGCAACTGGCTCGAAGGGAAAATCTGTTCCGCCGCGACGTTGGTCTGAACATTGGCGAAAACATCACCGCGAGTTTTGATCGCCATGACGACCTCTTCCATCGAGGTGTTCCCCGCGCGCTCACCGATCCCATTGATCGTGCATTCCACCTGACGGGCGCCATTCTCAATCGCCGCCAGCGAATTCGCCACCGCCAACCCCAGATCATTGTGACAATGCGCGCTCCAAGAGACGGTATCGCCACCAGGCACGGTCTCACGTAAGCGTTTGAAGAGGGCACCATACTGCTGCGGCACGGCATAGCCAACGGTGTCGGGCGCGTTGAGCGTCACCGCTCCCGCTTTGATCGCTTCGCCAAAAATTTGCACAAGATATTGGAAATCGGTGCGAGAGGCATCTTCCGCGGAGAACTCGATGTAGTCGAGATATTTCTTGGCGTAGGCCACCGCCCAGACAGCGGCGTCGAGCGCCTCTTGGCGGCTCATCATCAGCTTATGTTTGAGGTGGATGTCGGATGTGGCGATGAAGATATGGACGCCGGGATGCTTGGCTTTCTCGACCGCTTTGATCGCTTTGCGAATATCATCTTCCTTCGTGCGGGCCAGGCTGAGGACGATAGGATGAGAGACCAGTGCCGCGACACGACGCACGGACTCGAAGTCTCCTTCCGAGGAGGCGGCGAACCCAGCTTCGATCACATCGACATTGAGTTTCTCCAGTTGTCGCGCGATCAAAATCTTCTCTTCGATGTTCATGGTGGCGCCGGGAGATTGTTCGCCATCACGCAGGGTGGTGTCAAAAATCTTGACCAAATCTCGTTCCATACGGTCCTCCTTATACTACTCACCAAACGAAAAAGGGGCTGTGGATGGTCGCCCACAGCCCCTAAAAACACGAAGCCGCGAGCTGGAAACCCACCCGCGGCCTCTGAAAGTTACGTGCGATTCACGCGCTTCCCTCAGACCCACCAGGCGGGGTGGTAAGCAGCAGGCCCCGCAGCAGAGCCAGTGTCCCCAACAAGAGTCCGAGAGCAACGGTTTGTGTCATGGGTGGCGTTATAACGAACTTTCTTTGTCACTGTCAAGGCCGCGATTCGGCGGCGCGACAAGCCCGAGCGGAACGGCGGCGTTGGTGGATCGAGTCCGCCGCAGCAGCATCAGGACAGGACCAGAAAGTGCATAGAGTGAGAAAATGCTGAAGAGCATGAGTTGCGGCTCGGCGATCGTCACCTGCACCACGATGATGCCCGCGATTAACCACCAGAACGGCTGACGATTCCGCATCTGCAAATCCTTGAAACTATAGTACGGCACCGTGCTCACCATCAGCCCACCAAGCGCGTAAATCAGGAGCAGCAGCGTCATATGCTTATTGGTGGCGCCTTCTCCGCCCAAGAAGTAATACATCAAGATCGTCGTCGCGATGACACCAGCGGCGGCAGGAATCGGCAGTCCGACAAAATGGTGCGTATCAGCGGTATCGACCTGCACATTAAAGCGCGCCAGCCGTAAGGCCCCACAGGTCACATAGAGTGATGCCGCTAACCAGCCCCAGGCCCCCCAGGTTTCCAGTGCCCAGCGATAAGCCAGCACACCAGGCGCTACCCCAAACGCAATGACGTCAGACAGGGAATCGTATTGTACGCCAAAGGAACTGGTCGTATGCGTGAGACGAGCAATGCGACCATCCAGGGCATCACATACGAGCGCCACGAGCACGGCGATCGCGGCGATCAAGTAGGCTTCTCGAAAGGTCGAAATCACTGAGTAGAATCCACAGAACAGCCCGCCGGTCGTCACCAAGTTGGGCAGTAGATACACCCCGCGCCGTAGCGGCGGCGGCACCCGCTTACGGCTAGGTAAGGGGCGCATCTTTTTGGGGAGGACATGAAGGGTGGGTCGTTCTGGGCTCATAGGAGACCTCGTGATGTGCTTCCAGTAGTCGGAAACTCCACCTGGTTACAGATATTCCGCGATCACCGTCTCTCCAGCTCTGACCAACTGTCCAACCTGGACCTGCACCCGCACTTCGGGCGAGCAGTACACATCGACGCGGGAGCCGAGCATGATTAACCCGTAGCGGTCGCCTTGGGTCACCCGCTCTCCCCCTCGTAAGCGGCAGATAATGCGTCGGGCGAGGATGCCCGCAATCTGCACGAACGCGACGCGCCGTCCGCGCGCATCCTTAAGAATCACCGCATTGTGTTCGTTCACCTCCGCCGCATCCGCGGCAAAGGCGGGACGAAATTGTCCGGCGTGATAGCGCACGGCTTCCACCACGCCTGAGATCGGCACGCGATTCACATGCACATCAAGTGGCGACATGAAGATGCCGACCCGCGTCGCCGGAGCATGAAGGAAGCGCTCATCCTGGAGGTCGGTTTCAATCGTGACCACTTTCCCATCGGCGGGAGCAATAATGTAGCGCTCGTCATCGGGCACGACGCGGTCAGGGTCACGAAAGAAGAAGGCAACAAACAAAGTAAGAAAAAAGAAGAGAAATCCCAGCGTTGGATAGCCAATGAGGTTGGCGACGAGACAGGCGGCGCCGAGACCAAAGATACGGGAGTGACCCTCGTGAGCGAAGTGCATTGTAGGGGAGGGAATGAGGAATGAAAAATGAGGAATGGAAAATGAAGAATGGCGAAAGAACAATCAGTAATTCTTCATTCTTCATTCTTCATTCTTCTCAGTCTCTAGTTCCTCGTCTTATCAACCAATTTGTTACGTTGTAGCCAGGGCATCATGCCCCGGAGGTGAGCACCGATTTGCTCCGCCGGGTGATTCGCCCCTTCTTCGCGGAGTTTGCGGAAGTTCGGTGAGCCCGCACGATGTTCACCGATCCATTCGTCGGCGAATTTTCCAGCTTGAATGTCCGCCAGAATCTTTTTCATCGCGTCGCGGCTCTCCTTGCCAATGAGACGCTTCCCGCGCGTCATATCACCGTACTCCGCAGTATTGCTGATCGAATAGCGCATGTTGGTGATGCCCCCCTCGTAGACGAGATCCACGATCAACTTCATCTCGTGAATACACTCGAAGTAGGCCATTTCCGGGGAATAGCCCGCTTCAACGAGCGTCTCGTACCCGGCACGCATCAGTTCAGTCAATCCCCCACACAGCACGGACTGTTCACCAAAGAGGTCCGTTTCGGTCTCTTCACGGAAGTTGGTTTCAAGAATCGCCGCCCGTCCACCACCGATCGCAGAGGCCCACGCGAGCGCGATTTTCTTGCTGTCCCCCGACGGGTCTTGTGCCATGGCAATGAGACACGGGACGCCCTGCCCTTTCTCGAATTCACTGCGCACCAGATGGCCGGGTCCTTTCGGAGCCACCATGAACACGTTGACATCAGCGGGCGGAACAATTTTCTTGAAATGAATGTTGAATCCATGCGCACAGGCGAGATATTTTCCTGGTTTCAGGTTCTGCCGGATGTCCGACTCGTACATCTCACTCGCCACTTCGTCGGGCGTGAGGATCATAATGATGTCGCACTCGGCGGTGGCCGGGCCGACTTCTTGGACGACAAACCCGGCTTGCTCCGCTTTCGGCCAGGAGCTGCTCCCTTTTTTCAGGGCGATCCGCACGTTCATGCCGCTATCGCGAAGGTTGAGGGCATGGGCGTGCCCCTGGCTTCCGTACCCGACGATGGCAATCTTCTTTCCCTTGAGCAGGGCGAGATCGGCGTCTTTATCGTAGTAAATGTTCATGACACTTTCTCCTTCTTAGCTTTCCCTTTGAGTTCGACAACCTCACCACGTGAGGAGTCGAGGAGTACCTGCGTCCCGCGTTGGATCGCGACTTTCCCGGTCCGGACAATTTCCTTGATCCCTAGTGGTTTGAGTAAATTGATGAACGCGGAGATTTTATTGTCATCGCCGGTGATCTCGATCACGTAGGAGCGTGGATCAACGTCGATGACTTTGGCGCGGAAGATGTTGGCGATATTCAGCACCTCGGAGCGGATGCGTTCATCAACAGTCACCTTCACCAACGCCATCTCGCGTTCGACATAGGGGGTCTCTTTGAAATCAACGACTTTGATGACACAGATCAGCTTGTTGAGCTGTTTGGTAATTTGCTCAACGATCTGGTCGTCCCCATTGGTCACCAGCGTAATCCGCGCGAGAGAAGGGTCCAGCGTCTTCGCGACCGTCAAGCTTTCAATATTGAATCCTCGCCCGCTAAACAAGCCAGCGATACGGGCGAGGACACCGAACTCATTTTCAACAAGAATAGAAATTGTATGGTCCATGGGTACTCAGGAAGAGGACGCAGTGGGTCGCGAGCGGCAATGCGTGAGTAAGGGCGTTTCGCCGCCACACTACCCTCACCTCGGACAACTGAGTCGGGGGGAGAATATTTGCCTTACGCCGCCGGTTGCCGGTGACGAGACAGGATCTCCATTATCCGGTCTTTTCCAGCAAGCTTTTGTTTCTGAATCCGTTTCAGTTCGATCTCTTCTTCTTCCGTCAGGTGGGGTTTCAGTGTGAGTGCGTCGGATTGTTGATTCAATGCGACATGTTCGTTATAGCACTGGCGCAGCTCACTGTCAGTTTCCATCAGCGAGCGAATCAAGGACTCTTCGTGTAGTTCCATAAACAACCTCCCGGACAGAGCAGAGACGTGGGAAAATGTAATACAGCTTCCTGTACGTTGTCAACGACAGTTGGCGTATGGCTCGCTCTCTACGTTCGCTTTAGGGCCCATGGTCAGAAGCTCCTAACCACAGACCATAGAGTTCGCGCAGCGAACGAGCCCTACGCTATTTGCCACGCTACCGCGCATGCGCTTGATGCTCGGCCTGCGCTTGTTTGGTTTCTTGAATGATCTTCTCGGTCAGGTGATGCGGCGCTTCCTCGTAATGGGAGAACTCCAGATGAAACGTCCCGCGTCCGCTGGTCATCGAGCGTAAGTCCGGCGCATACGTAAGGATTTCAGCCATTGGCACCGCGGCCTTGATAATCTGATTGTGCCCTTTGGCGTCCACACTGAGTAGCCGCCCACGCCGACGGTTGAGATCCCCGGTAATGTCACCGACGTGCTCCTCTGGCACGGTCACTTCGGCTTTCATCACAGGCTCCAGAATGACAGGGCGCGCTTTTTCAATGGCGTTCTGTACTCCGAGTGATCCAGCAATCTGAAAAGCGAGGTCGGAAGAATCGACGTCGTGATAGGAACCGTCGTAGAGGACCACACGAATGTCTTCGAGCGGATAGCCCGCGAGAAATCCTTTCAGCAGCGCTGCGCGCACCCCTTTTTCCACCGAGGGGATGTACTGCCGAGGAATAGCACCACCTTTGATTTCATCGACGAACTCAAACCCTGAGCCCCGCGGCAGCGGTTCGATACGCAGCCACGTGTCGCCAAACTGTCCACGTCCACCGGTCTGCTTCTTGAGCCGCCCCTGAGCGTCAGCTTTCGCCGTAATCGTCTCCCGATACGGGACTCTCGGGGCTTTCAGGTCAACCTCGACACCATATTTGCGTTTCAATTTTTCGACGGTGACCTCAATATGGAGTTGCCCAGCACCGGAGAGCAGGATGTCATTATTTTGCGAATCACGTCCCACCTCCAGCGCCGGGTCCTCTTCTTGGAGTCGATGGAGTGAGGTCATGATCTTCTCTTCATCACCTCTGGACTTGAGGGAAAGGGCGAAAGAAATCACTGGCTCGAACTTGGCCACCGGCCCAAAAATCAGTGGGGATTTCTCATCGCAGAGGGTATCTCCCGTATGCGTGTCTTTGAGTTTCGCCACGGCAATCACATCGCCGGAATAGGCCACTGTCACAGGCTGTTGCTTCTTGCCATCGAGATGGAACATGTGCCCAAACCGCTCTTTGATATCGCGCGTCGAGTTGTACACGACTGAATCACTTTCAATTTTTCCCGAACAGACGGTAAATACGGACAGGCGGCCGGTCGGGGAATCAACCGTCTTGAACACGCGGGCGGAAAACGGGACATTCGGATCAGGTGCCCGTTCGACTTGTTCGTGGGTTTTGGGGTGAGCGCCACTCACCGCCGGGCGATCGGTTGGGGAGGGTAAATACTCCACGATGGCATCAAGCAGCGTCTGCGTCCCCAATCCGCGCAGACCCGCGCCGCAAAGCACCGGAAAGAGCCGCGTCGAGATCACACCTTGGCGCAGGGCGGTCTTGAGTTCCGCCGTCGTGATCTCTCCACCTTCCAGGTACCGAGCGAGGAGATCATCGTCCATCTCGGCGACCGCTTCCAGCAGTTTCTCACGGTATTCATCAGCTTCCGCTTGCATCTCCATGGGGATGTCGTCCTCTCGGACCGCGCCATTCTCCCCCTGAAAGAGGAGCGCCCGCATGGTGATGAGATCAATCACCCCACGAAAATTGGCCTGCGCGCCGACAGGCATCTGAATCGCAATAAACTTGGTTTCCAGCACCTTGCCCATTTCGTCGAGCGCGGCGGTCAGACTGCCTTCTTCACGATCCATCCGCGTCAAGTACACGAGCCGTGGAAGATTCAGTTCGTCAGCCCAGCCCCACAACCGTTCACTTTCCACTTTGAGGTGGCCACCGAGATGGCCAAGAAAAACCGCTCCGCTCATGGCCTCCATGGCATAGCGCGTATCGGACAAGAAGTTTGCGTATCCCGGAGGATCAATGAGCATGAGGTCATGACGTTTCCATGACAGCGAGTGAAACGCCGTCGAAAGGGTAATTTTGCGGCGTACTTCTTCGGGCTCGAAATCGAATGTCGAACTCCCGTCTTCTGTATGTCCCATCCGCGAGGTCGCCCCCGCTCCCAACAAGAGCGCTTCCCCCAACGATGTCTTGCCCGCGCCCCCTTCAGCCAACAAGCCGACCGTTCTCATGCGGCGAATGTCGTCCATAGCCATGTTCCCTCCTCGTGGTAGCTTTCAGCTCTCAGCCTTCAGCTTTCAGGAACATCCCTCAAGCCGTCAGCCTGAAGCCGTCAGCCTATTTTATTGGTTTCTCTCGTATAAAATGCGCAACCCTTCCAACGTCAGGAATTCGTCTTCCTCTTCGATGGTCGTCGATTCCTTGGCGATCAATTGCGCGAAGCCGCCGGTGGCGATCACTCGCGCGTTGGTTTTATGTTCCTTCTGAATCCGTTCGACCATGCCATCCACGAGCGCCGTGTACCCATAGAAAATCCCCGATTGAATGGCATGGACGGTGTTCCGTCCCACGACATGCGGCGGCTTAGCCATCTCGACCCGATACAATTTGGCGGTTTTGTGGAAGAGCGCATCAAGGGAGATCCCCACCCCCGGCACAATCGCTCCGCCTAAATACTCGCCCGCTTTGGTGATGTAATCAAACGTCGTCGCGGTGCCGAAATCGACCACGATGGTCGCATCGTGATAGCGCTCATACGCGGCAACCGCATTAACGATGCGGTCGGCCCCAACCTCACGGGGATTGTCGTACAGAATCGGCATGCCAGTCTTCATGCCAGGACCGACCATGAGAGGAGCCAGACGAAAATACTTATGGACCAACTCCTCGGTCATTTTGTTCATAGGGGGGACGACACTCGACACCACAATCCCCTGGACAGTCGAAAACATCAGGTCAGCGGACGAAAACAGGCTCCGGAGCAACACACCATACTCATCCGCCGTCCGCTCCGACTCGGTCAGCAGCCGCCAGTGATGAGTCAGCTTCTTTCCTTGGTAGAGACCAATGACGGTATGGGTATTTCCGACATCAACGACAAGAATCATCTCGCCTCTCCACGGTTATAGCCGCCAAGCACGGTCACATCGCCTACTAACAATCGGTGCTGCTCCCTGTTCTCACCTTGCACCAAAAGCCCGCCGTCCTTATCAAGGCCCAGCACCGTCCCAACGACTGTCCCTTCCGACACCGCGACGCTGATGTGCGTCCCCAACATCTGGGCGGCATACTGCTCCCAGCGTGAATGCAGCGTCAGGAAGCCCTCTTGTAGCCACAGAAGATAGAATTTCTCAAGATGGGTCAGCAGGCTCGCGGTCAACAGACTGCGATCAATCGTCCGTCCGCCGGCAATCAGAAGGGAGGAGGCTTTGTCACGCAGCTCCGCTGGAAACGCGGACAGCGGGGCATTGATATTGACGCCAATGCCGACGATCACCGCCCGCAGGCCAGTGGTATCGGTTTGCATTTCCGCGAGGATACCACACACTTTTTTCTCGGCCACCAGGACATCGTTCGGCCATTTGATGGTCGGGGACAGCGGGGTTGTTTCACGAATCGCATCGGCGACCGCGATGGCGGCCACGAGATTCAGTTGCGGTGCCACCGCGGTAGAGACTGGCGGGCGCAGCAGCACGGAGAGGTAGAGATTCACGCCAGGAGGCGAGACCCAACTTCTCCCAAGTCGCCCTTTGCCTCCGCTTTGCGAATCGGCGATAACCGTCGTGCCTTCAAGCGCCCCCTCACGTGCCAGACGTGCGGCGTAGGTATTGGTTGAGTCGATGGTGGAAAAAAAATGGAGAGGATTCCCCAGTGTGTGGGTAGCCAGTTTCGCGGAAAGCGCGGCGGCAAAGCCATGTTCGTCAGGGTCAGCCATAGATCACAACTCTCGACCTTGAATTTTGGACCTTCTTTGGGAAAGAAGAAAATCAGAAAGCAAAAATGGGAAATCTTGGATCGGAGACTTTGAACCTCGAACCTCTATCAACCCGAAACTCGAAACCTAGCCCTCATACGATCACCGCCATACTCAAATCAACCGCCGGCGCGGAATGTGTCAGCGCGCCCACCGAAATAAAGTCCACCCCGGTTTCCGCCACCTCGCGCACGCGCTCAAGATTCATGTTGCCCGACGCTTCCAGCAGGGCTCGCCCACGCACCAGACGAACGGCATCAGCCATTTGCGGGGTCGTCATGTTGTCGAGCAAAATAATGTCCGCTCGTGCATCAATCGCTTCTTGGACTTCCGCTAGTGTCGTACACTCCACTTCGATTCGTAGCAATGCCGACGCGCGATTTCTGGCTTGTCGCACCGCGGCACCGACCCCGCCACAGACAGCGATGTGATTGTCTTTAATCAGAATCCCGTCGTCGAGCCCCATGCGGTGATTCGTGCCACCACCCTGAGTCACGGCATATTTATCGAGCACGCGAAACCCAGCAAGGGTTTTGCGCGTATCAATGATCTTGCATTGCGTGCCAGCGAGAGCGTCAACAAATTTGCGCGTGAGGGTCGCGACGCCAGAGATATGCTGAAGAAAGTTCAGTAGCGTTCGCTCAGCAATGAGCAGTCCGGCGGCATTCCCCCATAGTTCGAGGACGACCTGCCCTTTCTTCACGGTACTGCCTTCCGTGACCAACAACCGCACGCCAGCAGTCGGATCAGCGGCATGAAGCACCTGCTCCACTATTGGCAAACCAGCAATCGTCAGATCAGCTTTGGCGGTAATTTTTCCTTGGGCGGTACGGTCAGGTGGAATCGTCGCGAGCGTCGTGACATCACCGCGACCCAGGTCTTCTTCCAAAGCCGTTGCGATGAGGCGGAGGATTGCGGGATGGTTGAGAGGGTGCATGAGGGGCAAATCAAAAGGCAAAAGGCAAAAGGCAAAGGGCAAAAATGAAAAAGGAAAGGATGGGATATTTTTTCATAATCAATCCTTGTTTATCTCCGATTCTCCCCGTCTCCGATTCGTTTCTTTTCCTACGCTTGAATCTGCCGCAACCGCTCGACACTCTTCTCCAGGCTCTGGCGCTTTTCTTCAAGCTGCGTGGCACGGTCGCGTTGTTCTTCGACCACTTCTTCCGGGGCACGCTCGATAAACTTCGCGTCGCCAAGCTTGCGGTGAATGCCAGCTAGATCATTCACCGCTTTGGCGATCTCCTTCTCGAGTCGTTTACTTTCCTCTTGGAGATTCACCAACCCCGCGAGCGGCACGTGAATTTCCGCTCCGTCAATGACGGCGAGTGCGGCTCCACGTGGTCGTTCTCCATCGGTTTGATAACGAATCTCCCCTAACCGGGCCAACCGTTGCACGTAGGCTTCATGGGTACGCAGTTCTGCTTCTATCGCATTCTCGCTGGAAATCACAACGGCGGTCAGCGCGAGGCTTGGCGGCAGATTCATTTCCGAACGGATATTGCGTACCGCGCGGATCACTTCCATCACGACATTCATCCGCCGCTCGACCTCGTGATCAATCAGTGTCACATCCACCGTGGGATACGGCTGGACCATGATACTGTCGGCTTCACGATCGGGGTGCAACGCATGCCAGATTTCTTCGGTCATAAACGGCATGACTGGGTGCAGCAACCGCAGCGCCGTATCAAGCACCGTCTCCAGCACGGCCCGCGTCCGTTCACGGACCTGCTCATCGCTATCAAGCGAAATTTTGCTCAGCTCTAAATACCAGTCACAGAACTCGTGCCAAATAAACTGATAGAGCAACGCTGCGACTTCGTTGAACCGATAATCATCAAGTGCTTGTCGCACGTCAGTAATGGTCCGGTTAAGACGGGAGAGAATCCAACGGTCCGCCAGGTCAGTTGAGACTTGAGACTTGAGACCTGAGACTTGAGACACATCAGCCGAGCTCTCGACCTTAGACTCCGACTCCTGTTCCCCCATCCCCCGCCCCCTGTCCCCCGTCCCCTGCATAAGAACAAACCGCGCCGCGTTCCACACCTTATTGGCGAAGTTGCGATAGCCCGTAATGCGGTCAGCCGACAGGCGAATATCACGTCCCATCGCCGACTGCGCAGTCAGCGTGAAGCGCAGAGCATCCGTTCCGTAGGCTGCCATCACTTCCAAGGGATCAATGACATTGCCTTTCGACTTCGACATCTTCTGCCCACGCTCATCGCGGACCAAGGCGTGAATGTAAATATGGCGAAAGGGCACCTCCCCCATGAACTTCAACCCCAACATCATCATGCGAGCGACCCAGAAAAAGATGATGTCAAACCCAGTGACAAGGGTCGAAGTAGGATAAAACGCCTTGAGATCGACAGTCTGGTCCGGCCAGCCCATCGTCGAGAATGGCCACAACCCCGAACTGAACCAGGTATCGAGCACATCGGTCTCTTGCGAGAGGGTGGCCGCGCCGCACTTGCGACAA
The DNA here is from genome assembly GCA_009692435.1 of Deltaproteobacteria bacterium. Classification (GTDB taxonomy): domain Bacteria; phylum Desulfobacterota; class Binatia; order Bin18; family Bin18; genus JABFSC01. Next base: position 2,059 of record SHZE01000027.1, on the reverse strand, counting down.
GCAGTGACATCGGTGCGTGAGACCATCATCTCACCACAGGCATCGCAGTACCACGCCGGAATGCGATGTCCCCACCACAGTTGACGCGAGATGCACCAGTCACGGATATTCTCCATCCACGCGAAATAGGTCTTTTCCCAATGCGTGGGAAAGAACGTCGTGCGCCCGTCTTTCACCGCGGCGATAGCAACATCCGCCAGCGGTTTGATCTTCACGAACCATTGATTCGACAAGAAGGGTTCGACCACCGTGCGGCAACGATAACAATGGCCGAGCATGATTTTGTACGGCTCCGTGCGAATCAATGCCCCGGATTGCTGTAAATCTTCGACGATTTTGGTGCGGCAGGCATAGCGATCCATCCCGACGTAGGAGCCAGCTTCCGTCGTCATCCGTGCCTGTTCATCCAGAATAGAGATCGCTTCAAGGCCGTGCTGTTTGCCAATCTCAAAATCGGTGAAATCATGCGCCGGGGTCACTTTCAGCGCACCGGTACCAAATTCCTTATCAGCATGGGTGTCGGCGATCACGGGAATCTCACGCCCCACGAGCGGCAGTGTGAGCATCTTGCCAATCAGGTCACGGTAGCGCTCGTCCTCGGGATGCACGGCAACGGCGGTATCACCAAGCAGCGTTTCAGGTCGTGTCGTGGCGATGGTCACCGCGCCTTTGCCGTCGGTGCGGGGGTAACTGAGATGATACAGATGCCCGTCACTCTCTTGTGGTTCGACTTCGAGGTCGGAGAGCGCGGTTTGACAGCGTGGGCACCAGTTAATGAGATAGCGACCACGATAGATGAGCCCTTCTTCGTAAAGGCGCACAAAGACTTCGCGGACCGCGCGTGACAACCCTTCGTCCATCGTGAAGCGTTCGCGTGACCAGTCGCACGATGTGCCCAAGGCTTTCAGTTGGTGCACAATGTGCCCACCGGATTCGTCGCGCCAGGTCCATACGCGCTCGACGAACTTCTCTCGCCCCAACTGCCAGCGATCAGTGCCTTGCTCCATGAGCTGCCGTTCGACCACATTCTGAGTGGCGATCCCAGCGTGATCGGTGCCTGGCAACCACAGCACTTGGTAGCCATCCATGCGTTTATAGCGGGCTAAAATGTCTTGCAGGGTATTATTGAGCGCATGGCCCATGTGCAATGAGCCGGTGATATTGGGTGGAGGGATCACCATTGAAAAGGGCTTGCCGGTCGGGTTTTGTTCCGGACGAAAATAGCCGCGCTCCATCCAGACTGGGAACCAACGTTTCTCCACCAAACTTGGGTCGTAAATTTTATCGAGTGCCATAGATAATCAATAAGAAAGGGGGCCTGCATTCATCATTCGTGCAGCGCCCCCTTCATCCAGCCGTGAGTGCGAAAGGGGGGACTTGAACCCCCACGAGGTATTAGCCCACAGGATTCTGAGTCCTGCGCGTCTGCCAGTTCCGCCACTTTCGCAAGTGGTGAGGCCCCTATGTAGCCGAGCGTCCTTTTCACTGTCAATCCCGGCGCTTGTGAGAGCAATCAGGGAATCAGAATCCGCGGGTATCGCGCGGGTATCGCAGTGAAGCAGAAAGACAATAAGTCGCTAAAAAATGTGCCGCGGGTCAGGGCCGCGACGTGAGCTGACCGCATTCGATTGCGAGGGAAACAGGGAAGACGGCGAGATTCTTCATACTGGCCTCCTGACATGGTTCTTTATGCAGCCTGCTGATACACCGACGCATGTGGTTCCCGCGCAGAGGAGGTGAGAGGTTCCGCCTTGCGCCCTCTGAGCGCGCTCACAATGATTCCCCCAGCGCTGCATACGAGCAGGCCCCACAGCCCAATCCCTAACCAAAATCCGGTCTCCGAAAACGAGACAGTTACCGTTGCGATGCTCCACATGAGATAGCTCCTTTCTTTGTGAAATTGTTTCTTGATTGGTACCCGTTCACGGGTTTGGGACGGGTAGAGCTGTTCAGGCAATTTTGCTAGAGTCGCCGAGTGGACAGAAAAGAGGAAGTCATTGCCGAACTGCGCGCCCTGATTGCTCAGCAAGCGGCGCAATTGGCGGCGCAGGCGGCGCGC
>SHZE01000026.1 GCA_009692435.1 Deltaproteobacteria bacterium | reverse complement strand
CTGGAGCAACACCAGATTCGCAGCTTGCGCGCGAAGCTCAAGTTGGACGAACAGGAAGTGAGGACACCACCGATCTCCGAGCCCCTATCCCGCAGAAGTGCCGCGTCTGCTGCCTAACCACTTTACAGGAACCGGTGGACTTGACCTCAGGGGTAGGTTTTTTCTCGTCGTCCGCAATTTTCACGGGTTTTCCGCATTCCTAGTTCCTCCCGTTCGTCGTGCCCGCGAAGGCGGGCATCCAGGCGCAGAGCCCCGTGGATTGCGGGATTCCTGAATTCCCGCCTTCGCGGGAATGACGACTTTGCCTTTCTTTCGGGAAAAAACCTACCCCTGAAAGGTCCTCCCCAGCCCCGATCCCAGAACATCCAGTCCCTGCTTTACCCCTCGGCAATGACCTGCGCCTCAGCCAGAACGTTCGTGTGCGTCAGGGCCAGATGAAATCGGACAATACCGAGCGAAGCCGCGTAGACTTTCGCTTTGTCATGCAGGATAATTTCCGGGCGTGATCCCCGTCGCCGCATCACTTCAACGTCAAGCCAACCGACATGCGGCCCCCAGCCATGTCCAAGGGCCTTCATCGTGGCTTCCTTGGCCGCGAACCGCGCGGCATAGCTTTGGTACTTCCCGGCGCGACGAGACTCGCAATACCGTTGCTCGCCTTCGGTGTAGACGCGATTGCGAAATCGTGTGCCGGTCACCGGATTCTCAAGCGCTGATTTGATGCGCTCCACCTCGGCGAGATCGATGCCAATCGCGATAATCATAAAAAAGTTACGAGTGGTGAGTTAGGGGTTGAGAATTACACTTCGTTCACGGAACTCGCAACTCATCTTCTGTTAGCAGGCTTGGCAACTGTGACACGTCGTCACATCACACGGAGGTGTTTGCCGTTCGAGCAGTGCTTTACGCCATTCGACCCAAAGATATTGCTTACTCACCGAGTGATCAATGAAATCCCACGGTAAGATTTCTTGCTGGCCGTAGCGGCGATGGACGAAGAAATCGGGGTTCCGAGTTTGGGGTTCGGGGTTCGAGGATGCCAAAGGCTTTGGACTTTGGACTTTGGACTTTGGACTTTTCTCCTCCCGACGGAGTCGCTGAATGATACTCCACCAATCCCCACCATTCTTATGCGCTTCGAGCAGAATCTGGCCGGTGCGTCGGTCACCACGCGAAAGCAATGTCTGGTAGTAGGCTTCGCGTGGCGACTCCGTGTCCACGGTCACGCGGGAGAACCGACCGAGACGCTTTTTCAACAGCGCGAACTTGTCGCGTAAGGGCCCAATTTCTTCCATCGGTTCCCATTGCAGCGGCGTCCACGGTTTGGGAGAGAAGGCGTTCACGGAAAGCGTGAGTCCTCCGACTTTCGCTCCTTTGCCGCAAAATTTCTCGTGAATCTTGATGGTCAGGTCGGCGATCGCTTCGACATCTTCACGCTGCTCCGTCGGCACTCCCACCATGAAATACATTTTGAGCGACGGGATCCCGCTTCCCACTAACCATTCGGCGGCACGCAAGATTTCCGGCTCGGTGAGATTTTTATTGATCACGCGTCGCATGCGCTCCGAGCCTGCTTCTGGAGCGACCGTGGCCGAACGATTTTGTTGTGCCCCTAACGCATCAGCCAGATCACGTGTAATCACATCGGCCTTCAAGGAGGACGGCGAGGCGCGCCCGCCAGCCTGACCAATGAAATCACAGATCGCCGCGATGCCCGGCTGACTCGCCATCTCCGCGCCGACCAACCCAATCGTCGCGCGTTCCTTCAGCCCTTCAGTCACACTTTGTTTGAGCGAGGCGAAACTCCGATACCGTACTGGTCGATACATAAACCCCGCCGCGCAGAAGCGGCACCCCCACTCGCACCCGCGACTCGCTTCAATCAAGTACATATCGCCGAACACCGCATCGGGCGTCAGAATCTGTGAGGTCGTCGGATAGGCATCCAAGTTCTCAATGAGTCGTCGCTTCACACGGGGCTGCCCTTCCCCACTATACTCGACGTGGACAATTCGTCCTGCATCGTCATATTGCGGGGTAAAGAGCGTCGGCAGATACGCCCCTTCAACCGCACTCAGTCTTTGGAGTTTCTCCGCGCGGCTGATCTTAGCCGTGCGGACGGCGGCATAGAGTTCAAGAAACTCGGGGAGCATTTCCTCACCCTCACCGATCAGAAACAGATCGATGAAGTCCGCCACTGGTTCGGGATTCAGAAATGTCGCCGGACCACCGGCGATAATCAGGGGGTGATGGTCTTCGCGGTCCCGTGCCAGCAGCGGAATGTGCGCAGCCGCGAGGATGTCGAGAATATGCAGATAGTCGGTCTCGAACGAAAGAGAAAACGCGAGGAGTTCAAAGTCCGGTAACGGGCGTTGGCTTTCCAGAGACGCCAGCGGTGCGGTGGCGCGACTGAGGGCTTCGGCTTCATCGGTTTCCGGAAGAAACGCCCGTTCACAGCGACAACGCCGGTCTTGCGACAAAATGCGATAGGCGGCTTGAAACCCCAGGTTCGCCATGCCGACCGCATAACGATTGGGATAAATCAGACACACAGGAATCTCGCCTTCACTGTGAGAGACAAACAGCCGCTTTTCCTTGGCGAGCCGTTGGCGGGCACGTTCGGTAGTCAACCACATGCCATCACCAGTACCTCTGCACTCCCATCAGCGAAAGGAGGGTACGTTCCACGCCTCAACCGTTGTGGATTTTCGGACAGTCGCTGCAACGCAAGAGCGGGACTGGCATGACGCCAGCCTCGCCATCCATTAATTCGCATGCTTGCGTAAGAAAGCCGGAATGTCGTACTTCTCCTCACTCGCCGAGGCCGCCGGCGGCGTGTGCTCGCCTGAGCCCTCGGCTTGCCGTTTTCGTTGCCAGGTCGGGACATCAAGATCGTTAACCGATCCCATGTGCACCACTTTCCGTGGGGTCTGCGGCGCCGGATAAGTCCGGAAGCCGCCACTACTGCGGATGGTGCTGAGTGGCGATTTGCTTGCTGGTGGGGCCTGCAAGGCTTCCACCCCGCCAAACCCGGTGGCAATCACCGTGATGCGCAGCTCGTCCCCTAACTTTTCATCAATCACGGCTCCGAAGATGATGTTCGCATCATCGTCGGCCTCCTCCTGAATCAGCGTGGCCGCCTCATTCACCTCATGCAACGTGAGCCCTTCACCACCAGTAATGTTAATCAGCACGCCCCGTGCTCCGTGAATGGAAATATCCTCTAAGAGCGGACTCGCGATCGCGCGGCGCGCCGCTTCCTCGGCACGCCCTTCGCCAGTCGCCGTCGCCGCCCCCATGATCGCCATGCCCATCTCGGACATAATGGTACGCACATCGGCGAAGTCGAGGTTAATCAGACCGTGCACGGTGATGAGATCGGAAATCCCCCGCACGGCTTGGAGCAGCACTTCGTCCGCTTTGCGGAAAGCTTCCAAGAGGGGCTGGCTCCGGCTGGCCACGGCTAACAAGCGTTGATTGGGAATCGAAATTAACGTGTCCACGTTCGCCTTCAGTTCTCGCAGCCCCTCCTCCGCTTGGCGCATGCGCTTCTTGCCCTCAAACAAAAAAGGCTTCGACACGACACCAACGGTGAGCGCCCCGAGTTCCTTCGCGATGCGCGCCACCACGGGAGCCCCACCAGTCCCGGTCCCACCACCCAACCCACCAGTCACAAAGACCATATCCGCGCCGGCGAGCAGATTGCGTATCTCTTCTTCACTCTCCAAAGTCGAGCGTCGTCCGATTTCCGGGTTCGCGCCGGCCCCCAGCCCTTTGGTCAACTCGCCGCCTAACTGGACTTTTATCGTCGCTAAATTCACCCGTAGGGCCTGCGCGTCGGTGTTTGCCACGATGAAATCGACCCCCGATAGACCGGAGGATATCATGGTATTCACGGCGTTCCCGCCAGCACCTCCCACGCCCACAATCCGGATTTGCGCCTTGTTCCCATTCTGTTCAACAAATTCGATCATCTCACACCTCCTCATGCAAAATGCCTCCCCACATAGGAGGCCAAAACTGTTAGAAAAATTCCCGAAACCATTCTACTACTCGTTCACGCATCCGTCCCCAGCCTGACCCTTCTCGATGTCGGATCACACCATTCAATCGCGGGTTCTGGCTCTCATACAGCACGAGGCCAACCGCCGTCGCATACATAGGACCATTCACCGCATCGACAAGACTCCCCAGGAATCGTGGGACCCCACGACGGACTGGCATCTTGAACACGCGCTCAGCTAATTCCAGCATGCCTTCCGTAATGGCACCGCCTCCAGTCAAAACAACTCCCGCCCCTAGTTTGCCGACCATCCCCACCTCTTCACATTGCTCTCTGGCCAACGTGAGAATCTCTTCCGCGCGGGGTTCAATAATATCGCTCAGGCGACGGCGCGGCACCGGCGAAGGGTCACGCCCGCCAACCTTTGGCATCCCGACCATTTCACCAGGAGTGATGAGATCGCCCAGCGCGCACCCATGCCGTTGCTTCATTTTTTCAGCTTCCGCGAGCGGGATGCGCATGCCGATGGCAAGATCATTGGTCATGTTATGACCACCCACCGGAAGGACCGCTGTGTGCACCACCGCCCCACGACTAAAAATGGCGATGCCGGTCGCCCCCCCACCAATATCCACCAGGACAACCCCCAGCTCTTGCTCCTCCGGAGTCAACACCGCTTCGGCCGCCGCCAACGCCGAAAATTGGATATTATTCACATGGAGGCCTGCTCGTTCAGAGCACCGGCGGATGCCTTCAAGTACGCCATTCGCCACCGTCACCAGGTGCACACTGCCTTCCAGTCGCACGCCCGAGGTCCCCACCGGTTGACGTCCCCGTTCCTGTCCATCCACCAAAAACTCTTGCGGGAGGACATGGAGAATTTCACATTCCGCCGGCAAGGCCACGGTGCGCGCCACCTCAATCACACTCGCCACATCGGCGGCGGACACTTCCTGGGCTTTCACCACGACCATGCCGTGGCTCGTGATCCCACCCGCGTGGCCGCCCGTCACTCCCGCACAGACATTATGAATCTCACAATTGGCCCCAAGCTGTGCTTCTTCCACGGCTTTGCGGATCGCGTGCACGGTGGTTTCGACGTTGATAATCATGCCCTTGCGCAATCCCCCCTGGGAGAGCGCCGTGCCGATCCCAATTACCTCAACCCCTTCGGGGGTTGCTTCGGCAACAATGACCGCCGTTTTATACGTTCCAATATCAAGGCTCACCAACAACGCATTTTCCATAGACATAATGTTCCCCTAAAGTGGACGGGCAGGTGTCCGAGGATATCCACCGTGCTCGTCCAGATGTGGCCGCACGACCACCTGATTCACAAATCGGGCATCAACCACGGCCGACGCCCCCTCCCCAACCGGGAGGCGTGCCAGCACCATTCCGACCTGAGTGAACTTTTCCGGTGCCGTCTCCCACCCCAAACGAATCGTGAGATGGCGGCGCGCCAGAAATAACGTGTAGCCACGCTGCGGATCCCAGTGAATCTCCGACAGGGGTTCTGCCCACACCGTGGCGAGTGGGAGCAGCGGCAAGACGCCGACCAAGGCCGCACGAGCAGTCACCGAGTCAAGTGCCAGTTCCGTGAGACCAGTCACATAGGGTAAATCCAGTTCAGGCTGCTGACTCGGCAGCGTGAAAGCCACGCCATTATCATCGAGATAGGTAACTGTGGGGCGCGCGATCACCGCCAGCGGGCGCCGGGTCTGCACATGAATCGCGACCCGCTGGGGAAATTCACGTTGCACCTGCACAGCGCGAATCCCAGAGACGGTGAGTAAGCGTGCCTCAACTTGTTGGGGGTCAATCGCCCACACGCTCATGCCACGGGTTAGCCTACTCCACGTGAGGATGTCTTCCTGGGAGAATGGCGCTTCCGCTTCAATGGCAATGTCCGTCACCGCAAAATAGGGATGAGAGAAAACATACTGCTGAGCCACCAACCAGCCCGACGGCACTCTCCACAGGACCCAACCAAATACGAGGATGAGCACAAGCCGCATCCCCCGCCGTCGTGTCGGGGGAGGGGCGCTCGTGGTCCGGCGATTCGCCCGTCGGTCCGCTCCACGCCACCAATTCGTCGCCGTTCCAGGAAAGGAGAGCGCCTTCATCGTGTACTCCTGCGGACATGCAGCGTGGCGCGCTGCAAAATCGCTTCGACCAGATCGCCATAATTCAGCCCCGCATACTCAGCAATGCGCGGCAGGTAACTCAGCCCGGTGAATCCTGGCAAGGAATTCACTTCCAACAAGAAGACGTCGCCTTGTTCAGTGATACGCGTATCCACCCGACTGTAGCCGTAACATTCCAGGGCACGATGCGCGGCGAGGGCCACCCGCATCACGTGGTCATATACGGCTGGGGACAGTGGCGCGGGGAGAATGAACTCCTCACGGCCAGCGGTATACTTTACGTCGTAGGAGTGAAATTCACCCTTCGCGATCACTTCCATCGCCCCCAGGGCCTGCTCACCAAGAATCCCAACGGTGACTTCTTTTCCCGGAACGTAGGTTTCGACAAGCGCCTGGGGGTCGAATCGCCAGGCTTCCGTTAACGCGGGAGCCAGCATGTCCGCAGACCGCACAATGGTGACACCGACACTCGACCCCTCGGTACTCGGTTTTACGACCACAGGATACGGCAATGTCACGGCGGTCGGATGGGCTTGCTCGATCACCTGCCACGCAGGGGTCGGCAACCCGTACACTTGCCACACACGCTTCGCCATCGGCTTGTTCATAGCCAACGCGCTCGCAAGCACGCCAGAGCCAGTGTAAGGCACGCCCAGTAGTTCAAGAACCCCTTGCACCGTCCCATCTTCACCAAACTTGCCATGCAGCGCGATGAAGACAACATCAGTGTCACGCACCCGAGGGATCCAAGTGCCGGAGGCATCGACCTCAAGAGGCGTCACCGTATAGCCACGCTCCTGTAAAATCTTACAGATTGCCGTCCCGCTGAGGTGAGAGATTTCCCGCTCGGCGGAAAGGCCCCCGAAGAGTACCCCGACTCGTTTGTGATGCCATTGTGTCATATTGCATTTTTCAGTCGTCAATTGTCAGCGTTTTCCTCGTAGGGTGCGCGGAGCGCACCCTACCTCACTTAGTCCTTAGTCGTCCAATCACCAACGAAGCGCACTTCCGGCTCAAGCCACACCTGATGCTTCTCCCAGACGACGTGCTGCGCCTGTTCCATCAGACACCGGACACTGGCGGCACTGGCGCCGCCAGTGTTCACGATGAAATTGGCATGCTGCGCGGAAATAGCGGCTTTTCCCTGGGTGCGGCCTTTTAAGCCCGCGGCCTCAATCAATCGTCCAGCGTACAGCCCCGGCGGATTCTTAAAAATAGAGCCCGCGTTCGGATAGCCATGCGGCTGGTGCTGTTGTCGCTTGCGTTGCGCGCGTTCCATCGCCACGGCTATCTCCACCGGTTCACCACGTTGAAGGTGCAGTTCGACTTCGGTCACGACAAACCGTGGTGGTAGCCCGGTGCGACGATAGGCAAACCCGATTTCTTCTCCTGACAACCGCGCAACGCGACCCGCGCTGTCAACGCCACGAATCGTGGTCACCACCCGACTTAATTCACCACCGAAAGCTCCGGCATTCATCAGTAACCCACCCCCAACGCTCCCAGGAATGCCTTCGGCGAACTCCACGCCCTGGTAGCCCTTGCGTACGGCCTCACGGACAAAGCGTCCCAGTGAATTCGCCGCTCCCACTTTGACGATCGCACTCCCTTCCTGCTCCGCCCAACAGGCGTAGTGGAAACCAGCACCAAGTTTCATCACCACGCCACGGACTCCGTTGTCGCTCACCAGGATGTTCGTTCCTCCGCCCAACAGAAAGAAAGGGAGATGCTCAGCATGCAGCAATACCAAGAGAGTCCGCAGTTCTTCCAGCGTGGCCGGTTCAGCAAACACGTCAGCCAGGCCGCCAATCCGAAACGACGTGAAGCGCGCAAGCGGCAGCGCAAAGCGCACCCGCTCACTCAAGAGGGAGACAAATCGGTCGCGCAGCTCAGGACCCATGCGTCCCTCCGTCTCGCAACCGCGAGAGCAATTCGACCCCAGTCCGATGAATATCCCCAGCTCCTAACGTGAGCACGACATCGCCGGACTGGACCATCTCGAACACCGCCGTTGTCAGCTCATCCTTCTGCGGCACGAAGCGCACATCGACATGGCCACGCTTTTTGAGCGCACGGTAGAACGACTCACCGGTCACGCCCTCAATCAACTCTTCCCCAGCGGCATAAATTTCAGTGAGAATCACCATATCCGCATCATCGAACGCCGAGAGGAACTCCTCAAACAAGTCACGCGTGCGCGTATACCGATGAGGTTGAAAGAGCGCGAGGATGCGCCGTTCGCTGTTCGGCGCCATTCCCTCGCGAGCCGCGCGGAGCGTCACACGCAGTTCCTCCGGGTGATGGGCGTAATCATCGACCACCAGCACGCCAGCCTCTTCTCCCTTCACCTCAAAGCGACGCTGAATACCCGCGAACGCGCCGAGCGCCTCTTGGACTTGGACAAAAGGAATCCCAAGCTCGCGCGCGACGGCGACCACGGCCAGGGCATTCAGCGCATAGTGTCGCCCTGGCAGATTCAAGCGTAGCGGCCCCAAGCACTGCTGCCCGTGCCAGACCTCACAAGTCGTGATCAACCCCGACACGTGCAGATCGCGAGCCGTCAACTCCGCCTCTGGACTGAGACCATACGTGACAAATCGTTTATGCACGTGCGGCAACAACGCCCGCACATTCACACTATCGAGACACAAGATGGCACGCCCGTAAAAGGGAATGCGGTTGATAAACGTCAGATAGGCCGCTTTGGCTTTCTCCAGGTCACCGTAATAATCGAGATGTTCGGGGTCGATATTCGTCACCACCACGATCGTCGGACTCAACAGCACAAAGGTGCCATCGCTCTCATCGGCTTCGGCCACCAGGTACCGACTTTGTCCGAGGCGCGCGTTCGAACCCAACACGTTGAGTTTCCCGCCAATCACGATCGTCGGGTCGAGATGCGCCTGCGCGAGCACCGCCGCGACGAACGACGTGGTCGTCGTCTTGCCGTGGGTACCGGCCACGGCAATCCCGTACTTTAAGCGCATCAGCTCAGCAAGCATCTCCGCCCGCGGGATCACGGGAATCATCAACTCACGCGCGCGGACCACTTCGGGATTCGAGAACTTCACGGCTGAGGAAATCACCACCACATCGGTTTCGGGGGCGACATGTTCAGTGCGGTGGCCCAGGGCAATGCTGGCCCCCAAGGTCGCAAGGCGGCGCGTGGTGTCGGATTCCGCGAGGTCGGACCCCCCCACTTGATAGCCCAGATTCAAGAGCACTTCGGCGATCCCGCTCATGCCAATGCCGCCAATACCGACAAAGTGAATCCGACGGTTGGTATCGAACAACACCTGGCCATTGGAGATTGCGGATTGCGGATTGCGGATTGCAGATTTTAAGTTTCGGACCTTGGACCTTGGACTCCGAACTCCGGACTCCGAACTCCGAACTTTTTTTATTGGCATACGACCTCCCGCGTCGGTCGGACGTGAGGAGGAAGACACACGAGACATTCCCGCAGCACGGCCGCCGTCGCTTCGGGTCGGCCTAACGTCAGCGCCGCTCGCGACATCGCGGCCAATACCGTGGTGCGGTCCGTTATCAAAGAGCGGATTTCTTTCGCCATGCGATCCGGGGTTAAGTCCGCATCAAGCACCATCCGCGCCGCACCCGCCTGGACAAGGATTTCCGCATTCGCCCGTTGGTGGTCATCCACCGCATACGGATAGGGAATCAGAATCGCCGGTTTACCCAACGAGGTAAGTTCCGCTACCGTGATGGCCCCGGCACGACACACAACTAGGTCGGCAGCCAGGTAATAGTCCCGCATCGTCTCAATGAAGGGCACCACTTCGGCCTCAAGACCCAAGCTGGTGTAAGCCGCGGTCACCTCAGCATGATCCGCCTTGCCGGTCTGATGGACAATGCGCAGGGTGTCCACCCCCTGCCCTGTCAGCGCCAGCGCCTGTGGCAGCGTCTGATTGAGCCGTCGGGCACCAGCGCTCCCACCAAAGATCAGCACCGTGAGCCGGTCCCGCACCCCAGAGGCGCTACCTATAGGCCGCGGTTCGGCTCCCGTTTTCCACCGAACGGGATTGCCCGTCCACACCGCTTTGTGAGCAGGGAAATAGTCCGCGATTTGAGGAAAGCCGAGACAAATTTTGGTGGCCAGGCGGCCTAACCACTTATTGGTCATTCCCGGAATGGCATTGGGTTCGAGGAGGACACACGGAATCCGCCGCAGCCATCCGACCAGCACGGTCGGACCAGACGCATAGCCGCCAATACTAAAAATCACATCCGGTGAAAATTCGCGCACGATCCGCCACGCCACGCCCACCGCCCGGCACGCGGCCCAGAACGCATGCAGCATCCCGCGCCAGTTCCGGCCCCGTAACTGTTCCGCCGGGATAAACCGCAAGGCGAAGCCCAGGGGAGGGATAATCTCCTTCTCCATGCCGTGCTGGGTCCCGACAAATAAGACCTCGGCCCCACACTCTCGGCGGGCCACCTCCGCGACCGCGACGCCAGGGAATAGATGTCCCCCGGTTCCGCCCGCGGCCAGGAGCATACGCATTTCTCTAGGCATGGACCTGATTCTCCCGCACACTCTCGCGTGAGAGGCTCAACAGCACGCCCGCGTAAATGGACGACATCACCAGCGCCGATCCTCCGTAACTAATAAAGGGGAGCGGTAATCCTTTCGTGGGAAGTAACCCCAGCACAACCGCCATATTAAGCCCAGCCTGACAAACCAAGAGAAACATACAACCGAAGGCGAGCAGTCGCCCAAAGGGGCACGGATGCCGCAGGGCAATGCGGGTGCCACGCCAGGCAAGAACGGCAAAAAGTCCAACGATCACACCGGTTCCCCATAATCCAGTTTCTTCTCCCACCACGGCAAAAATAAAGTCAGTATGCGCTTCCGGCAGATAGAACATTTTCTGGCGACTTTCCCCCAACCCAACGCCGTGCACTCCGCCAGCGCCAAACGCCAGCAACGATTGATTCAGTTGATAGCTATGGCCATGCTTATGCGCATCGGTGTCCAAAAAGGCCGCGATGCGATCAAATCGATAACTCGCTGTCATCGCCGCGCACAGAAAAAGGAGAAGACCACAGAATGCCATCGCCCCCAGATGCCACATTCGCGCTCCAGCAACAAACAATAACGCGAATAAGGATAAGCCGACGGAGACCGCCCCTCCCAGGTCCGGTTCCAGAACGATCAAGAGAATCACCGTCCCGGTGACAATGAGCTGCGGCAGCACCCCATGGAAGAAGTCGGTGATGTACTCCGACTTCTTGGCCAAAGTCGTGGCGAGATAGAGCACGATTGCCCCTTTCGCGAGTTCAGACGGTTGAAAATTCATTGATCCCAAGTGAATCCAGCGATGAATCCTGCCATGGGACACGCCCGGAACAAATACCGCCACCAAACTCAAGATCGCTAACACAAGGAGCGGATAGGCCGCACGCTGATATATCCATGACGGGAACAAGGTCGCGATCGTCAGACTGGCACCACCTAAGACAATGGCAACTTGATGCTTCCAAAAAAACCGATATGGATCGCCAAACCGTTCGAACCCGTAAAAAAAGGACGTGCTAAAGACCATCACTTCACCAACCAGCAGTAATAAAACCACGGCTAGTAACAGCCACGAGTCAATCACTCCCCGATGGATGGCCCTAACATTAGGAATCACTGGAGTTCGCGGCCACGACCGCGGAACCGAATGTAGGACAACTGTCGCGCTCATATCTCCTCCACACACATCCGAAACACCGCCCCATGATGCGCGGAATGACAAACCGATGCCGTTCGCGGAACGGCGGAACTCGACACCACTGCGTCAATGCCATCTAGCAACAACTTGTCTTGAGTTCTCAGCCGGAGATTGAAGGGAATGTCCGCAGGACTCGCCAGGCCAGTCACCAACTGTGCCTGCGTTTGGCGGTCCGTCTCCCGCGCCCGGCTCCCGCGCTGAGACACACAACGCAACACCGCCGTGCCTGTTCGTTTCAGGCTGAGGGCCAACACAATTTTCCCGCTCAACTCCACGGGCCTACCTCAACTTCCCTACCGTAACTTTAAGGTACTCAAAGCGGCGACAGCGCAAATGGCCGAGATGATCCAAAAGCGGACGATAATCTGGGGCTCTGGCCACCCCTTTAACTCAAAGTGATGATGGATGGGGGCCATGCGAAAGATACGCTTTCGCGTCAACTTATATGATGTCACTTGAAAAATAACAGAGATCGCTTCAACAACGAAGATTCCGCCCACCAGCACTAGCAAAATTTCCTGCTTGCTGATGAGCGCGACGATACCGAGCGCGGCCCCAAGAGAGAGCGAACCTACGTCGCCCATGAACATCTGCGCCGGGTACGCGTTAAACCAGAGAAACCCCATGCCCGCCGCCACCAAGGCCCCACAGAACACGGTGATCTCCGCCGCACCAAGAACGTGTGGCACCTGGAGATAGTCGGCGATCCGCGCGTGTCCACTCACGTAGGCAAACAGACCATACGTGAAACCAGCGATCATCACGGGTCCAATAGCGAGGCCATCAAGTCCATCGGTGAGATTGACCGCGTTCGACGCGCCCACCATCACCAGCGTCGCGAAGGGAATATACCAAAGGCCCAGATCTGGCTGCATATCCTTAAAAAAGGGAATGGTGACCGTGCTCTGGAACCCAGGCAAGAGGAAAAGAATCCCTGCCGCAAGCGAGGCCACCACGAACTGCCAGAACAACTTCTGTCGGCCACTTATCCCCGCCGAACTGCGTCGCCGCAGTTTGCGATAGTCATCAAAAAACCCAATGAAACCAAACCCCAGTGTCGTTCCTAATGCCAGCCAGATATAAGGATTGGCAAGATCGGCCAAAAGCAAAACCGACAAGGTGAGCGAAAACAAAATCAACGCGCCTCCCATTGTCGGGGTCCCGGCTTTGCTCAAGTGTCCGGCTGGTCCTTCCGGGCGGATGACCTGGCCGACTTGCAACGCAGTGAGACGCGCAATCAGCCACGGTCCCAGGAGCAGGGAGACCGTGAGCGCCACTAACCAGGCCAGGAGCGTGCGAAACGTGACGTAACGAAATACGTTGAGCGCGGAGTACAGGGTATGGAGGGGGTACAAGAGGGCGTACAACATTGCAACTTCTTTCTGTCAATCACCACGTGAGAGTCGCCCGAGCGGACGAGGCTCGCCCTCACTATATAGTGGAGCAAGATAGCTCCGCACTTCTTCACGGTCATCAAAATGGGATTTCGTCGTGCCAATGATCTGATAGTCTTCGTGTCCTTTCCCGGCAATCACCACGACATCTCCGGGTCGGGCTCCCGCGAGCGCGGCCTGGATGGCACCGCGACGATCAGCCATCACCACATATCCCTGCGTGAGGCCGCCAATCATCGCGGGATCATCCACCTTCTTCATACCGGATTGAACGAGTCCCGGTTCCGCCTCGGCAAGAATATGAAGCGGGTCTTCGGTGCGGGGGTTATCAGAGGTCAGGATCACCACATCACTGAGGCGCCCAGCCGCTTCTCCCATCAATGGGCGTTTGCCACGATCACGATCTCCGCCACAGCCAAACACGGTCAGCAGTCGCCCACGGGTGAGTTGCCGCACGGAGCGGAGCGTCTTCTCCATCGCGTCCGGTTTATGGGCATAATCGACCAGGACACCAAACGGTTGCCCCATCGCAACCGTCTCGAGTCGTCCCGGTACGCCAGAGCAACAGGCAACCCCAGCAGCAATGACTTCAGCCGGAACGCCTAACGCATACGCAATGGAAGACGCCGCCAAGATATTGTACAGGTGCGGCTCACCGATCAGCGCGGATGAAAAGGAAACTTCCTCGCTAGCTATGCGTAAGGTACCACGTAACCCCTGAAAACTTTTCTCTACGTCGCGTGCGGAAATAGTCACACCGGGTTGCAATCCATACGTCACCACGCGGCCTGGAATCGCTTGACTCAGCAATCGCTCGCCCCATGGATCGTCAGCGTTGATCGCGGCAAACCGCCGTGGCTTATCGGATGCGGCCAGCTCCTCGAAAAACAGGCGAGACTTAGCCGCGAAATAGTCCTCTAGGTCCGTATGAAAATCGAGATGGTCCCGCCCCAGGTTCGTAAAGAGCGCGCCATCCCAGCGGCAGCCATGCCCGCGCTCTTGCGCCAGGGCGTGGGAAGACACCTCCATCACCACGTGGCTCACCTGTTCCGCCCGCATGGCCCCTAGTAACGCTTGGAGCTCCACCGCCTCTGGCGTCGTAAAGGGCGCGGGCAACGTTCGCCCACGATAACGGTAGTTAATCGTGCCGATCACACCGGGTGACCACCCCATCGCCCGCCAGATTGACTCGACGAGGTAAGTCGTGGTCGTTTTCCCGCTTGTCCCCGTCACGCCAACCATGGTGAGATGGCGACTGGGCTGCTGATAAAAACGATCAGCACAGATACCTAATAGCCGTCGCGGAGTAGGTGAGTAAATCGCGGGGACCTGGGGAGGAACTAGGGTGCCGGGCGGAACCACGACGGCGCTCGCCCCACGCCGAATGGCTTCGTCAACGAAGCGCGTCCCATCGCTTTTCGTCCCTGGGAGCGCGAAAAATAACGCTCCAGGTTGCACCGTGCGTGAGTCGTAGGCCAAGTGCGTGACCTCCACGTCCCCGCTTCCCTGGAACTGCATGGATAGGGTAGTGGGAAAGAGGTCTCGGACAATCACGGGCGCGCCTCATAGGTGGAAGCTAACGTGAGATGGTACACCGGCTTTCCTGCTTGCTGCACCAGGGTTTGCTTCATTACATACCCGCTCCCACGTGTAGTAATTTGCCAGTCGTTTCGTTGCGCGCTCAGCACCGCTTCGCGCAAACTCATACCAAGAAAATTCGCCCCATCCACGAGCGGATCAACCCTCGCATCATCAACCGCACCGGTGGAAGTCTTCGCGATCTGCTGGAACTGTGGGCGGACCAGCTCCCCATCTTTGACAGAGGGCAGCGTCTCAGGGCTTGTCCCTTCCCCTTTCAAGGGGCCTCCCGTGACCCCCAAGTAACTCAATGCCTGCTGCGCAATCGCTTTGAACACCGGAGCCGCCACTTCACCGCCATAGACCGCGGTCTTGGGCTCATCAATCGCAACTAACACCACGAGCCGTGGACGATCGGCAGGAACAATGCCAACGAATGAGGCAATGCGCGCGTGCGGGGAGTACCCGCCACGCGGATCAGGTTTTTGCGATGTTCCGGTCTTACCGGCGACACGGAATCCATCAATCTGCGCACGCCATCCCGTCCCTTCTCTCGCCACCACTTTCTCCATCATAGTCAAGACTTGATGGGCCGTCTCGCTACGGACCGCTTGCCAAAGCCGTTGCGGACCGTACGCTTCAACCACCTTTCCGTCCGCGTTCAAGACCTCTTGAACAATATAGGGTCGCATGAGCACCCCATCGTTAGCGAGCGCGGCATACGCACAGGCGAGCTGTAATGGGGTCGTCGAGAATCCCTGACCGAAACTGGCGGTCACAAGATTAATAGGTGACCACGCATCCGGCGGGGGCAGTAGCCCCGCGCTTTCCCCTGGAAGACCAAGCCCCGTTGTCCGCCCTAGCCCAAAGGCTCGTAAATACGCGGAATACGCCTCCTTGCCGAGACGCTCTCCCACTTTAGCCATGCCAATGTTGCTCGAGTGCTGCAAGACCTCGGTCAAACTCAGCGACCCATATGGATGGTGATCGTGAATAATAGACTTGCCGACCGGATATTTCCCATGCTCACAGAAAATTTTCTCTTCGGGACGGACCCGTTTGGCATCCAAAGCCGCCGCGACCAAAAGGGTCTTCAGTGTGGAACCGGGCTCGTAGGGGTCGCTAATGATCCGATTGCGCCGCACGTTGGGACGGACCGCCGCAGGGGTATTGGGATTGAAAGTCGGCACTTGCGCGAACACGCGCACGGCGAAAGTTTGCGGATCAAGTATCACGACCACGCCCCCATTCGCGCCTGTCGCTTTGACTGCCTGCCCCAACTCCTGCTCCGCCAGGTACTGCAATCCAACATCAAGGGTTAAGCGGACAGTCAATGGTTCGAGTGGAACGGCACCTTCATGCACAAAAATCGTACGTCCTTTCCCATCTTTCTCTCCGATCACTTCCGTGGGCTCTTCTCCGAGATGCTCATCGTACGCTTGCTCAATGCCCGCGAGGCCACGCGCATCAACATTAACAAACCCGATCACGGGCGCGGCCAACGTCCCCTGTGGATAAAATCTCCGTTCCGTCTCCATGCTTTCTATCCCAGAAAGGCTCAGAGCGCGCACTTGTCCAGCTTCCTGCAGTGTGGCGCGCCGCTTGAGCCAAAGAAAGGGCTCTTGAGAGCGCAACACCCTCTGCACCTCCGCTAAGGGGAGATGCAAGGCAGCAGCGAGTGCTGTGGCCTGCTGCCTCACCTTCTCGGTCAATTTTTTAGGATGCACAAAGAGCGACTCGGCGGGAACGCTGAGCGCCAACGGATAGCCTCGGTGATCCACGATCGCGCCACGACGGACCTGCAGCGTAAGATTTTTCTGATGTTGGTCTGATGCTTGTTGCGCCAAATGAAGATTTTGCACGGTCGCCACATGCACAAGCCGTCCCAAGACGAGACACAGCCCGACCCCAAGTATTCCCCCAGCCATCAGCAACCGCCGTTCCATCATCCCCCTCCTCACTCCTCACGGCATCCGGACAATTTGTTCTGGTTGCGACGCGCCCATGCCCAATCGCCCTTCCGCTTGGCTCGTTAACCGGCCCGGCGCAATCAATGTACTCCATTGCAGTTCCAACGCTTGCTGCTCTCCTTCGAGCGAATAAATCAATTGTCGCGTACTCGCAATCTGACTCCCGACAGCTACCACCTGTAATCGTGTCCACACTTGGGCCAGCGCTAAACCAAGCCCAACCGCAACGACAATGGTGGGTCGACGCCAAAGCTGGAACCGCTCCATCACTGCCTCACCTCCTCCGCGCACCGCTCCACCGCTCGCAACCGTGCACTTCTCGCCCGCGGATTCCGCTGGACTTCCACATCCGTCGGGAACAGGGGTTTGCTCGTCAGGAGCCGTACCTTGGGGTTCCACCCACAGCAGCAACGTTGTATCAGCGGAGGACACAGACACGTCGCGGCCCAATGGCGAAATGCCTCCTTGACCAGTCGGTCTTCTAACGAATGGTAGGCCAGGATCACCAACCGCCCCCCCGGACGGAGGAGGCGATAGCCCTCGCGCAAAAAGTCCGACAGATGCTCAAGCTCGCGATTGACCGCGATCCGTAACGCTTGAAAAGCGCGCGTCGCCGGATGTATCCGTGTCTGAGGCGACCGCTTCCCCACGTGCTCAAGGGTCTGCGCGAGGGCGGTGGTTGTCGTCAGTGGCGATTGCGCCCGAACTCTCACAACCGCTCGCGCCATTGCTCCTGCAGCACGCTCTTCGCCAAAATCATAAAAAATTTTTCGTAGCTCGCCTTCACTCGCCGAGTTAACAATATCCGCCGCACACCACTCGTCATCTTGATCCATACGCATATCCAATGGACCGGCATGAGAGAAGCTGAATCCGCGCTCCGCATCCTCCACTTGGAGGGAGGAAAAACCGAGATCAAGGAAAATCCCATCCACCTGCTCCCACCCAAGCCGTGCCAAGACATCTGCGGCTTGGCTAAAGTTCGCATGGACCAACACCACACGGTCAGCAAAGTCGGCCATCCGCTCACGAACGACGGCAAGCGCGCTCTCGTCACGATCAAGGCCAAGCACCCGGCCGCGTGGACCGCACGCCTCAAGGATGGCGGCGGTATGCCCACCACCACCAACCGTCCCGTCCAGAAATGTTTCGCCGGGTTTGGGACCGAGATAGCGCAACACCTCGTCTTGCATCACGGGTACGTGGCGAGGGATCTGCATCGCCCAGGTCTTGAGCGGTGTGGCTTGCATGTCGTTTCTCTAGCAATTGTTACGCGGTTCGTGTACAGTACGCTACATATTCAAACCAGCAAAAAGCTGAGGATTCTGCACAAGATCCTTTTCCGATTCTTGGTTAAATCGTTCCCATATGGCTTTATCCCAAACACGGAATTTCTTGAGTGCCGACGCGAAGACCACATCTTTTTGTAGCGACGCGTACTCTCGGAGCATGGGAGGAAGCAGAATGCGCCCTTGCTTATCAACCGCGCATTCCTGAGCGTTGGACAAGTAGAACGCTTCCAATTTGGCAAAGGTTTCATCAAAGCGAGGCTTGTTTAGCAATTCTTGCTCCAAAACTTCCCACTCTGCTTGGGGATAAATATCGAGACATCGGAACGAGTGAAGGAGAAACTTGGTGACCACAATCCGCTCATCCTGCAATCCAAGAAGCACTTTACGAAAGGAAACTGGGATACTTACCCGCCCCTTGTCGTCGATACTGTGTTCAAAACAGCCACGAAACACGGCTTCCTATTTCCTCCCCACTTTCTCCCACTTTCTCCCACGACTATAGTACCCCGTTTTTTTTCTGTCAAGCAAAAAGTGGAAGGAACAGATACAGTTATCGAGTAAACGACTCTCATTGACTCAACTTCTTCGCTTCGATACAGCATTTCTCTCCCATCAACGGGAAGAAAATGGCGGCTCCTGGTCAATGGAGTCTAGGTTCCACCATCACCGTCTTTGGAGACACCATGCTAAAACGCTACCTACTTACCCCTGGTCCCACCGAGGTTCCACCTGAAGTGCTACTGCGCATGTCGCAACCCCTCATTCATCACCGTACCCCACAATTCGAGCAGTTATTCGCCCAGGTTCAGGAAGGCTTAAAGTGGTTGTTTCAGACTACGCAGGAAGTCCTCATTCTTGCAGCCTCGGGGACGGGGGGTATGGAGGCAGCAGTGGCGAACACCTGTTCCGCGGGTGATACTGTCGTCGTCGTGAATGGGGGAAAATTTGGTGAACGCTGGCTGAAAATTAGTCAAGCCTTTGGCCTCAAGGTCATCGAATTGAAAGTCGAATGGGGGCAAGCGGTCGCGGTTGATACCGTGGCGCATGCGCTCAAAACCAATCCAGGCACACGCGCGGTGCTCATCCAAGCAAGTGAAACATCGACGACGGCGCTCCACCCAGTCGAACAGATTGCCGCGCTCACCCGTGGGACCGATACCCTCCTTATTGTTGATGGCATTACCGCCGTTGGTGCTACGGACACGCCCATGGACCGCTGGGGTATCGATGTGTTGGTCACGGGGTCGCAAAAAGCGCTCATGCTCCCGCCGGGTCTCGCCTTTATCGCCTTGAACGACAAAGCGTGGAAACAGGTGGAGCGGACCACGCAACCACGGTACTATTTTGATCTGCGCCGCGAACGCAAAGAACAACTCAAACACACGACCGCGTACACGCCCGCTATCTCACTCATCAACGGACTGCACGAAGTGTTACGGATGTTACGAGAAGAAGGGTTGGCACATCTCTTCGCGCGCCACGCGCGGCTCGCCTCCGCCGCACGCGGCGCCGCGCAAGCCCTGGGCCTGACCCTCCTCGCTCCAGGTTCTCCGAGTCCGGCGGCCACGGGCGTGTGGCTGCCCCAGGGAGTCGACGGCTCGAAGCTGCTCAAGTACATGCGCGACGGCATGGGCGTCGATATCGCGGGGGGCCAAGATCATCTCAAGGGAAAGATCGTGCGGATCTCGCATATTGGCTATGCGGGGCCTTTCGACATCATTACCGCCATTAGCACCCTGGAAATGGCACTGCGCCGCTTTGGTCAAGAAATTCCACTCGGTCGCGGGGTTCAGAAAGCGGAAGAAATTCTCCTCGACGGCTGGCCAACCGTAGGATAGTCACGATTATGTCACACAAAGTGCTCATTTCCGACGTGCTTTCCGAACAAGGATTGGAACGCTTGCGCGGCGTCCCCGAACTCGACATTGACCTGCGCCCTGGACTCCCGCCGGACGAATTGATTCGCACGATCGCTGACTATGAGGCGTTGATTATTCGCAGCGGCACCAAAGTCACCAAAGCCGTCATCGCCGCGGCCACGAATCTCCGCGTCATTGGGCGCGCGGGTATTGGCGTCGACAATGTCGATGTCGACGCGGCCACCAAACAAGGGATCGTGGTCATGAACACGCCCGGGGGGAACAACGTCACCACCGCCGAGCATGCGTTATCCCTCCTCTTGGCGCTCGCACGTAACATTCCACAAGCGAACGCGTCATTGAAAGCGGGTCGCTGGATACGGGAAAAATTCACTGGAAGTGAAGTCTGCAATAAAGTGCTCGGGGTCATTGGCTTGGGCAACATCGGGGCGATTGTCGCCGATCGGGCGCTCGGCCTCAAAATGCGCGTCCTCGCGTACGATCCCTTCGTGTCACCCGAGACGGCGGCGAAATTGCGCATTGAGCTGGGCAGCTTGGACGATATTTACGCCAAGGCGGACTTCATTACCGTGCATACGCCCCTGACGAAAGATACGCGCGGGCTCATTGGTCCCGCCGCTTTCGCCAAAATGAAAAAAGGCGTGCGGATTATCAACTGCGCCCGTGGTGGCATCGTGGATGAAGACGCCCTCCTCCACGCCATCACCAATGGGACGGTGGCTGGGGCCGCGCTTGATGTCTTTGAGACCGAGCCACCTCCCGCGGGGCATCCGCTACTCCAGTTGGATCAGGTGATCGGGACACCCCATCTAGGCGCGGCCACGGACGAGGCGCAGATCAATGTCGCGGTGGCGATCGCGGATCAGGTCGCATTGTTTCTCACCGAAGGAGAAATTCAGAACGCGGTCAATTTTCCGGCCTTGACGGCGAAGCAGCGGGTCATTCTCCAGCCGTACATCACTTTAGGTGAAAAATTGGGCAGTTTTCTCGCGCAGCTCGCCACGGATACGCCGCTGGAAGTCCAGATTGAATACAGCGGCGAAGTCGCGGAATACGCGGTGGCGCCGGTCACGGCCGCCGTCTTACGTGGCATCTTGAGCCCCGTGCTCGAATCGCCGGTCAATTACGTCAACGCCCCGTTGATCGCTCGCGAACGTGGCATCCGGGTGGTCGAATCCCGCAGCAGCCTGCCCAGCGACTTTCTCAACTCGATCCGTGTGCAGGTCACGAGCCCTAGTGGCATCAGCAGTGTGGAAGGAGCCGTCTTCAGCAACAAAGCCGTGCGGCTCGTGCGCTTCAATGCCTTTCATCTCGAAGCGGTCCCGGAAGGGTACATGCTCGTCATCCACAATCACGACGTGCCGGGCGTGGTCGGCATGATGGGCACCCTGTTGGGCACGCACGGGATCAATATCGCCGGACTCGAACTGGGACGAGAAAAAATTGGCGGCAAGGCCATCGCGCTGATCCATGTGGATGGACAAGTGCCTACCGAAGTCTTGACCGCGCTCCAGGCATTGACGCCGATCATCTCCGCGCAACAGATTCGTTTATAAGTCTACGTCAGAAAAATGGAGGCATTATGAGTACGCTCGTCGTCGTCGGCATCCAATGGGGTGATGAAGGCAAAGGGAAAGTCGTTGACCTCCTCGCACGGGAAGCCGACATCATCGCCCGCTTCCAGGGCGGCAGTAACGCCGGACATACGCTCGTCGTCGGTGGGAAGAAGACCATCGTGCGGTTGATCCCTTCCGGGGTCCTGCACGACGGGAAGGTCTGTGTCATCGGCAATGGGGTCGTGGTTGACCCGCAGGTCTTGATTGAGGAGCTCGACACCCTGCAACAGCAAGGCCGCCTCTTGGACCCCGCGCTCTTGAAGGTCAGCGAAACCGCGCACCTCATCCTGCCTTATCACAAGACGATAGACCTGGCGCGGGAGCGGCTCCGTGGCGAAGGGAAGATTGGCACCACCGGACGCGGCATTGGTCCAGCCTACGAAGATAAGATGGCGCGCGTGGGTATTCGCTTTGTCGATTTTTTGGATGAGCAGGTCTTTCAGGAAAAGCTCACCCACACCCTGCAAGAGAAAAATGCCTATTTGGGAGAAATTCTCAAGGAACAAGCGCTTGATTACACGCAAATTTTCGATAGCTACCGTCGCTTTCGTGATCGCCTGGCCCCTCACGTCACCAATACGTCCCGGTATCTGCACCAGCAGATTGGCCAAGGCCGCAAAGTCTTGTTTGAAGGGGCTCAAGGCACGATGCTGGATGTCGATCATGGCACCTACCCGTATGTGACTTCTTCTAATACGGTTTCCGGGGCCGTATGCGCGGGGGCAGGTATTGCCCCACAACACATCCACGGCGTGATCGGGATTTCCAAAGCCTATACGACACGGGTGGGGAGCGGCCCTTTTCCGACGGAATTATTCGGCCCGGAAGGAGAAAAACTCCGACACGACGGTGGGGAGTTCGGAACGGTGACGGGTCGCCCGCGACGGTGCGGTTGGCTTGATGCCGTGGTCGCGCGCACCGCGATTCGCCTCAATGGAGTGAACAGTTTGGCGCTGACCAAAATCGATGTCTTGAGCGGGCTGCCAACCGTGCGCATTTGTACTGGCTATGCCTACCAGGAGAACCTGTACGACGAGGTCCCAGCCAGCGTGCACGTCATCGACCGCATTACCCCCGTCTATGAAGACCTGCCAGGCTGGTCAGAGCCGTTGACCCACATTCGCAGCCTCGACGCCTTACCCCTCAACGCGAGACGCTACGTCGAACGGGTGGAACAGCTTGTGAATGTTCCGGTCAAGATGATTTCCGTCGGTGCCGGGCGCGAGGAAACGATTCTCATCCGTCCGACTTTTTTCTGATCCGCGCCAAAGCGTGTTGGACTTCCGGCGACAGCAGGAGGACCACTCCACCGACCAGGCCCGCTCCCAGTCCCAGCACGCTCCACAGGACGCCGAAAGCCGCCGCTTCGTGACGTCCAATGCCAACCAGCGCCAAGAACATCACGTAGCTCGACTCGCGCACACCGATCCCGCCAAAACTCACGGGTAAGGCGCTCAGAATGTGCACGAGGGGAATAAACAGAATCAAATACCACAGTGGCACAGACAGATGGAGTGCGTACGCAAGCACGACCTGAAGGCCCAATTGCAGACAGTGCAGCCCAAACGACAGCAAACACGCATACCCGAGAAGCCCAGCCTGATCGTGATACGGTTGGAAGAAGTTCTCCCACACCCGATGTACCGCATGGCCGGGGGTAAAGAGCACCGAAACCACTCGTGGGGCGATCCACCACCCGGCCACGGTGAGGACAGCCACTCCCACAACTCCATACGCGACAGTCGCCGGGAATACCGTGGGTCCAAAACACAAAAATCCCAACGCACTCACCCATAACAACATCACGACCCCGGTGACCCGATCGGCGAGCACCGACTGGAGAGCGGACACACGACCACTCCGTGTCGCGAGCAAGAGCCCACGCCCAACGTCACCAGCGATCGTGCTCGGCATGAAAAGGTTCAGATACATCCCGACAAAGTAATAGACCCCAAATACACGGAGCGGGTGATGAAAGCCCAAAGGGCGGGCAAGCACTTGCCATTTATAGGCACTGAGGAGCTGCGTCAGTAGATACCCAAGGAATGTCACGACCACCAAATCGAGTCGCGCGGCGGAGAGTTGTTCGCGAAAATCGTCGAGGTCAATAGACCAAAACAGGAGGGTAAACAGCCCACCACTGAGAGCGAGCTTGAACCACCAGGAAGAAAGAATACGCGACATGAGGGCCTTATGTGACGCTTGCTCGTCATTGCGAGACTGTATTCCGGGGAGCCCCACGAAAGTTCCTTTTCCCGGACAGGCGGTGGCATGAGTGATCTCGTCTTCATTGCCTCTCCCGGCTGGGAGAGGGCTAGGGTGGGGATGAAGACAATGGAGCCTTGGCTACGCATCGACCGCTTCACCGAGCAGGGCCTGCTCGGTGAGGTGTCGCGTATCATTGACCGAATGAATCACCGCGTCGCCGTTGGCGAAGATGGTCACTTCACTCAGTCCCGTATTCCCAATCTTATCAATGGCGCGGAACTGGCTCATGGGGAGTTTTCGGCACGAGAGCAAAAACGCCCGCACCGCTCCGCCATGCGTCACCACCGCCACATCTTCTCCCGCATGTTGTTCCAGGAGTCGCATGGCACCGCGCACAAGCCGTGATTGAAACTGAGCAAAGGTCTCGCCACCACCGCGCGGTAAATCTTCTCCAGCGCGGATCCGCTCCCACTCGACGGGATGCCGCGCGATCACCTCGTCCGTGGTCAGACCACTCCACACGCCAATGTCCATCTCCCGCCACGCGATATTCGCGGCCGGACGCATGCCAAGCGCCACGCCAAGGATATCCGCTGTTTGCGACGCTCGTGACAGATCACTGGTATACAGAGCCTGGATAGGTCGCCCTTCGGCAAGCAGCCGCTGAGCAAGGCGACGAGCCTGAGCGTGGCCAGTCTCACTCAAAGGCACATCCGCTTGTCCCTGCCAGCGGTTTTCCTGGTTCCACGTCGTTTCGCCGTGTCGAACTAAGAGCAGACGTACACTCGCCATCGCGTTCCCCATCGTGGACAATTGCTGAGATTGCCCGTCCCACCGAGCCGTTCAAGTCCCGCCTCTGTTAGCATGTCTCGCCGTATCGTGCTACTGCGCGTTGGTTGTCAGCGGACAGTATGTTAATTGAACGAAGGATAAAATCGGTGCGTAATCTGTCCGTGAGATCAAGCGTTAGATTTTATAGCAGTGTTGAACAGAACTTCTTGGATATGCCCGCCTGATCACATTCGGATTTTTACAACCCATACACTTGGAGATCATTATGCAGACTCGCCTTGTCCTTGGAATGACATGCCTAATCGCCCTCATGGCCTGCCGTCCGAACACTCCCTCTCCCTTACCCCAGACGTCCTCCGCTTCACATCCTCCAAGGGATACCAGCAAAACGAATTCCATGGACCAACCTGCGGGAACCCGCGAAAGGATTGCTCCCGCCATGTCGCCCACGGAATTGAAATACCGTGCGCTAGATCTCTTCCCCAATCCGTTCGCTTGCGACCCCGACGAGTATCCGGTCGCGCGTGCCGACGCAGCCGACCTGGCAAAAATCCGCTTTCGCGAATTGCAAGCCAACTCGGAAGAGTTCCAGGTGATCTTGAGACATACAGGGCTCAGTGGCTCAACTACCTTCTCCGATGCCCAGATACGGCTCATTGACCGCGAATACCAGAAGTTGCAAGCAATCTCTCTCGAATCCGCCGGCAACAGGTACCAATTCCAGTTGCAGATCAGCGAGAGCAAACAGGAAGATTTCCTCATCAAGGGAATTGTCGACAATGATGGGATCGTCACCGTCCAAGAACGCGAACCGAGTGTCGTTACATGTCCAGTATGTCTCGCCCCCCAGACTCAGATTGCTACGCCCACAGGGCCAGTGGCAGTAGCAGATCTCCGTGTCGGCGATGCCGTGTGGACAGCGGACATGTTGGGCACCCGTCTTGCGGCGACTATCGAGAAAACCGTGCGAGTACCCGCCCCCTCCACTCACCGAATGATACACGTGGTCTTGGAGGATGGACGCGCACTGTGGAGTTCGCCAGGTCACCCAACCGTGAATGAACAGCGTATCGCTGATCTGAGGGTAGGAGATTTTCTGAGCGGCGGACGTATTACCCGGCTAGAAGAGGAGCCTTATAAGGGGTCCGCGACTCACGACATCTTGCCCTCTGGCCGCACGGGCTATTACTGGGCGAACGGGATCTTGATCGGCAGCACCCTAGTCAACGGCCAGCACTAAGAAGCGCAATCCCGACCGATCGGCTTCAGACAAAAGAAAAGGGGGCATTGACTGCCCCCCTTTTTGTCAAGGTGTGGTATGGGAGATGACCACGTTAACGGGCACTAGTGTCAGGAGCAGACTGGAGGTTATAGATTTCCTCCACGGCACGGGTGAACCAGTTGAACTGATTCGTTCCGTTAATCAGTTGATTAAAGCCCCAAGCACGACCCCCATTCAATGGGTCAACCGTAATCGCGGAATAATCTCCCCACCGGCACGAGCCTCGCGAAGTGCTATTACAGGCGACCGAGCCGTCAGTAGCGAATTGCGCCGTCGAAGTTGCCGCCGTATTCTGGGTCCAGTCTGATCCATTGAGGTTCGGACCGGAAAATGTGAGCATCGCGGCAAAGCAGAATGTGCTTGTGCAGGTCGGGTCGGTACGAGAGGCCGTGATAAACGCCGGAGATCCGTCGACCCCAGAGTTGGTGACAATCGACGGGTTAAAGAGGTGACTGGTAGCACTCGACTGGAATGTCACTGTAGACAGAAGAGTAGAAGCGCTCCGTTGCAACCGATACCAGCGAATCAGAGGACGAATACCGGAAGCGATTGAATGAATATTCCATATTCGGTCCCGTGACTGAAGGCTCGCGTTCTGGAACCGGCCATCAAGGCTATCAAGCCGCTGTCCGTTCGGTTGGACGGCATCTGGAGGCACGCTCCAGGCCGCGATGGCGTAACTCGCCCCCGCCACTAGGCTGTCGCTGCCGATGATACCTGTCGCCGTGTAATCGTAGCGCAGGATGCTGCCGGTCGTACGCGGGGCAAGGAAGACTGACTGGGTACTCGAATCCAGAACGATCGGTGGAGCAAGGTTGAAAGCGAGATTGTTGTCGCAGCGGCCGGTAGTGGCAGCTCCAGTAAGGGTCGGCGCCTTGTCGATCGCCAGAATAGCCCCCGTCACGGCGCCGGTTACAGGGAAGTCATTCGCCGTAAGGAACCACCGGTTGAAACTCTTTCCCGCCTGGGGATAGTCCCAAAAGCTGTCCGCGGCGCGTTTGCAGAAAAATGACGTACCCACGCTTAATACGAAACGGTAGACGCGCCAAGCCGAGGCCGTGGAATCGGTGGACACCGCGAAATACTGGTACTGGTCCGTCCCGGGTTCTTTCGATTCCGCCGTCACAAAGAAGCGCCCGACGGCACGGTCATACAGAACCCTGGGATCGAAAAGCGTTTGGACGGAAATCCCCGTGAAAGCAGCAAATAAGGTCTTCAACCCTACCCGGCTGACGATCGTGCAGGCAGCCCGGTTATAGACGCCGATATCGACGTTCGTCACAACAACAAACCGGCTGGGCCCTACCGCACCATGGATGTCCGAAGGGGCGAATCCGGTCGCGATGTTCGCGTCACATTGAGTAGCGGAATAAAGCACATCCGGACCATTGCTAGCGCCTTTCTCCGGAACTTGGATGGGTGCGTTGCTCTCCTCCGCGCCGGAACGCGAGGCCAAGTCCTTCTGGGCACGCAAAGCCGCATCACCCCCAGGAACTTGGGTTCGGATCGCTACTTTCACCCCCACCCCCGAAGGGCTCACGCCCACCATGCGGACCAGATGTCCACCTTGAGCTACCTGGACCGACTTACCGGCGTAGGCGGGCGCGGCGACTGCCGCAGATAGTAACATTGCTCCAAACAATCTTTGGAATTTGTGTGGCTTCATTAGTATTTCCTCTCCTTACTGAACTGAGCGAATTATGGCTAGAAAATCAGTGTCTCACGGGAGTTTTCGCTCCAGCCATGTCTACAGGATTGAACAAGAAGTATGACGGTTTCGCGATAGTGGTTCTGTGGCCCCCCTTCTCTTGAGAGTTTTATGCTTCTTACAGGGCGGAGCACGCGCCGCAGTGGACATAGGGACACTCTTACGTTGCCACTGCCACTCAAAGGAGCTCGGTGTTATCCCAACGTACGTTGGAATCCTGAGATGTTCAGGAGCAACCCGGGATGTCCAGGGCATGGAAGTATAACCTTTACAGCGAGCAGTGGGGAAACGGCCAGGTATTGAGATAAGGAGTCCTCGTGAGAAGTCCCACTCCTATTGTTGTTCCTCGTCAGGTTACGGTCCGGTGCATCGGTAGAGAGAAGGCTATGGGGTTGTCCGCCTCTCTGTGCACAGGATGTGTAGAGGCCAGGAAATTGTACACGAAGTTTCACACTAACAGGACTTACGCTCAGAGGGATTAACAGGCCCCAATGGGAGGCTGTTGCAGTTCTGCGCGCAAGTAGTGACTAAACAAACTCTCGCGTAAGGCATACAGCGTCTGCCCCAGTTCTTTCGCCTTCCCCTTTAACGAGCCCCC
>SHZE01000109.1 GCA_009692435.1 Deltaproteobacteria bacterium | reverse complement strand
TGCGCGCCGCCTGCGCCGCCAATTGCGCCGCTTGCTGAGCAATCAGGGCGCGCAGTTCGGCAATGACTTCCTCTTTTCTGTCCACTCGGCGACTCTAGCAAAATTGCCTGAACAGCTCTACCCGTCCCAAACCCGTGAACGGGTACCCGAAGTCTATGGACGATTGACGGACCGCGCTGTGTATGAATTGCTGCTGGCCGGTGACGTGGCACCGTTCCGCCGGCTCGCGGAAGAATTGGCCGAAACGTTTGTCTCTCGACAGATCCAGTATGTCGTCGGTGATGCCGCCGAAGGCCACAACCCTGTCCATGATGTGTGTCGCTTGCTCATCGACACTGCCGTGCGTCTGATTGAAACGCAGGGTGGACCCCGCCTTGTTGCGTATGACTTTCCGTTGCTTGGCCGCCCGGATTTTTGTCCGGAAGATCGTCGCTCTGGTGCCGTGTCGCTTCACCTTGATGACGAAGCGTTTGCGCGCAAGCGAACGGCTGCAGCGACCTATGGAGCGTTGGCGGAGGAAATTGGCCCGGTCATTGCCCAATTGGGAGAGGATGTGTTTCGGGTTGAGGGCCTCCGTCTGGTCGAGCCATGGAAACCGCGGAAAAATGAAGCGATGCCTGAGTATGAACGCATTGGCGCGGCACGTGTCACTGCCGGATACTATCAGCGTGTGATTCGTTATCGTGAGCATATCGCTCCCCTGGCGGACGCGCTCCGCCATTTTGCCGAGACTCGGGGGTGAGAAGCGAGATGCGTATCCTCATTACTAATACTGCGCTCGTCCATCGTTCCGGGTCGGAACTGTACGTGCGTGACTTAGCATTAGGGCTTCTTGAACGCGGGCATACCCCGCTCGTCTACAGTCCCATTCTTGGAGAGGTGGCGCAGGAGATTCGCGCCGCGACGATTCCGGTCGTCGATCATCTGGACAAGATCGCGCTTTCCCCTGACCTGATTCATGGACAGCACCACTTGGAAATGTTGACGGCCCTCCTCCACTTTCCTGGTGTTCCGGCGATTGCGTTCTGTCATGGATGGGCACCCTGGGAAGAAAATCCGCTCCGGTTTCCTCGCATCCTACGATATGTGGCGGTTGATCTGCCGTGTCGGGATCGGCTGCTTTTTGAGCACGGCATTCCCGAAGAACAGATTCAGCTCTTGTTGAATTTTGTCGATCTGCAACGGTTTTGTCCACGCGCTCCGTTACCCGCGCGTCCACAGCGAGCGTTGATTTTCAGTAATTACGCCACCGAAGGCACTCACCTCCCAGTGCTCCGTGAAGCGTGTGCTCGCTTGGGGCTGAAACTGGACGTGATGGGAGCGGCCGCGAGAACAGCAAGCGCTCAGCCTGAGAAAGAGCTTGGACAATATGATCTCGTCTTTGCCGTGGGTCGATCCGCTCTGGAAGCACTGGCGATTGGTACCGCAGTGGTCTTGTGTAGTCCCGTTGGGGTGGGACCGCTCGTGACGGTTCAGGACCTTGATCGCTTGCGGATGCTCAACTGCGGCATTCGGACTTTGCGCATGCCGCTGACGCCTGAGAATCTCATCCAGCAAATCTCCCGATACGATGCTCAGGATGCAACGGAAGTTTCACGACGAATTCGGGCAACGGTCGGACGTGATGCTGTCGTCGATGAGTTGCTCGTGCTGTATCAGTCTGTGCTGAGGGAGCATCACGCCAGCGAAAAGGTTGGAGCTGACGCGGAAGAAAAAGCCGTAGCCACATATCTGCGCTGGGTCGCGCCGACAGTGAAAGCGGCTGCCCAAAGCCAGTACGAACGCAACCAGTTCGCGACCAGGAATGTGCTACTCCAGCAGACGGTGACGGTGCGAGAGGAAGAGTTGCGTGCCACGCAACACACGGTCCGGACCCTCCAGGAGGCACGGGCGCGACAAGACGTGGAAATGCAACGGCTCCAGAGCATGGTCACGGCAAGCCAGCAGACGGTAGCGATGCGAGAAGAAGCCCTGCGCGCCACGCAACACACAGTCCGAGCCCTCCAGGAGACGATGGTGGAGCGTAACGCGGAAATGCACCAGCTCCAGAGCACGGTCATGATGCGAGAGGTCGAGTTACGGGAAAAGCAGAAGCAAGTGCGGGAGCTTCGGAAAACCGCGGAGGACTGGGAAGCCGAAGGCCGACGAATGGCGGACTGGCAACGTCGAGCACGGGCGTTGGTTGCGGGGTTGGATTCCCTCCGTCACAGCAGAACGATACAGTTCCTGCGACGGTTCTCCCCCGAAAGAGACTTGCAAAACGCGCTGGCCCCCGCCTTTCGTTCGCTCAAACACGAGAGTGCTGGAACTATGTCCACGACAAACGGGTTTCGGCTTCAGCCGGGCATCAATCTCCAACGGGTGCCGTTTGTTGCGTATCCCTTAGCTGTGACGCGGACGAACCTCCGTGGTGTCCGGCTTGCTCCGGTCTTTGATCTTCCCGTGCTCTCGGGATGGATCGGTATCGAAATTGTCTCTCTCAATCAGCAACTTCTTGCCCAAGGACGTCTCCCATGCGCGGGGATTGATGAGCACCTGCCAATGACAGTGGAATTTTCGCCCCATACTGAAATTCGACCGGGACGGTACTGGCTGCGGGTCTCCGTGCGGGATGTGGATGGGCCAGTCCGTCTCTTAGAATGGCGGAGGTACCGCTTTTTCGGTTGTGGGAGTTTGCAGACGCGCGCATGTTGCGGGTTGGTGTTTTCCTTATGAACGACGCCCCATATCCTATGGGCCGCCTGCGATAGGGAAAGGTTGCGATTGACAGCGTACCAGGCGGTTTGTATGGCAGAAGGCACGATAGCGAACCAATGGCCCCATGGCGCAATAACCAAATGACACAATTCCTAAGGAGGGTAGCGATGATCGACGCACCGAACCAATGGCGGTTAGAAACTCCCGGACACACCGGCTGGCAACGGACCGCGCGGCCCAGTGATCCCAACAAATACTTCATGGTTTCCTGTGACAGCCACACCAATGAACCCGCGGACTTGTGGCGTGAGCGGCTCGACGCGAAGTACCGAGACCGCCTGCCCAAGATCGTTGTTGATGAACAGGGCGTGAAGTGGCAAGTGTCCGAAGGCTGGCAGAAATCTCGCCTGCACGATTCCGTCTTCACTGGGGAAGACCTCGAACGGCAGAAATCCGGGGCTGATCCCGTGCTGCGGCTCAAGGATATGGACCGCGATGGCGTCAATGCCGAGATTATTTTCCCTAACAAAGGACTTTTGATGTGGGCCACTCCCGAACCAGAGTTCGCGCAAGCCCAATGCCGAGTATATAACGACTGGGCGTGGGAGACGTTCGGCAAATACAACGACCGTATGTCACCGATGGCCGCCATTGCGACGGGTGATCTCGAAGGCTCGATTGCCGAGATTCGGCGCGTGGCGAAGATGGGCTACCGCGGGCTCACGCTCCCATGTAAGCCGATTTTTGGTTCGTATGATGCGAAACATCCGAATTACAACCTGCCGCTGTTCGATCCGTTATGGACGGTGATTCAAGAGACGGGCTTGCCATTCACGTTCCATATTTCCACGGGTCGGGACCCCCGTGTGGCGCGGAAAGATGGTGGCGCGGTCATCAACTACGTGTCGCATTCGCTCGCGCCGACGGTCGAGCCGATTGCGAATATGTGTGCCTCCGGGGTGCTCGAACGATTTCCCCAACTCAAATTCGCCGCGATTGAATGTGGCATTGGCTGGGTGGCCTGGGCGCTCCAAGCGATGGACGAAGCCTACAAGAAACATCACATGTGGAGATGGCCGAATCTGAAGAAGCTGCCCAGCGATTACTTCCGCGCACACGGCTACTGCTCCTTCCAGGAAGATCAGGTCGGGGTTGATCTCGCCGTGCCGTACAATCTGGTGGAGAACTGTTTGTGGGCGAATGATTACCCACATCACGAAGGCTCCTGGCCGCACTCGGCGGAAGCGATTGAACGACAGATGGGCGGACTCAACGAGACCCAGCGGGCGAAAATCCTTGGGCTCAACGCGGCGAAGCTCTTCAAGTTCGCGGTGCCGAAGAACTACGCGGCAAGCTATGGAGAGGCCACGCATTAGCAGCAAGTCAATTTGCCGGAAAACGACGCCCCTTGCGCTTCAGCGAGGGGCCGTCGTCAGTGCTGGGGGCTCCCCCCTTTTCCTTCCGGTTCCGGGACTGCTCTTGGTAGCTCTTATGTTGCCTCCTCGGAAAGGGCAATGGTATTAAGTGAAGCCTCATGGTCATTGCGCGCCTTGTGGACCGGTGGTTCCACCATCGGCTAATAGCGACAGCCCCTCCGAGGCTCATTGACACGCCCGGCGGGGCGTTTGGAGAATGGCCCCCCCCCCAGTCAATTAGGCCGCACGGGAAGACCGCGCGGGTTGAGCACCTACCCCTTTTCGTCGTGACTGCATTAACCATTGTTCGACAATACTTCTCGCAAGGGTCGTATGCCCAACGCCTCGCTGTTTGGCGCACGCATGGAGAGTATCTAAGTCTCGTTTGGTGAGTCTCAACGCGATCTGTTCCGTGCGGATCGGCTGGATGATGACATCAAGCTCTTCCATCTCATCAGCGAATTCCTCCAAGCTATGCGTATTCCAGAACTCGCGCTCTTCTTGATCGTTGCGAAATGTCGGGATTTTACTTTTCTTCTTGACCATTATGAACCTCATCAGCCGAGGCGAGGCGCGCGCTGACACAGAGCCGCATGGATGCTTTTAGGACGCGTGGCTCTTCGGGCATTCCAGTTGCCGGGATCGCGAATGCGCCTTCCGTGCTGACATCGCGCGGCACGGCTTGCCGTAGGACACAGGACAATAATGCGCCCCCTTCGAGCGGGGCAATGACGCTCCAACGCAACTCGTGCCCCCGGCCAAACTTGCGGACGAACGGCGGACCAAAGGACCCGAACACCGTGTCGGTGACATCGTCCTCCGTGATGTCCCGTTCCGCCAAATGTTCGAGACTGGACGGCGTAAAGACCAACGTCCAATGCAATACATTTGGCATTGCTAAGAGCAATACTTCGGACATTTTTTGAGTAAGGTGAAGGGGAGTAACGAAAAAGGCCACGCCCTGCTTGAATAGGAGTGCACAACTCTAGTTCCCGCAGGGGATGGCCGATGACAATTGCCGCGAACATTTTGAAGCAGATGCCCGCCGC
>SHZE01000025.1 GCA_009692435.1 Deltaproteobacteria bacterium | reverse complement strand
TGCGCCTCACGACCACTGGCATTTCGGATCGGGTCATGGAGATTGCATGCGGCTTGCACAATCTCCGCGTCAGTTGTCGTCACCCGCTCCCCACTTTCGATTTGTTCAGCTTGCTTAGCCCTGCTTAAACCCGATAATGTCTATTATCGTGGCGTATGATGATCATTTCCGAGCCATCGCCTCCATTCTTTCAT
The DNA here is from genome assembly GCA_009692435.1 of Deltaproteobacteria bacterium. Lineage (GTDB taxonomy): Bacteria > Desulfobacterota > Binatia > Bin18 > Bin18 > JABFSC01. Next base: position 28,818 of record SHZE01000025.1, on the reverse strand, counting down.
ACATGACCCCCGAAGATTTTCTCTGACCCGGTCTTACACTATTTGGATTTGTTACCGTGCTTGTTCTATCCTTCTCCTCTGTCCCGTGTTGTTACGATTTTGCTCGTAAAAAATTATTCTAGTGATGCTTCATACTTAGGACTACTATAGGGAAAACAGACCAGGATACGGGTTCACAACTTGACCGAATCCTGGTTTGGTAGGGAGCGCCCGATTTTCAAATCCGTATCTTGGTGTCGTTTCCCTATAGAATGTTACACTACCCCTTCCTCTCGCCAACGAGCGACATCTCTCGCGTCGTATCCCAACAACTCACAGTAGACCTCCTGGTTATGTTCCCCAGGCTGTGGAATGGGGCCGATGGCTCCAGGCGTGTCCGAGAACTTCACGGTTAGCCCTGGGACAAAGGTGCGTCCGGTCTCTTTGTCTTCTATCTCGACGAGCATCTGTCGCTCCTTCAGATGTGGGTCGTGAGCGGCCTGGGCAATCGAGTGCACTGGCGCGACCGGGACCTCGGCTCGTTCGAGAATAGAGACAATCTCCGCGACCGGTTTCTCCCGCACCCATTCCGACACGAGCGTATTGATGACTTCAGTATTGGCCGTGCGAGTCGGAATGCTGGCGAAGCGTGGGTCTTGCAGCAGCTCTTCGTGTCCAATGGCGCGACAGAATTTCTCCCACATATCCTGCGGGATCGCCAAAATGTACACCCAGCCATCCTTGGCGAGATACGCATTGGCTGGCGCGATTCCGCCTGGTTGATTGCCTCGCCGTTGAGGTTCGTTGCCGGTCAAAAGATAATTCGAGATGGGAATTTCCATCAAGGTGTAGCCTGTGTCGAGTAAACTTACATCGAGTGCTTGTCCTTGACCGGTCATGTCGCGCCGATGGAGAGCCGCGAGTGCACCGATGGTGGCATGCAACGAGGTGATACGGTCAATGATCGGTGAATTGGTCAGAATCGGTGGGCCATCGGGGAAGCCCGTGAAGCTCATCAGCCCTGACATCGCCTGACCGATGGGGTCATACGCGGGGCGATGCTTGTACGGCCCATATTGCCCAAAACCGGACACGTTAATGAGGATTAGTCGCGGATTGAGAGTCTTTAGGGTTTCGTAGCCGAACCCCATCGCGTCCATCACGCCCGGACGAAAATTTTGCAAGAGCATGTCGAACTTTGGGACCAATTCGCGCAGCAGCGCTTTGCCTTGTTCGCTACGCATGTTGAGGGTGATGCTCTTCTTGCCGCGGTTATATGACCCCCAATAGACCCGGCCTAATCCGCGTGATTCGTCTCCACCAGGGGCTTCCACCTTGACGACTTCCGCTCCCAGATCGTTGAGAATCATGGCGCACCGAGGACCCGCTTGGTATCGTCCCAAATCCAGTACGCGAATTCCATCTAAGCATCCAGCCATCTGGTCCTCCTTTTTAGGGTGTGGGTGACGGGTTCTCTAGGTCGAGGATCGACAGGAGCCGACCATAGCCAATAAAGAGGCCCGTCAGCATACCGAGTTCAAGAATCTCCGCCGCCGTGAATTCGCGGCGCAACCCACGAAAAAACTCATCGTCAATCGTCTGATGATTGAGTGCCATCCGCTCGGCGAATTGCAACGCGAGTTTCTCGCGTGCTGAGAACTGGGGCGCGGTGGCGAAATCCACGAGCGCCAGCACGGTCTCATCGGTCACACCTTCCTGCACAGCCTGTGCGGTTCGTGAGCGCTGTCAGGTGCGGCACTCATTCAGCGCGGCGATTTTCAGCCGGACCAACTCCTTGAGCCGACTATCGAGCAGTCCGTTGAGACGGGTGGGAATGTAGAACCGATAGAACGCCTTGCTCAACTCCGGGTTTTGACCCATGACTTGGAACACGGCCGGGTTAAAGTCGGGACAGGCGCGTTCAAATGCTGTCAACGTCTCGTGGAGTTCGGGGTCGAGCTGGTCGCGCGGAATGAGGTCGAGGCGTGCCATAAGCAACCCTCCTTTGAGATTGTGTTACTACAGCTTGTGGGTCAGCATCAAGTGTGACCGGGAGTTGGAGGTTGCCAAAATGAAGCTGGGCGGTCCCTAGCGAGGGTGAGGGGAATGCCGGACTTGCCTCTTATCCCCCGCTCGTCATGGCGGCGGCCCCGACTTCATACTGCTCATGGTGAAGGTCAGCGGCGGCGCGAAACACCAGGCGCTTGTTCAAGAACCGTTCCAGATCGTCAAGACGTTCTCCCTCTTCGTCGTAGAGAAACGAAATGACATCGGCATGGGCTTTGATGACGATGGTCTGGGCCGCGTCGTTGAGCGCCGCGTGTTTACGAATCTGGCGGAGAATTTCCGAGACAACGGTCGGGACTGAGCGGAGATACCCTTTGCCGCTGCAATAGGTGCAGGGCTCACATAATGTGTGCAGCAAACTTTCCCGGGTGCGTTTGCGGGTCATCTGCACCAAGCCGAGTTCGCTGATTTTGTGCATGCTGGTGCGGGTCTTATCCTTCTTGAGGGCCTCGCGTAGCGCTTCCGTCACGCGGTTGCGATTGGCCGCGCGGTCCATGTCGATAAAGTCGATAATGATGAGCCCGCCAATGTTGCGCAGCCGCAGTTGTTCGACGACGACGGTGGCCGCTTCCAGATTGGTTTGCAGCATCGTCTCTTCTTGGTCGCGTTTCCCAACAAACCGTCCGGTGTTGACATCAATGGCGGTGAGGGCTTCCGTGCGGTCGATGACCAGGTACCCACCGGATTTCAAGAACACCCGGCGATCAATCGCTTTAGCGATCTGTGGTTCGACCTTATAGTGATCGAAGATCGGCTCCGGTTCGTCGTAGAACTTCACGCGACTCGCCGCGCGCGGGAGGAACGTGGCGACGAACTCCTTGATGCGCTCGCAATCTTGGGCGTTATCCGCGATGACTTCATGCACATCCACGGTGAACAGGTCACGGATGATCCGTAAGATGACATCCATGTCGTCGTGGACCAGGGCGGGGGCACGCTCGCTGGCGCTCTTCTTGGCGATACCACTCCAGAGCTTGAGGAGGAACTTCATATCGTCCTGAATCTCTTTTTTGGGCAGACCCTCACAAGCAGTGCGAATAATGAATCCCCCATCGGGTGGGCGCATCTCTTGGACGATCTCGCGGAGGCGCTTGCGTTCCTTGGGATCGGCGATGCGGCGCGAAACACCGAGGTGGCGGACGGTGGGCATATAGACCAAATGTCGGCCTGGTAAGGAGATGTGCGCGGTGAGGCGAGGGCCTTTGGTGCCAATCGACTCCTTGGCGATTTGGACGACGATTTCCTCGTTTTTCTTGATCCGCTCCTCAACCGGTAAGTATTGGGGAGGCCGAGGGCGTCGTCCGCGTGCTGGACGCTGGGGAGCGGTGGCATCAGCCGGGGCAGGGTGGTCTTCGCCCTCCTCTGGTTCGGCGCCCTCGCCTGTTCCTTCCTCTTCACTTTCGTCGTCGTCCTCGAAAAATCCTTGCGGCAATGGACCACCGAAGAGGTCGGAGACGTGGATGAAGCCAGCTTTCTCGAGGCCAATCTCGACAAAGGCCGCTTGCATGCCTGGAAGCACGCGCGCGACGCGCCCCTTGTAAATGTTACCAGCGATACTGCGCTGTTGAGCGCGTTCGATGTGAATTTCCACGAGAGTCTCGTTTTCCAGTAACGCGACTCTCGTTTCTTGGGGGGTAGAATTGATAATGATTCGTTGGCGCACGGGAAAAGCTAATCTACTGCCGCTGCAAGCGGCAGATTCTGTTCCTCCGCCTCACTCCCTGAGTCATCTATTTCGGTATCAGGGATGGGGGAAGAACGAAAAATAGTCTGTAATTTTCTGACGCGTAACACTCTGGTCTCTTCTGGAGTGAGGGAGAGCAAAGCTCCGACAAATTCATGGGGTTTCAGAGTGGCCGCGCGTGTCTTTATTGTTTCGAGACTGAGCTGAAGTGGTGCCGTGAGCGCGAGGTGCGCGATGAGTGGCTTGGCGTCAATGGCCTTTGCTCCGTTGCGGGTGGACTTTTGCATCGGAAAGGTGTCCGTCACCGCGAACGCGCTGAGGTGCGTCGCCAACATCGCCGGGGTCCGCTTTGCTTCTGGGAGCGCGTCGAGGGTGATGAGATAGCGATACGCGGCGATACTCTCGTCAATGCTGGGCGCTCGTAGGGAGACGACGTCCGCCCCGTACACGGAGAATCCGCGTGGCAACTGCGACCCCAGACGGTCCTTCACCTCTTCGGCGGTGAGCATTTCGCTCAGCTCAAGGTCGAGGAACTCCTCTTCACTTTCGACGCCGACGGAAAGCGCGGGTCCAAAACTCAACCGTGGCAGTGGATGAAACCCTTGGCTGTAGGCCATGGGCAAATGCGCGCGGCGGGTGGCTCGTGCGAACAGCGTGGCCATCTCCTTGACGCCAAGAAAACATGCTTCGCCATGTCGGCTGTATGTCACCCGAATGCGGATCACGGACGGTTTCTTGTCCCCCAGGCTCATAGCAATGGTGTTCGGGTCCCCGGCGAGCCAGGATTCGGCGTTGCCGGAAACTATGGGTTGGGGGTCCAGGTTTCGGGTTTCGGGTTTCGGGTTTCGGGTTTCGGAGTCGGCCTGCCTTTCTTGCATGGTACGCGTGGATGCTGAACTCCGAACTTCAGACTCCGCACTCCGAACTTTCTTCGTCTGCATCATCTGCCACTGTCGAGTACCCCAGGCGTCATGTTCGGGCAGTACGGTCTTGGCCCAGACATCGACCTGAGGCCCACGATGGTCGGCCCCTTTGGCACCGTTGAGGTGATACGTGACGTTGCGTACGGTTTTGAAATCGCATGCGCCACAGTATGAGCATCGTTCCACGCTGCAATCTGGGGTCAGCGTCGCGGTAAAGGATTTCGCCAGGTCTCGTTGCAACCACTTCTTCGACACGCCACTATCCAAATGATCCCACGGCAGCGGTTCATCAAGCAGGCGGCGCCGCAGATAGAAATTGGGGTCGATCCCATGCTCGGTAAACGCCTGTTGCCACAGCTCAAGACGGAACTGGTCGGTCCATCCGTCAAAACGGCAGCCTAACTTATAGGCCGTCAGCAGGGGAATCGCGAGGCGACGATCGCCCCGCGCGAAGACCCCTTCGAGAAACGACAGCGGAGCATCGTGCCATTTGAATTGCAGGCGATGGCGTCGGAGTTCTCGGCGGAGCAAGGTTTGTCGCGCTTCGGTCTCTTCCAGACCGACCTGCGCCGCCCATTGGAATGGGGTATGCGGCTTGGGAACGAAGGTGGAGACACTGGCCGTGACTTGGCGACGGTGGTTTCCCGCGGCCGATACTTTGCGACTCAGATCAACGATGCCAAGCAAGTCTTCTTCTGTTTCGCTGGGCAGCCCCAGCATGAAATAGAGCTTGACACTCTTCCAGCCGAGGCCGAAGAGGAGCCGTGCGGCTTCGGTCAGCTCTTCCTCTTTATATTCTTTTTGGATCACATCGCGCAGCCGTTGCGAGCCCGCCTCGGGTGCGAGGGTGAATCCGGTTTTGCGCACGCGGCGGATCTCTTCGAGAATATGCGGAGAGAGGGCATCGACCCGGGTTGAGGGGAGTGAGACTGATACTTTCAGTCCGGAGAACCGGTTCATCACCTCGCGGATCAGCGGGTTAATGCAACTGTAATCGCCGGTGCTGAGACTCAACAGTGACACTTCCTCGTAGCCACTCTGTTCGACCAGTCGTTCGATTTGCTCTTGCAACGCCCGAGGGTCACGCTCGCGCAGCGGACGATAAATGTATCCTGCTTGGCAAAAGCGACAGCCCCGCACGCAGCCACGCATGACTTCGACCGCGATTCGGTCGTGGACGATATTGACGTTCGGCACGACTTGGTTGCGTAACGGCGGAATCGAGTTGAGGTCACGAACGATGCGTTTCTGGACAACCGTATATTCTGGATCAAGCGGACGGGTCTGGAGTAAGGTCCCGTCTTCCGCGTACTCCGGCTCAAAGAGGGCAGGGACGTAGATACCGGGAATCCGGCTCAAGGCTTTGAGCAGCACCTTGCGGTCTTTTTTGTCCCAAGCCAGATAGACGTCACAAATATCGAAAATCGCCTCTTCGCCATCGCCCAAGAGGAAGGCATCGAAAAAATCCGCCACCGGCTCTGGATGAAAGGCGCACGGGCCACCACCGATAATCAGGGGATGGTGCGCTTCTCGGTCACGTGACCAGAGCGGAATCCCGCCCAGATCAAGCATCATCAAGATATTCGTATAGGTCAGCTCGTATTGGAGGCTGAAGCCAACGATCTGAAACTCGGAGAGGGGTGTATAAGTATCGAGTGAAGCAAGGGGCAACTGACGCTGTCGCAGCAGGGCTTCCATATCGCCCCACGGCGCATAGACACGTTCCGCTTGAATCTCGTCTCGGCGATTGAGTAAATCGTAGAGCACTTGGAGCCCAAGGTGTGATTGGGCGATTTCGTAGACTTCGGGAAAAGCCAAGGCAAACCGCAAGCGGACCTGCGCCTCGTCTTTGACGATAGTTCCGCGTTCTCCACCGACGTAGCGTGCGGGCTGCGAGACGAGCGGCAGAATGGCGGCGTAAGCATGACGGAGATCAGTCACTAATTATGTTTCCTGGGGTTGAATAGCTGTGGGCGCCCCCATCTATAGAGAAACGCGCGACAAAGTGCAATGTGAGCGAGGAGCGTAAAAAATAAAACGTCACGAAAAATAAAACGTAAACCGTGAAACGTAAAAAGGAAAAAAGAGAAAGTTCTCGCTTTTTGCCGTGGCCTCTTATTTTTTTACGTTTTGCGCATGACGTTTTATGCATCCTTACTTCGCTGCTGCTCCCACCAACTCAACGATGTTGAGGAGCTGCACGTTCTCGTCCACTCCTTTGGCTTTCAGGCCGTCCGTGAGCATCGTGGTGCAGAAGGGACATGAGACCGCCACGACTTCCGGGTTGGTTTCCAAGGCTTGATCCACACGAATCTGGTTGACCCGTTTGTCTCGTGGTTCTTCCATCCACATCCAGCCGCCACCAGCGCCACAGCACATCGCGGTGTTCCGACTCCGCTCCATTTCTTGGAGCTGCACACCTGGGATTTTGTTTAACACTTCCCGTGGACTTTCGTAGATGTCATTGTAGCGTCCGTAGTAACACGAATCGTGATAGGTGATGCGCTGTTTGGTCGTCGTATCCTCGAATGTGATTTTTCCTTCTTGAATCAGGCGCGACAACAAGTCGGCGGCATGGACGACTTCGTAGTTGCCACCAAACTGGGGAAATTCATTTTTGATGGTGTTGAAGCAATGGGGACAGTTGACGATAATTTTCTTCACCGCGTAGCCGTTGAAAACTTCCACCGCGCCTTGCGCCATACTCTGGTAGAGATACTCGTTGCCCAGGCGTCGTGCCGTTTCACCATTACAGGGCTCATCTCGTCCAAGCACGGCGAAATTCACGCCCGCTTTGATTAACAGCTTCACGAAAGTCGAAGTGGTCTTTTTGTTGCGATCATCGAATGCCCCGGCGCAACCGACGAAATAGAGATACTCGGCATCGGGATTGTCAGCGAGCAGCGGCACGTCCACTGCTTCCGCTTCCGCCCAATCCAGTCGTTTGTCCGCGCTGAGGCCCCAAGGGTTTCCTTGCGTCTCCATCCCTTTGAACGTCCGGGTCAGCTCCGCGGGGAACCGCGCCTCTTCTTGCACGAGGTGGCGGCGCATATCGACAATTTTATCGACGTACTCGATCATCACCGGACAGGCGTCTTCGCAGGCGCGGCACGTCGTGCATGCCCACAATACCTCGTCGTTGATGAGCCGGTCGCCAACGATATTCTCCTTGCCTTCGTCCGCGCCGTCCCCTTTCGCGAGCATTTGTTGGGGGTTCTCGTACAGATGATCGCGCAGATTGAGCAGCAATTGGCGGGGAGCGAGCGGTTTGCCACTCGCGGTCGCTGGGCATTGCGAGGAGCAGCGCCCACATTCAGTGCAACTGTACATGTCGAGCACCTGTTTCCAGGTGAACTGGTCAATTTTCGAGGTGCCAAATGTCTCGGAGTTTTCCAGGTCCATTTTGTTGAGCGCCCCGGTTGGTTCCAGTTTGCGGAAAAAGACATTGGGGATGGCGGTAATGATATGAAAATGTTTGGAGCGGGGCAGCAGGTTCATAAAGGTGATGATGATGAGATTATGGACCCACCACGCCGTATCACTAATCCCTTTTGCCCAGGCTATCGGCAGCAGCCCGCCGACAAAGGCGCTGATCGGCTCCCACGCGCGCTCAGCTTCGATGGTTGGATCGCCCGCTAAGTAAGCCAGGCGACCGCCGTCATACAGCAGACCGCTAGTCATGATGGACATGATGAGCACTAAAATGAGGCGTGCCTCCCAGTGTGGTTGTCCGGCTAACCGCTCTTCGGCTGGACGATAACCAAAGAGCCGGGGGGGATGCGACACACTCCAGCGATACAGGGCGAGCAGGACGCAGGCGATAACGGTGACTTCCATGAGGTCGCGCATGAAAAAAAGCGGACCACCGAGTAGATTGGGGCTGAGACCGGGAAGAAAAAAATGTTCGGAGTAACCACGGGCAAACATGGTGACCACTTGGGCCCCAAGAATGACGAAGCCCCAAAAAATGAAGAAGTGCATCCAGCCGGCGGGCTGTTCTCCACTAACGAATTTCTTTTGTCCAAAGGCGTAGACGAGCACCGCGTTGATGCGCTCACCGATACGGTCGAAGCGGGCCTCCGGTTTAGCCGCTCGCAGCCACTGGAAGCGGACATAGAGCGTGTAGACGAGAAAGCCCCCGCCAATCAGGATCGCGAGGGTAAAAAGCGCGACAGACATGAACTCTCACTCCTTCTACTAGTACTCAGTCACGATCATTTTGTCTGTTCCAGGTCTGTCGTGCCCGCGTAGGCGGGCATCCCGAGAACATAAGCACTGGCCTGGAATGATGCCGCCTGGATTCCCGCCTGCGCGGGAATGACGTTACGGCTGTCTATCCGTCGAATGCGCATGAACAGACAAAATGAACATGACGTTGTGCTAGGCAAAATTTTCTTCCGAGCCAAAACGTGGGTCACTGTACCGACTTTTGGGTGGCTGCTCTATGGTGGGCCTTGTCCTTGAATTCTACGAGGGCGCGGATGAGAGCTGCTGCATACGGGCGAGGTCTGCTCTGAGAGTGCGCCCCGCGAGAAAATAATGCGTCGCGGTCCATAAGCTGACAAAGACCAGACAAAGCAACGCATAACGGAGGGAATCCGCGCCGTAATATGGTTGGAGCGCGTCACTAAGGATGCCGACCGTAAGCGGTCCCAGACCCAACCCAATGATGTTGACAATGAATAAAATAATGGCCGATGCCACCGAGCGCATACGCACGGTGACTAGGCTTTGGTTCAAGGAAAAACTTGGACCCAGGTAGGCTCCGCCCAACAGGGCGGGGAGCATAAAGCACGCTAAGGCCAGTTCTTTACTGCGTGCGAGATACGCGAAGAGGGACAGGGGAAAGGAAACGAGAATCGCCAGGACGATGATCCACACATTCCAGCGGAGATCATGTTTGCCAAAGCGGTCGGCGAGGTAGCCACTCATAAACGTGCCAATTGTGCCGAGCACTCCGAAGAAGAAGGCCAGTACCGTGCCGATCTCACCGCTTTGGAGTCCGTGCGAGCGGGCCAAGAACGTGGGAATCCACAAGACGACGCCATAGCCGACGAACGAGGCCAGCGTGGCTCCCGCGATAATATGCCGTAATGACGGAGTCGCCCACATGAACCGCACGACCTCCCACAAGCCTGGTGCTGCTTGTGGAGGGCGCTGAATCCCTTCCGCGTAACCACGTGGAGGTTCATGTAAGGTGAAGCGGACAATGAATGCCAACAGCAAACCCGGGGCTCCGGCGACAAGGAACGCGGCGCGCCAGCCGTACCATTGATTGATCCAGCCGCCGAAGAGGAATCCTAGCATCAGCCCAAAGTTGACGCCGAGAGAAAAGATCGACATCGCCGTGGACCGTTCCGCCTGAGGGTACATATCGGCGATGATGGAATGCGAGGGCGGGGTGGAGCCCGCTTCTCCGACGCCGACGCCGATGCGCGCCAAGGCCAATTGCCAGAAGTTCGCGGCCAACCCGCACAGCACGGTCATCCCACTCCACACGGATAACGCCACGGTGATGAGGTTGCGGCGATTCCCACGGTCCGCCCACATCGCCATCGGAATGCCAAGCGTCGCATAAAAGATGGCGAATGCGACGCCGGAGAGAAATCCCAATTGCGTATCCGTCAAGAGCAGTTCTTGTTTAATCGGTTGAAGAAGAATCGCGAGGATTTGTCGATCCACGTGACTCGAAGTGAAGACCAACAATAACAACAGCAATGCGTAGCGACGATATTGTGGGGTGAGGACTGCTGGTGTTGCCGACGGAAGAGGGGAGGGATCAATACGTTCTTGCACGGGGAGTGTCACATTCCTTGCCATTTGGTGAGTTGGGTTGGTGACGATACTAGGGCGGCCCTTCTTAGCAGTCCCGATGCTCGCTGTCATGGGCGGACTCAGTAGATTCGCGTGAAAATTCCCTCTCCCGGCTGGGAGAGGGCTAGGGGGGGGATTAAAGAAAGATTCCTGTTAGCCCAGGAACCGCGTCACTGCGGACACGAACGCGTCCGGTTGTTCGTAGGGCACCATGTGCCCGGCTTCCGCGATTTGCACGACCTCAGCCTGGGGAATCAATGCCTTGAATCGGTCGGCGTACACTGGCGGGATCAGCGTGTCGCTCTTGCCCCACACGACGAGCGTGGGCGCGCTCAAGCGATACAAGCGTTTCGACAAGCGGCGGTTCGGAATGGGAAAGAGAATCTTCCCGGCCATGCTCAACCGCTTGGAGTTGCCAATATAGAACTCCTTCAACGCGGCTGGGTCCTTGAGATCAAGACCTCCGGTTAACATCGCCTCACCCTGGGCGCGGTCGTGAAAAAGGTAAGTGGCGAACTCGTGTGGCAGGAATGAGAAGAGATCAGGAATCGGCTGCTCGTTGATCCACAACCCCGCCGAACCCACGAGAACCAGCTTGTTGAGATCATTGGGCGCGAGACAGGCCATCTCCGCCGCGATCATCCCGCCCATCGAATGACCCATGAGATGTGGCTTGGAGAGCCCCAACTCGGTAATCACATCCCATCCATGCAGCGCGAAATCCTGCATATCTTCCAGTAATTCCTCGCCTGTGGACTCGCCGTAGGCGGGAAATTCTGGCGCGAACACATGATAGCGTTCCGCCAGCGTGTCGAGGAATGGGTTTTGCGGGAAGAGGCCGCCCGCACCGTGCATAAACACGAGTGGTGCGCCACTGCCCGCTTCAAAGACGCGGACCTTAGCCCCGCGCTTGGTTTCGATTCCGCGCATACTAATGCTCATAGCGGGATCCTTCCGTCCTGGCGGGCTTGCTCGATACCGTGCTCAGGTTGCAACCGGTTTTCCATGGGGTGGCACCACCAACGGTCGTCGTCCTTCCACTCTGGCCACAAATCGCGGAGGTGAGGCATGACTTTCTCGGCGAACAATTTGGTTGAGTAGCGGGTCTTCCAGTCCGGCATGTTGCCCACGTGCATGAGACAAAAGATGTGACCGGTATGCAGCCCCTTAATGAGGTCTTCCATCCGTTCTCGCACGGTGGCTGGGCTGCCGGCGATGACGTAGCCTCCGTCCACGAGCTCTTTCCAGGAGAGTGACGGGAACATGTTCTGCGCGCTCTCACTTAAGGCATTGAGGACATCGGCTTGGATGGTTTTGATGGTCCGATAGCCCGGGGCATCGGCGAAGCCACCATAGATGTGGAGGCAGCGGTTATAGAAATAGTTGACATGCTCAGCGTAGAGTTTTTCCGCTTCGGCATCCGTGTCAGCGACACAAATCGTTTGCGCGAATGACGAACGATACGGTGACTCATCCTTGCCGCGTTTGGCGACTTGATCCCAGTAGCCGTCGAGCAGCTTCTTGCCGCGCAGATAGCCGGTGAACGAGAGGTAGGAGTAGTTGTAGTCGTTGTCGAGACAGAAGTCCCAGGTTTCGATTGACCCACCGCCTGGAATGTAGATCGGCGGATTGGGTTTCTGGATGGGCTTGGGCCAGAGATTGACGTGCCGTAACTGATTGTACTTGCCGTCAAAGGCAAAGGGCTCGTCCTCATGCCACGCGCGCATCACCAATTCGTGGGCTTCGGCGTATTTGTCGCGGGTGAGAGCGGGGATTTGCCCATAACAAAAATTGGTGTCCATTGAGGTGCCGACTGGGAAACCCGCGAGTAGGCGGCCACCAGAGATCACATCAAGCATGGCGAATTCTTCAGCTACCCGAATTGGAGGATTGTAGAGTGCGAGCGAGTTGCCAATGACGGCGAGTGCGGCTTTCGAGGTGCGCCGGGCGAGGCCAGCGGCAATAATGTTGGGAGACGGCATGAGGCCGTAGCCGTTCTGATGATGCTCGTTGCAGCCGATTCCATCAAAGCCTAATGATTCCGCATATTCGAGCTGGTCCATGTATTGGTGATACACGAAATGCCCTTTTTGCGGGTCATAGAGCGTATTGGGAATATCGACCCACACCGAGTGATGCTTCTCGCGAAAGTCATCCGGCAGGTAGGGCCACGGCATCAGGTTGAACCAGGTGAACTTCATACACGTCTCCTTTGTCCGTTCGTCCATTTCTCTTGATAAAATATTGAGTAAAGAATAGTGATACCACTGTCAATGAAGGAGCACGCAACCTGAGGGGGACGAGATGATTCACGCCGACACGTTACAGGCGAAGCGCCACGACTTAGCTGATGCCCTTGATGTCAACGAACTCTACCAGCAAAAAGGGTGGACCGACGGTCTGCCGATCGTGCCACCGACGGAAGAACGGGTGTTGGAATGTTTGGCGGCGGTGAATCTCGCGTCGGGTGAGGTGATTGGCGTTGAGGCCGTGCGGCAACGACCGATCACCGCCGAGAAAGTGGCGATTAACGCGGTGATGGCGGGTTGCTTGCCCACGTATATGCCGGTGGTGGTAGCGGTGCTGCGGGCGATGTGTGATGAGGATTTCAACCTGCATGGCAGCACCGCGAGCACTGGCGGGAGTGCTCAATTCATTGTGGTGAATGGTCCCATTCGCACAGCGCTCGGCATGAACGCGACCCACAATGCGCTCGGCAACGCGAGTCGCGCCAATGCCACCATCGGGCGCGCGATTCGTCTCCTTCTTATCAACGTCCTCGAATGTATTCCTGGGCAGCTTGACCGCTCCACTCTGGGGCATCCGGGGAAATTCACTTTCTGTATCGCCGAGGATGAAGAAGACAGTGCATGGCTTCCTCTCGCGCGGGAGCGGGGAGTGGCGGCTGGTCAGTCCGGCGTCACGGTCATGGCCTGTGAGTCCCCGCATCAGATTATGAACGAGTGGACCAAGGACCCGGAGGAGCTGGCCGAAACCTTCGCGGCGGAAATTCGTCACAATATGTTGACCTACTCCATCTGGGCGGGGAACTACGCGATTGTGATTCCGAAACAACTCCGTGAATTGTTCATCGCCGCTGGGTGGCAAAAGCACGATATTCGTGAGTATATCTTTCGTGCCGCGCGAGTGGTGCGGCGTGACTGGGCCACTGTTGGCAAGAACAACATTGCCGAACGTGGGAAAGGGCCGGATCAAGAGTTTCTCGCCTTGCGTTCTCCCGATGATCTGCTTGTCGTTGCCGCTGGTGGTCCGGCTGGCGGGTTTGGTGCGGTGATTCCCCCGTGGCTTGGGACGTGGTCTCATGCCGTTACTCGGCCCGTTTAGGAGAAAAAATCAAAAGGCAAAAGGCAAAAATCAAAAGTCAAAAGTGCGGACATTGCTCCATTGCTTTCGCTCTTTCACGTTTTCAATTCTTCATTTTCAATTCTTCATTGTCTTCCGGAGGTTCCCTATGAGCATTCGCGTTCTCGATCCCACATTTGAAGAAGCACGGACCGAACAGTCGGTGGTGACGGGTCTGAAATCGTTGGTGGATTGCACGGTTGGGCTGTTGGACAACAGCAAGATCAAGGTGAAAGACATTCTTGATACCGTGGAAACCCTGCTCCGTACCCAACATGGAGTGAAACACATAGTCCGATTGAAGAAGTCCGATGCGAGTCGCCCGGCTGCACCGGAGGTCGTCGCGGCAATGGCTGGGTGTGACGCGGTGATCTCCGCTGTCGGTGATTGAGGGAGCTGTTCGTCGTGCAGTTTGCACGATGCCCTCTCCGCCGAGAAAGTCGGCGTTACCGCCACGGCCATTATTACCGACCGCTTCATGCAAACCGCGCAGACGATGGCCCAGGTTTCCGGGTATCCGGGCTATCGTTTCGCGGTGATCCCACATCCGATTAGTAATAACAGCGACGAGGTCCTTCGCGCGAAGGCTGAGTCCGCTGTCCAACAGTGCGTTGAAATTTTGCTGAACCGTTAAGGAGGGACTCCCATGCAGAAGATCAGTAAGGATCATGTCGTTCGGACCTTTGATGCCACCCATCCTCCAGCCGCGCGGGTGCGGTGTGGGGATGTCTTCGTCATGGAAACGAACGACCGTTTCCGTAACTGGAATGACGCCAAGGCGTGGCCAATGGAACAACTGACGGTGATGACTGGCCCCGTCTATGTGGAAGGGGTACAGCCCGGCCAGGTACTGACGGTTGATATTCTTGATGTGCGACCCACTCAAGGGTTTGGCTACGTCATCGCGATTCCGGGATTTGGGATGTTCAAGGACAAAGTGGAGTTTCGCAAGAAGATCGTGCCGATTGAAGGAAATCAGGTGCGCTACAGCGACACGATCACTTTACCGTATGCGCCGATGGTCGGAAAAGTTGGCCTAGCGCCCGCGCAGGGGTCACTGCCAAGCAATGCGTCTGGCGCGTTTGGGGGAGAGCTGGCGAACACTCAAGTTGGTCCCGGTTCCACCGTGTATCTGCCCGTGTTCGTCGAGGGCGGGTTGCTCACGATTGAAGACGTACATGCTCGTA
Organism: Deltaproteobacteria bacterium; assembly: GCA_009692435.1. Classification (GTDB taxonomy): domain Bacteria; phylum Desulfobacterota; class Binatia; order Bin18; family Bin18; genus JABFSC01. The sequence continues at coordinate 13,801 of SHZE01000025.1, read as the reverse complement.
TGGGTGACGGCGAATCCGCCGCTTCGGCGGTGGAAATGGCGGCTGAGGTGACGATGCGGTGTGGCGTGGCGAGTGAACTCAAGCTCACCCGTCCTTTGGTTGTGACACGAGATGAAGTGCTCACGCTCGGAGAAGGAGAGACGATGGAAGCGGCGGCGCGGATGGCGTTGGACGGGATGGCGACCTTGCTCATGGAACGAACGAAAATTGATCTGACCGAGGCCGCCATGTTGGTGAGTATCGCCGCTGACATGCGTATTTCCTACATCGGCGGGACCCCGTATCAGGTGCGTGCGGCGATGAAGCGAGAAATTGTTGGATTGTAGTATGACTGGTTGAAAATCAACCATCAAATGGTTAATTTTCAACCATGATTTACCGCAACCTCACTCCGGCTTTGCAAGCTGCGCTCGCTGACACGCCAATCGTGTTGCTGACCGGGGCTCGGCAGACGGGAAAAAGCACGCTCGTTCAGGACATTGCCTCGACTACGCACCCCGCTCGATATCTGACTTTTGATGATTCCGGGGCATTATCCGCTGTTCGCACTGATCCCGCCGGATTTCTCGCGGGCATGGATGGGGCCGTGATTCTGGATGAGGTGCAGCGCGCTCCCGAGTTGTTCTTGGCCCTGAAAGCGGCGGTTGATCGGGATCGTCGACCGGGGCGATTCTTGTTGACGGGCTCGGCTAACGTCTTGTTACTTCCGCGGTTGGCGGAGACGTTAGTTGGTCGCATGGAAATTCTGACCCTGTGGCCGCTTTCTCAAGGGGAGATTGAAGGCCGCTTCGAAGGGTTTATTGACGCCGTGTTCGCGGATGCCCTTCCTCCCTTGAAACCTTCTTCGGAAACCTGGACTACGCTACTAGACCGACTGCTGATTGGTGGTTATCCAGAGGTGCTCACTCGGGCAACAGAAGAGCGGCGTACGGCGTGGTTTAATTCGTATGTCACGACTCTTTTACAGCGTGACGTGCGTGACCTGGCTCAGATCGAGGGGCTCACCTCGCTCCCTCGACTGCTGACCTTGCTCGCGACACGAGCGACAGCACTTCTGAATTTCTCCGAGTTATCCCGGAGTATCGCTATGCCCCAGAGCACTCTTAAACGGTACCTCGCCTTACTGGAAACGACATTCCTGCTTTGCCCTCTTCCCGCGTGGTCCAGTAATGTCGGCAAACGGCTTGTGAAGGCTCCAAAGATGGGACTCAGTGACACCGGGTTGTTGAGCGCACTTTCAGCAATACGAAAAGAGCGATTACTGGCGGAGCACGGGCTTGCCGGTCCATTGTTGGAAAATTTCGTCGTGATGGAACTGCGTAAGCAAACGAGCTGGAGCCGAACGCGACCGCAAGTGTTTCATTTTCGGACACAAACTGGACAAGAGGTTGATGTCGTTCTCGAAGATGGTGCCGGACGAATTGTAGGAATCGAAGTGAAGGCCAGCGCGACAATCAGTACGCATGACTTCAAGGGGCTCCGTGCACTCGCGGAAACAGCGGGATCGCGCTTTTATCGCGGGGTCGTGCTTTATACGGGGACAGAACCTTTGCCCTTTGGGCCGCAATTTTACGCCCTGCCAGTATCGGCGTTGTGGGAGTTGGGGAGCGATGTCAAACAGTAGCGAGGTGGGAAAGGGTATACGAATCCTTTGGCTGACCACTATAAAAACTGACGGCTGAATGTTTCCCCGTGTTTGACCACCTCCGGGAAATCCACTATACCCTTTACCGAACTGTTTTAGTTCAGCTTTTCCGCACCAACCTCACACGAATCATAGAATTGTACGGACACCCACTTTATGGAATTTCCGCGTATTAAACGGCTGCCTCCTTATCTTTTTGCCACGCTCGATAAAATGAAGATGGAAGCACGGCGGGCAGGCGAAGATATTATTGACTTCGGGATGGGAAACCCCGACCACGCGTCGCCCCCGCATGTCGTCGAAAAACTCATTGAGGCGGCGAGAAAACCCCAGAACCATCGCTATTCCACCTCGCGCGGGATTTATAAGCTGCGGCTGGCGATCTGCAATTGGTATAAGCGACGTTACGGGGTCGAGCTTGACCCGGAGAGCGAAGCCGTCGTGACCATCGGCTCGAAAGAAGGACTGTCTCATTTGGCCTTGGCAATGCTTGGTCCTGGTGATGTGGCGATCTGCCCAAGCCCGACCTATCCCATTCATCAATACTCCATCGTGATCGCGAACGCCGATCTCCGCGTGGTGCCGCTGCTTCCAGGCGTCGATTTTTTCGCGGCGTTGCAGGAGACCGTTCGTCAATGCTGGCCGCGCCCTAAAGTGCTGCTGATGAGCTTTCCTCATAATCCGACGACGACTGTTGTCGATATCGATTTTTTCCGTCGCGTGGTCGATTTTGCCCGCGAGCATAATATCTTCGTCGTCCATGATTTCGCCTATGCCGATCTTCATTTCGATGGGTACCAACCCCCGAGTTTTCTTCAGGTCCCTGGCGCGAAAGACATCGGCGTCGAGTTTTTCACGCTGTCGAAATCGTACGACATGCCCGGTTGGCGCGTGGGCTTCCTGTGTGGCAATGCCGAAGCGATTCAAGCGCTCTCGCGGCTCAAGAGTTATTTCGACTATGGCATTTTCCAGCCGATCCAAATCGCCGCTATTCATGCGCTCAATGGCCCGCAAGATCATGTTGAGGGCGTGCGCCAACGCTATCGCCGCCGCCGCGATGTGTTGATCGACGGATTAGACCGGGCGGGCTGGCATATTCCAAAACCCAAAGGCACGATGTTTGTTTGGGCGGAAATTCCTGAAGAGTACCGAGCGATGGGCTCGATGAAATTCGCGGAATTCTTGCTTACCGAAGCCAAGGTGTCGGTCTCTCCGGGCATCGGTTTTGGCGAATATGGCGATGACTACGTGCGGTTCGCGTTGATCGAGAATGAACACCGTACCCGCCAAGCCGTGCGTGGCATTCGCAAAGTATTTGGTGGTGTCGCCGACCCTGAAGAGAATCTCATCATTAAAGCGAGCGTGGGGTGAGCATGGCGGTTGGCGAACTGCGACTCGGCTTGATCGGTCTCGGCACGGTAGGCAGCAGTGCCGTTCAACTCTTGACCCAGAACACGGATGCGATCACGCGGAAGATTGGTCGTGGATTGCGGTTCACCGCGGTCGCCAGTCGGAGTCTCCACACGAAACCACATCCAGACCTCGGCAACGCCCGCATTGGCACCGACCCCTTCGCGGTCGTGCGGGACCCTGATGTTGATGTGGTGATCGAGTTGATCGGTGGGATCGAACCTGCCCGTTCCCTCGTGTTGGAAGCGCTCACCCGTGGCAAACCGGTGGTGACGGCGAACAAAGCGTTACTCGCGCTGCATGGCGAAGAGATTTTCGCGGCTGCCGAAAAAGCCGGAGTGCCGATTTGTTTCGAGGCCGCGGTTGCCGGAGGCATTCCCATTATCCGCACCCTGCGTGAAGGATTGGCGGCGGATCGCAACCGCGCGCTCTTTGGTATTGTGAATGGGACCTGTAACTACATCCTCACCATGATGAGTGACGAAGGCCAAGAGTTCGAGACGGTTTTGGCCGCGGCCCAAGCCCAGGGGCTAGCGGAAGCCGATCCGAGCTTCGATATCGATGGGATCGACGCGGCGCACAAGCTGACGCTGCTCTCCATGTTGGCCTTTGGCGTGCGGGTGCCATTCGCGGCGGTGTACACGGAAGGCATTCGCCACGTGAGTCAGAGCGATATTCTCTTCGCGCGCGAATTTGGGTATGCGATCAAACTGCTCGCCATCGCCAAGGACGAAACCGATGGCATTGATGTCCGTGTGCATCCGACCATGATTCCGCTCCGCAGTCTCCTCGCCGAGGTCGGTGGGGCCTACAATGCGATCTTCGTGCAAGGAGAAGCGTTGGGGTCGTCGTTGTACTTCGGTCGTGGCGCAGGCGGTATGCCGACGGCAATGTCGGTTCTCGCGGATGTGATTGAGATGGCACGGAATCCGGTCGGGGAGCGTGGCGTGCGGGTGCCGGCATTGGGGTTTTCCTGGAAAGACCTGCGGGTCGCACCATTGCGACCTATCGCCGATTTGCAGAGTGAGTATTATTTGCGCTTCATGGCGGTGGATCGACCTGGAGTGCTCGCGAAAATCGCGGGCATTCTTGGCGCGCATGACATTAGTATCGCGGCGGTGATCCAACGCGATCGTAGTGAAGGTGACGTGACGGTTCCCTTGGTCATGCGTACGCATCAGGCCAGTGAACGGAACCTGAAAGCCGCGCTCACCTTGGTTGACCAACTCTCCATGGTACAGGGGAAGTCGGTCTCGATTCGTATTGAAGAAAACTTTGGCTAATTGGGCCACCACTGTAATCCGTGTAATTAGAAGGCGCAGACGATGGCGACGATGCCTCTTTCACAATCACCAGGAACGGCACAATCCGTCTCTCCATTTCGCTCATGGTTTGCCTGCGCGGCGGGCTGTAGCGGCGAGATCCCGCTCAATCAGATCACCTATTATTGCCCAAAGTGTGGCAGTTTGTTGGATGTCCAACATGATGAAGCCGCACTGCGCACGCGCTCACCAGAAGAGTGGAAACGGTTGTTCGATGACCGCTATTGTCGGACGACCTATCCCTATGGCAGCGGGGTGTGGGGCAAGAAGGAAATGGTCTGCCCGGCGGTGGACAATGCCAATGTCGTCTCCATGTACGAAGGCAGTTCGAACCTCTTTTGGGCGGAGCGGCTCGGTCAGCAAATTGGGCTCAATGAATTATGGGTGAAACAGTGTGGGATCTCGCATACTGGCTCCTTCAAGGACTTGGGCATGACCGTGCTGGTGTCGATGGTGAAGCAGATGATTGCCGAAGGGACCAGAATTCCCGCGGTCGCATGTGCTTCAACCGGGGATACGTCGGCAGCCTTGGCCGCGTACTGTGCGGCTGCGGGGATTCCGGCGATTGTGATTCTTCCGCGCAACAAAGTCTCTACCGCGCAGCTTATCCAACCCATGGCGAATGGTGCCTTGACGCTGTCACTGGACACCGATTTTGACGGCTGCATGCGGGTCGTGCGCGAATTGTGTACGAAGGAGAATATTTATCTGGCCAACTCGATGAACAGTCTGCGGATCGAGGGACAAAAAACCATCTCCATCGAAATTGTCCAGCAGTTTGATTGGGCGGTGCCGGATGTGGTGGTCGTGCCCGGTGGGAATTTGGGGAACATCTCGGCTATTGGGCGTGGGTTCCTACTGATGCAGGAATTGGGGATTATCACGAAACTGCCCCGTCTGGTCTGTGCCCAAGCGCAGCGCGCGAACCCGCTGTACCGCAGTTTCTTGACCAACTATCAAGAGTTCCATCCCATCAAAGCGAAGAAGACGTTGGCGTCGGCGATTCAGATTGGCGACCCGGTCAGTATTCATCGGGCGGTGAAAGTGCTGACCGCGTTCAAGAGTGTCGTCGAACAGGCCAATGAAGAGGAACTCGCCGATGCCGCGGCCCTGGCTGACCAGACCGGGCTGTTCAATTGCCCGCATACGGGAGTGGCGTTAGCGGTCCTGACGAAATTGGTACAACGAGGATGGGTCAGACCACACGAGCGCGTCGTGGTGATTTCCACGGCGAACGGCCTCAAATTCACCGACTTCAAGAGGCGCTATCACGAGGGAAAACTGCGTGGTTTGACGTCGCGCCACGCGAATCGACCGGTGGAACTGCCAGCGGAGTATACGAAAGCACGAGACGCGATCTTTCGGGAATTGGAGAAGGAAAGCCGTTAGCTCCTCGTTTTTCGCGTTGTATATTTCTGGCTCACAGCTAACAGTCTATTAAGGTGCTTAATATGAAATACATAGTCCTGCAAGGTGATGGGATGGCCGACTGGCCGGTGGCGGAACTGGGTAATAAAACTCCTTTGGAATATGCCCGCACGCCTAACATGGATCGTATCGCGTCATTGGGACTGTTGGGGATGACGCACACCATCCCCGCAGGCTATCCATCCGGGAGTGATGTCGGGACCATGAGTCTGTTGGGGTATGATCCTAGCCGCTATCACACCGGACGCTCCCCAATTGAAGCCGCGAGTATGGGGGTCGAACTCGCACCCACCGACATTGCCTTTCGCTGCAACTTGGTCACGCTCGGCACCGATCCCAACGGCACGGAGATCATGGACGATTTTTCCGCCGGTCACATTACCAGCGCGGAAGCCTCTGAGCTGATTCAAACGATCAATCGTGAATTAGGGACACCAGAGCTGACCTTCTATCCGGGCGTGAGCTATCGTCATCTGCTGGTGTGGCACGGTGGCAAAGAGAGGATGCAGACCACGCCGCCGCATGACATTACCGGTCAAGCCTTTGCTGGATATTTGCCGTCGGGCGAGGGCAGCGAAACCCTCCTCGCGCTGATGCAGCGCTCACGCGCGATTCTTGCGGACCATCCCGTCAATCAGAAACGGCAAGCGAGTGACCACAAACCCGCTTCATCCATTTGGCTGTGGGGACAAGGTCGCCGTCCCGCCGTTCCGACTATTCATGCACGCTTCGGACTTGACGGATCGGTTATCTCAGCCGTCGATTTGGTGCGCGGCCTTGGTGTTTTGGCTGGGCTCGAAGTGATTAACGTACCGGGAGCAACCGGATTTCTTGATACCAACTACTTGGGCAAAGCCGAATATGGACTGGAGTCGCTGAAACACAAGGATTTTCTCTTTCTTCATGTCGAAGCAACGGACGAAGCCGGCCACATGGGGTCCGCGGAGAAGAAGGTCCAGGCGCTCGAGGACTTCGATCTGAAAGTGGTCGGCACCATTCTGGAAGGGCTCCATGAGCATGATGAATGGCGCATCTTGCTCATGCCAGATCATGCGACCCCAGTGGCGATCAAGACCCATTCTGACGATCCGGTTCCTTTCGCGATCCTCTCCTCAGAGGACTTCAAGCGTGGCAACTCAAAGCCAGTGCGGTATAACGAACCGAGCGCGAAGAGTACGGGGATCGTCGTTACTGAAGCCTGGCGCATCATGGAACGCTTTATTCGTGGAGAGGCGATTGTTGCCTAACAGAAGGAAGGAGCAGCAATGGATCGCAACCTCGCACTTGAAGTTGTCCGCGTGACAGAGGCCGCCGCTCTCGAGTCGGCGCAGTTCATGGGCCGAGGCGACGAAGCCGCCGCGGACGAAGCCGCCGCCAAGGCGATGCATAAACTCTTCCCCAATATCGAGTGCAAAGGCCGGGTGGTGATCGGTGAAGGTGAACTGGACGCGGTGCCCATTCTGTATGTCGGCGAAGAACTTGGTACTGGTCGCGGGCCGGACCTGGAAATCGCGCTTGATGCCCTCGAAGGGGCGACGACATGCGCGACTGGCGCGCCGAATGCGATGTCGGTGGTGGCGATCGCCGAGCATGGCGGTTTTTTGCGCTGCCCCCAACATGTCTATATGGAGAAAATCGCGGTGGGCCCGGTTGGAAAGGGCGTGATTAACCTCGATAAACCACTGCGTGAGAATCTGGCCGCCCTGGCCGAAACCAAAGGCGTACGCATTGAAAATCTGACGGTCGTCCTGCTTGATCGCCCGCGCCACGAGCAGGTCATCACTGAGATTCGTCAGGCGGGGGCGCGGATTAAATTGATTAGTGACGGCGATCTCGCCGCGGCGTTAGCGACAACTCGTGAGGATACGGGGATCGATATGTTGGTCGGCACCGGCGGCGCGGCCCAGGGGATTCTGGCGGCGGCGGCCTTGTACTGTATCGGCGGAGATATGCAAGGACGGTTTCGGCCGCGCAATCAAGAGGAAGCCGGTCAACTGCGGCAGCATGGGCTCGACGACTTTCATAAAAAATTCACCCTTGAGGACATGGTCAAGGGGAATGTGATGCTCGCCGCGACTGGAGTCACCTCAGGTGACTATCTCAAGGGAGTGCGCTTCGTTCGCGGCGGCGCCGTCACGCATTCGGTGGTCATGCGCTCGAAATCGCGCACCATTCGCTTCATGGAAACGACACATCACTTTGACCTTCATCCGGAGTACGAATAACCATGGCATACGAAAACATTCTGTTTGAGCAAGACGGACCGGTCGGTATTCTGACCGTCAACCGTCCCAAAAGTCTGAATGCGTTGAACCCAGCGACGGTGCGCGAAATTGGCGCATGTGTCGAGGCGGTGCGCCAAGACCCGTCCATTCGTTGTCTCATTGTCACGGGGGCTGGCGACCGGGCGTTCGTCGCCGGGGCGGATATTTCCGCGATGGTGACGATGGGAGTTATCGAGGGGAAAGCCTTTTCCGCGCATGGCTTGAACGTGATGCGGTCCCTGGAAAACCTCCCCATCCCTGTGATCGCTGCGGTCAATGGCTTCGCGCTTGGTGGCGGGACCGAGCTCGCACTGGCGTGTGACCTGATTATCGCCGCTGATAAGGCCAAATTTGGACAACCCGAAATCAACTTGGGGATCATTCCCGGTTTTGGCGGCACCCAACGGTTGGCGCGACGGATTGGTTTGCCGCGAGCGCGGGAGCTGATTTATAGCGGTGATATGATTGATGCTGAGACCGCGTATCGCTGTGGGCTGGCGAATAAAGTGGTGCCGTTGGCGGACCTGATGACCGAAGCGAAGGCGCTCGCGCGCAAACTGGCGACCAAGCCCCCGTTCGCTATCCAGCAAGCCAAAGAAGCGATCAACGCCGGTATGGATATGGACCTGGAAAATGGCTGCCGCTTCGAGAATGATGCCTTTGCGCTCTCCTTCGCGACGGAAGACAAGAAGGAAGGGATGACGGCGTTTCTAGAGAAACGAGAAGCAAAATTTCGAGGAGTATAAAGGATAAAACGTCAAACGTAAAAGAACCTCAAATCTTTCCTACGTTTTACGCATTACGTTCTACGTCTTTGAGCAAGGGAGGAGTCTAATGAACAAACAAGAATGGTTGGCGCAACAGTACCCCAAAGCGGAAGAGCGAACGACCCGCTTTTCGACACTGTCGGACATGGAGATTGAGGCGATTTACACGCCCGATGATCAAAATGGTCGGGACCATGCGCAGGATATCGGTCTACCGGGGGAGTATCCCTACACGCGCGGGGTCTATCCCAACATGTATCGCGGGAGGCTGTGGACCATGCGGCAATTTGCTGGGTTCGGTTCACCGGAAGACACCAACCAACGCTTCAAATTCCTCCTGGCCGAGGGGCAAACTGGGTTGTCCACCGCCTTCGATATGCCGGTGCTCATGGGATATGACGCGGATAGTGACCGCTCTCTTGGGGAAGTAGGCCGCGAAGGTGTGTCGGTTTCGAGCCTCGAAGACATGGAGCGGCTCTTCGCCGACATTCCGCTCGACAAAGTGACGACCTCAATGACCGTGAACTGCACGGCGAGCATTATTCTCGCCATGTATTTCGCGATGGCCGAGAAACGTGGCATTCCTTTGGAGAAAGTCGGTGGGACGATTCAGAACGACATGCTCAAGGAATACATTGCGCAAAAAGAGTGGATTTGTCCCCCCGATCCCGCGGTGCGGATTGTGGCCGACATGATCGAGTTCTGCGCCAAGAAAGCCCCGCGTTGGCAGGCGGTGTCGATTTCCGGTTACCACATCCGTGAGGCTGGTTCGACCGCCGTGCAAGAACTCGCCTTCACGTTGGCGGACGGCATCGGCTATGTCCAAGCGGCGGTGGATCGTGGCCTTGATGTGGATGAGTTCGCCCCACGGTTATCGTTCTTCTTCAATTTGCACAGTGACTTTCTGGAAGAGGTCGCCAAGCTACGGGCTGCACGCCGTATGTGGGCGAAGATCATGAGAGAGCGCTTCGGCGCGAAAAACCCCAAATCTCTGCTCTTGCGCACCCACGCGCAGACTTCTGGTGCCAGTCTGACCGCGCAGCAGCCGTTCAATAACGTCGTGCGCGTCGCGATTCAGGCGTTGGCTGGGGTGATGGGTGGGGTGCAGTCGCTGCATACCAATTCGATGGACGAGACCCTGGCGTTGCCGACTGAACAGGCGGTGATGGTCGCGCTCCGCACGCAGCAGGTGATCGCCGAGGAAAGCGGCGTGACCAACACGATTGATCCATTGGGTGGGAGTTGGGCCATTGAGGCGTTGACTGACAAGATGGAGACCGAGGCATTTGTGTACATCCACCGTATTGATGAGATCGGCGGCATTCTTCGGGCCATCGACATTGGCTATCCACAGAAAGAGATCGCCGATGCGGCGTATCGCTATCAGCAGCAGCTCGACTCCAGAGAGAAAGTCATCGTTGGCGTCAACAAATACGCCATTCCGGAAGAGCGACCGATGGATATTCTCAAGATCGGTCACGACGTGGAAGAGCGGCAAGTGGAGCGGGTGCGCAAGGTGAAGCGCGAGCGGGATAGTGCCGTCGCCCGTGAGCGGCTTGGACGGGTGCATGCCGCGGCTCGCAATGGCGACAACTTGATGCCGCACTTGATTGAAGCAGTGAAAAATCACGTCACCTTGGGTGAAATCTCCGATGTGTATCGTGAGGTGTTCGGCGTCTATCGCGACCCGGCGTGGCTATGATTTCAGCTTCTCGCGCTTATGGCGCGCTCACGCTGTTCGCGCTATGGCGGCTGGGCAGAGCTATCAGTCATATCCCATGCGCTATAGAGTGAGCGAAGTGAACGGGCTACAAGCCATGAGCTGTTATGGAGGAAACTGTGTCAGAAGAGAAAGCGCTACGGATTCTCGTAGGGAAAGCAGGATTAGACGGCCACGACCGAGGGGCGAAAATTATTGCCCGGGCTCTGCGTGATGCCGGATTCGAGGTGATCTACACTGGGTTGCACCAGACGCCGGACATGATCGCCGAAGCCGCTGTGCAAGAAGACGTTGATGCCATTGGGCTCAGCATTCTTTCGGGGGCGCACATGACCTTGTTCCCGGCGGTGATGAAAGCACTCAAGGCGCGGGGTGCTGAAGATGTGTCCGTCTTCGGTGGAGGGATTGTCCCGCCAGACGACATTATTGCCCTCAAACAGGCTGGGGTCAAAGAAATTTTTACACCTGGCGTGAGCACGCAAGCCATTGTCGAGTGGATTCATAACAACGTGCAGCCACGGGAAGGTGTGGTCTGAGTTCGGGACCGAAGTGTCGGCCCTGACGAGGTGAGACGCGCCAAACCCGGAGTGATTCGGGGACGGAAAGCCTACGGAACTTGTAGAATAGGGGATTCGACGGGAGAGCGAGGCCAATGAGCTTTGACGGTCTCTTTCGCATTTCCTAGAAAGATGAGTTGGCCGGGTTGCCGAACGTGATGCCGTTGAGGTAGGTCACGCAGGTACCCGGCTTTTTCGTTGTGCGGACTGACGAGAAATCGAGAACTACGAATCTCGGAGAGGCCGACGTATGAGAATGATTCCCGCCAACGCGCAACATGTGGGTGCACGCCATGAGCAACAGGACGCCTTTGGCTTTACTGACATAGACCAGGCGACTTTTGTCGCGCATGGCGGTGTGTTGGCGGTCGTCGCTGATGGTATGGGTGGGTTGGAAATGGGCGGGCCGTCGAGTCGCTGCGCCGTGCATACCATATTGACGACCTATGCCGCGAAGTCCCCGGAAGTACCGATCTCCGAAGTGCTTGCGCGAGCGCTGCAACACGCGAATGCGTCCGTGCTGCGACTTGCGGACGAGGCCGGATACCGTGGCGGCGTGGGGACCACCGTTGTCGCCGCCGTGATCCACAAGGGTGAATTACACTGGGTTGCCGTTGGTGATAGTCGCCTCTATCTCTATCGCCAAGGGGAGCTGACCCAACTGACGAGTGATCACTCGTTCGCCGTGGAACTGGATCGCGCGGTGGAACGGGGCGACCTCACGCAAGAGGAAGCCAATCGGCATCCTGAACGCCGGAGTCTCACGAGTTACGTGGGGATTCCAGTGCTCCATGCCATTGAGGCGAGTCCGACCCCACTCCTGCTGCAATCCGGTGACCGTATTCTGCTCTGTGCAGCGATGGTGTCTATGGCACGCTTGATGAACACGAGATGGCCGTGGCCTTGGATGCGCGCGCGCCTGAAGTGGCGGACCAGCTTATCGCGAGGGCATTGGATAAGCAGTATGCGCATCAGGACAATTTGACTGCGGTGGTGATGACCTGGGAAGCGGATGACACGACTCCGCTTCCCCCGCTTGTTCCCCCGGAGAGCGCGGTCCGTGTCTCCCGACGCATGCTGATCGGCGTGGCCTTTCTCCTTGTATTGCTCATCGGCATTGTTTTGGGATACTGGCAAGCGAAGCACGGTGCGACGCGAGACGGAGCCCGCGAGACGACGGGGGTGAATATGGCTGCCTCTCCGGTGCCGCGGGGAGACGCCATAAGCAATAAATAATACGCCAGGAGCCGGTTCTGGCGGGGGAGGGGAAATTCGTGAGACATGGAGGAAAAGAACTGAATCATGCGACGACGCGGAGTGCTTTTTTCTCGGTCTTGTTGACGGTGCTTCTGCCTCCCACTGGCTCGTGCGCGGAACGCATGCCCCCCATTGAGGAGATGAAGAAGAGCACTGTCCGCATTCTGTGCACGACGAGGACTGGAGTGGCCTCAGGGTCAGGATTTGTCGTTGGAGAGCAGAGCCGGCACGTGGTAACGAATTTGCACGTGGTTGCTTGTGTCGCGCATAATGGCGCGATTTCCGTGCAGACCGGACAATTGCAATCGGTGGCGGCGAAAGTCGTGCGACTGTCGGAGCCAAAAGATATCGCCATTCTCGAGGTTGATCGTTCCTTGGAGAGACCTGCGGTGAAACTCGTGACGAGCGCACACGTGTCGGAGGCGCAGACGGTCTATGCCGTGGGATTTCCTGGCGCGGCGGATAGTATCAATCAGGATGCCACGGTCTCGGTGACCAAAGGCATCATCAGTGCGCGCCCCATTCGTAAAGATACCGCGGTGAACTTGTATCAAACCGATGCGGCTATCAATTCGGGCAATTCGGGGGGACCGCTGTTTAATGAAGATGGCCAGGTCATTGGGATCAATACTCTTAAGTCTAAGAGTGCTCTCTCGATTGCTGGGGCCGATGGAAAACAAAGAGCAATGGAATTTGTGGTTGGTGAAGGGATCGGTTGGGCGGTGCAAATTGATGAGCTGATTCCAGAACTCAAGGAGGCGGGAATTCAGTACGAAGAGGGAAAACCGCAAACGTCCAACGCCGTGCCCCCTCCACCCGAATCCCAACAAGTTGAGAAGTCTAGGTCCACGGATATACCATCGAAAACGTCACCGCCCTCTACTCCCGAAGCCGAGACCTGGTGGAAGGATTCGACGCTTCTCATTCTCGTGGTGGCCGTGAGCGCGGTCGGTCTCATGTTCGTGCTGCTGCTTTGGCAACGACGTGGTCAGCAGGCCGCGAAAATGAAGGAGGACGCGCCGCGCAAGAATCCGCTGTTGTTCGTGCCGCCGACGAAGGCTGAGACGAGCCCGACCTTGCCGAAAACCCAGCCCGACAATCTTGCCCCGTATGTCACCGGGCCCGCTTCGTCGCAGGTCACGACTAAACCAGTGCTGCGGGCATTGGAGGGGCATTTTCGCGGCAACGTCATTGAGTTGACGGAAGAGTCCCTCACCATTGGGCGTGACCCCCGCCTTTGTCAGCTTGTATTTCCCTCGACCATGACCGACATTGGCCGTAAGCATTAGACATTATCGGGGATAGTGTCTACTGGTGGGATGTTAACCTATTTGACGTTACAAGAGCGTCCGCGAGAGTTTCTGGCCGCGACTGGCCTGACACAGGAAGAGTTTACGCAGTTGTTGCCCGCCTTTGCGGCAGCTTATGCCG
>SHZE01000108.1 GCA_009692435.1 Deltaproteobacteria bacterium | reverse complement strand
CTACCGGGTACGCACGCAAGAACAGATCAGTGCACGCTTGGCGCTGGATATGTGGCGAGAAGCCCTACGTGAAGGCCGTCAACAACCCCTCGCATCACTGCATCATGCACGGGCTGGATAAACCCGGTGTCTTTACTACAGTCTCTGTTTTGTTCAAGATAATGGAGTCGGATTCGATATGCAGTATGTCGATAAACTCTTTGGCGTATTTCAACGACTGCACCGCGCCGACGAGTTCGAGGGGACCGGAATCGGGTTAGCCACCGTGCGGCGCGTCCTGCACCGACTCGGTGGCCACATCTGGGCCGAGGGGGAGTTCGATAGAGGGGCCACTTTCTCTTTTTCGCTTCCTCTTGCTCGGACGGGGAGCTGAGGCATGACGCAAGTCGGACGTATTCTCTTCGCGGAAGATAACCTGAATGATATAGAGCTAACGCTGGATGCGTTAGCCGAGCACCACCTGGCGAATGAGGTGGTGGTGGTCCGTGACGGCGCGGAGGCGTTGGACTACCTCTATCGCCGCGGGGCCTACGCGTTGCGGACCAACGCCGATCCCGTGCTGATTTTACTCGACATTCGCATGCCCAAGGTCGATGGCTTGGAAGTCCTCCGCCAAATCAAACATGATGATCGGCTGAAGCTGATCCCGGTCGTGATGATGACCTCCTCACAGGAGGAACAGGACATTGTTGAGAGCTACCGCCTCGGCGTGAATGCCTACGTGCTCAAACCGATCAACTTTTCCCAGTTCATTGAGGCCGTGAAAACCCTAGGGTTATTCTGGCTCATTCTCAATCAACCCCCGCCTGAGAGTCGCACCCCGGAGTCATAGCGGCGGTTCTCAGGCGTCAGTCCTCGGTGAGTAGTATGAACACAGAACGAATCGAGATGCCGTTGCATATTCTCTATTTGGAGGACAGTCCACAAGATGTGGAACTGGTGGAAGCGACATTAGCGGCCGAGGGGATTGCATGCGACTTGCAGTGGGTAGAGACGCAACCCCGCTTTCAGCAGGCACTCGAGCAGCCAGAGTTACAGCTCATTCTCAGCGACTATGCGTTACCGGGTTTCGATGGTTTGAGCGCGCTCCGACTCGCGCGCGTGCAACGCCCGGAGCTGCCCTTTCTCTTCGTGTCGGGCGCGATTGGCGAGGAGCGGGCGATTGAGAGTCTTCAGCAGGGCGCGACCGATTATGTATTGAAGCATCGGCTGGCGCGGCTCGGGCCGGCGGTACGGCGGGCGCTCCAAGAGGCGGCGGAACGGCGCGCGCGGCGGCAGGCACAGGCGGCGCTTGAGGCCAGTTTGGCCGAACTGCTGCGGGTGAATCGCACGAAGGATGAATTCCTCGGCGTCATGTCCCATGAACTGCGGACCCCGCTCAGTGTCATTCTCGGATACACCGAGCTGATACTGACGAAAAAATTTGGTCCGATCGAGAATAGCCAGGAGACCGCACTCCGCACGGTGGTGCAGAACACGCGGCAACTCATTGACATGGTCGACTCCATCCTGAACGCCACGCAGTTGCTCACCGGACAATCCCGGCTCGAGGTGACCACCGTTCACGTGGCTGGCGTGATGAGAGAGTTGGCCACCGAGATGCAAGAAGTCTGGGACAAGCCAGGAATTGACGTACAGTGGCAAATCGCATCGTCCCTCCCGCCGCTTCACACCGACCGCGTCAAGCTGAAAGTCGTTTTCAAGAACATCATCGGCAATGCCGTCAAATTCACCGACCAGGGCACGGTGTGTATCACGGTGTGTCCGGACAATGGTGGGATGAGTATCTCCGTCCGTGATACAGGGATCGGCATTGCCCGAGAGTTGCGCCCGGTGATCTTTGAGATGTTCCGCCAGGGGGACGGGTCCATGACGCGTCGGTATGGTGGAGCGGGGCTTGGACTGTACATCGTCCAGGCGCTTGTCACACTAATGGGCGGGACCATCACGGTCACGAGCGCGCCCAACCAGAGCTCGACATTTGCCATCTGGCTGCCACTCCAACACGCGGTGACGACCCACGAAGGCGGAAGGTAACTTATGCGCGCCCCGCCAGTGGAGCCCCCCCGCCAGCAAGGGCACGACCCAATGTCCCCCTCAATGATCTGGGCACATGAACACCTGGCGGCCGAACTTCGGCCCCTTGCTGTCGCCATTCGGATGTCTGCCGACGGTGTCCTCGTTATTGACCTCAACGGCACGATTCGCGACGTCAACGATGCCGCCGTGGTGTTCCTCAATCGTCAGAGTCCTGACGAGCTGATCGGGAAGAGTGTCGTCGATTTTCTTCTTCCCGAGGACCGATCCGAAGTCTTAGTCAATGTTCAGAAAAGACTCGCCGGGGAACAGATCGGGAATCTGGAGTTCGAGCTCGGGCTTGCCACTGGCGAACGGCGCTGGGGAGAGTTGCAGACGACGGTGATGAACGACGTGCATGGACAGCCGGTCGGAGGTGTCGTTGTTCTCCGCGACATCACCCGGCGACGGCGGACTGAGGAGGCACTCCGGCAAAGCCAAGAGCGTTTCGCGCTCATTTTACGGAGCACGAACGATGGGTTGTGGGATCACGATATCACCACCCATGAGATCTTCCTTTCTCCCACCTACAAGAAAAAACTGGGGTATGCGGATCATGAATTGGCAAATACCCTTGAAAACTTTGAATCGCGGTTGCACCCTGATGACCACGATTACGTCCTTGAAGCTGTGCGAGAACATTTACGGGATCGAACGTCGTTCCGTGTCGAGTTTCGGCTACGGATACGGAGCGGGGAGTACCACTGGTTTGAAAGCTATGGTCAGGGCCTGTGGAACGATGCTGGACAGCCGATTCGCATGGCCGGTTCGCTGCGCGATATCACGGCGCGCAAGGAAGCCAGCGCGTATTTGGAACAGCAGGTCAAGGAACGCACCGCTGAACTCGCGCGAACGAATGCCACCTTAGCCGCGCATGTGCATGAATTAGAGACCGTCAACCAAGAGCTGGAGGCGGTGACCGATACGATCGCGCATGATCTGCGGGCACCGATCCGATACGTCCACGGCTTTGTCCGTCTGCTAAAGAAACGCCTCCCTCATATCGACGCCAAGAGTACCCATTACCTGACGGTCATCGCCGACGCAGTGAAACAGATGGGCGTGCAAATTGACGCGCTCCTGACCTTCGTGTGGACGGGACGTAAGGATATGCAGCGCACCCAAGTGATGCTTGGTCAGATCGTGCGCGAGGTCGTAAAAAAAAGCGCGGACGCCGCGCAAGGGCGAGACATTACGTGGGACATCGGGTCGCTGCCCGATGTCCAGGGCGATCCGGCGATGCTGCGGATCGTGCTCACCCACTTGATTGACAATGCCGTCAAGTATACCCAGCCTCGCGTGTCGGCGCGGATTACTCTCGGTTGTTCGCTCTCGACCGAACACGAAGTCGTGTGGTTTGTCCGCGACAACGGGGTCGGCTTCGATATGCAATACGCTCATAAGATATTCGCCGTTTTTCACCGGCTGCATCGTCCAGAAGAGTTTGCGGGGGCCGGTATCGGCCTGGCCCTCGTGCGCCGTATCATCCAGCGTCATGGTGGGCGCATCTGGGTGGAAGCGGCGGTTGACCACGGCGCCACTTTTTACGTTGCCCTCCCGCGCCTAGCACCTGGAGGCTGAGATATGAGCCATACCCAACACATGTTGCTCGTCGAAGACAACCAAAACGATGTGGAGTTGATGTTAGCGGTGCTGGAAGAATTCCCCTTTGCTAACGAGGTCGTCGTCGCGCTCGACGGTGCCGAGGCCCTCGACTATTTGTTTCGTCGAGAGCAGTTCGCCACTCGGAGTGAAGACCTGCCTTGTGTGGTGTTGCTCGATATTAAAATGCCGAAAGTGAATGGGTTCGAAGTGCTCAAGCAGATTCGGACTGATGCGCAGCTCCGTTGGCTTCCCGTGGTCATGCTGACCTCGTCCCGCGCGGAACGAGATATCATGGAGAGTTATGCGCTCGGGGCGAATGCCTATGTCGTCAAACCAGTCGATTTCGATGAGTATGTCGAGATGGTCAAGGATATTGGAAGGTTCTGGGGCCGACGCAACGAGCCCCCATTGAGTACGGCGGGGCCGGGGGGTGAAACTTCCGGCCCTATCAACAGCCCCACCGTGCGGCATTGATTATACCGCACGGTGGGCGATGTCTGTCAAAGTTTGAACCGAATACTCCTGAGCAACAACCCCAGAGGAGCTGTTGCTCACGTCTTTCCAACGGACTCTCTACTGCACTTTGAGTTCCGCCCGGCGGTTCATCGCCCGACCTTCAGGATTATCCTTCCCACCTTCGGTGTTCGGTGAGATTGGTTCCTGCTCGCCTCGGCCCTCGGTGCCCAAGCGGCTGGCCGCGATGCCTTTCGAGACGAGGTATTGTTTCACTGCTTGCGCCCGACGTTCGGACAGCCGTTGATTGTAGTCATCCGAACCATGCGAATCCGTGTGTCCGACAATCTTGACGTTGATTTCCGGATTGTCCTTCAAGGTCTGTGCTGCTTCTTCAAGAATAGAGACGAACTCAGATTTGATATTCGACTTGTTGTAATCGAAGTTGACCCCGCGCAGAATGATCCGCTTAGGTGCGGGCGGTGGGGGTGGGGGTGGCGGAGCCTCTCTCTCGATCGGGGCCGGTGGGGGTGGTGCGACCTCAGGCTCCGAAGCTAATAAATAGCCAAGCGCGCCACCAATGAGGAGGCCGGCTGCCACGCCTATGCCCGCTGCGGCGCCTCTCTCGTCATCGTCCCCATCCCCGATCTCGCCTCCCACGGCCGCCCCGCCTGCTCCCAGCGCTGCCGCTCCCAATACCGCTCCGACAAGTGTCCCTCTTTTCTTTGCCTCTGACATGGCGCAGCCCGATACGCTCATTAATGCGGCTACCCAGAGTAGCCAAAATCCGTGTCCCTTCCTTCGCATATTCTTTTTCCTTTCTTATCGCCTGAGAAGTGTTTCTCGTCCTAACAGACGGTGTATGTTTTCATTCCGTAGTCCAAGACCTTCTTCTCCAACTCTCTCAATCTAGTGGCACGTATTAACTAAATTGTAGTATATTGCTAATTCTCTGAAGGTGAGCAACACTCTTGAGGAGAACAAGATGCCCGCCAAGCGTTCCATTGTCACACTGACAAAAGAAGAAAAAACCCGTCTAAAGGAAGTCATCAGCAAAG
>SHZE01000024.1 GCA_009692435.1 Deltaproteobacteria bacterium | reverse complement strand
CTGGAGCAACACCAGATTCGCAGCTTGCGCGCGAAGCTCAAGTTGGACGAACAGGAAGTGAGGACACCACCGATCTCCGAGCCCCTATCCCGCAGAAGTGCCGCGTCTGCTGCCTAACCACTTTACAGGAACCGGTGGACTTGACCCCACGCGCGGGCAGCGATTGCGGGTATGCCGCACGCCCAGAGCGCCTCTCGGTGATCAATCACCGGGCTACGGCATGACGCCTCATAAATAGGGCTCAGAAGCCGGAGGTATCCGGCACCACCGCGTAGCGCGGGCATGAATACCCGCGCGGAACAGCGCGATGCGTACCCATGTGCAGTACCTCCTCACCGCTCTCCAGAACACCTGACCTTCCGTGCTGTTCTGAGGGCTCTTCTCTCGTTCAGGAGGTGGCGGTGGTCCTAGCATTGGACGAGCTATAGGTTCTAGACATGGTGGTGGCACGAATACCCGTTCCACCATTCGTTTTACCGTTACCGTGCTGACGGGGCGGTCGTTCGGATTTTTCGCTCGTTGACTGCTCGACCAGCGCATGTCCGTTAAGCAGGGATTGTCAGCGGGAGTGACATCAGACGATTCTTTTTCCTCGAGTGTTTTGGCAATGCCAAATGAGTAGTGTCCCTAGAAAGGCGAAAGCCCCGAAGAGGTTATCCCTTCAGGGCTTTCAGAGGTTGCGGGGCTAGGATTTGAACCTAGGACCTCGAGGTTATGAGCCTCGCGAGCTACCGGGCTGCTCCACCCCGCGCATCAGGGAAAAGAAAACGACACAGGGGTCTGTGTCGTATGCAAGCATTGTACAGTTCGTCTCTCGTGAAGTCAAGCCGGGAGACATGTCTGGAGGTAGAACACCGTCGCCCGCTATGAAAAATCTACAACTGGAAATGTGCTTTTTACCTGGGAGAGCGGCCGTCGCGGTCGCTGTTTTGCAGGTGCGACACCCGCGCTCCCAGCCGGAGGCATTTTCACTGGGCGTGACGGTTCTCGTGCTTGAGACCTTTTGCCTGGCACCTTCCCCGCCGCTTGCTTCAAGGCTTGCACTTCGTCGGCGGTCAGTTGCCGATAGGCCCCAATGGCCATATCTGTCAGGACCAGCGGCCCAAAGCTCACGCGGATCAGTTTTTCCGCGCGGTGCCCAACGGCTTCGCACATCCGCCGGATCTCGCGATTCTTGCCCTCGCGGAGCGTGATCGCTAACCAGGTCTTCTGGTCGTTGCGGCGCAATACGCCGACTTGGGTCGTGCCGGTGCGGGTGCCGTCCTCAAGTTGCACGCCAGCCCGTAGCCGGTTCAGCGTCTCGACGGTTGGGCTTCCGGTGATTTTCACATGATAGGTGCGGGGCATCTGATAGCGGGGGTGCAGTAACCGTTCCGTGAGGTCCCCGTCATTCGTCAGCAACAACAGTCCCGCGGAATCATAATCAAGCCGACCGACCGGGAACACCCGTTGGCGCACGTTGCGCAGCAGCTCGCGGACCGTGGGGCGGCCTTCCGGGTCTTTTAATGTGCAGACCACACCGACTGGCTTGTTCAGGAGGAAATAAAGCGGCGCTTCGGAAAAGACGAGCGGCTTGCCATCAACGAGAATCTCATCACGCTGTGGGTCCGCCATCGTCCCCAGACGGGTGACCGTTTCGCCATTCACTTGGACCCGTCCCATTTGGATCCACGTCTCCGCTGTCCGGCGCGAGGAGAGCCCCGCTCGACTCAGCAGCTTCTGTAATCGTTCCGTCCGTGAGGTTTTCGCTAAAGGGGAGGTCTTCGCTAAAGGGGTTGTGCGTGGGCTCATGAATCTCCGGCAATGGTGGCAAACTGCCAAGGTCGTTCAGTCCAAAAAGTTCGAGAAACTGCGGCGTGGTGCCATACACCCACGGGCGCCCAGGGACGTCTTTTCTCCCCATGACCCGCAGCAGTTTCCTGGTCAATAAGGAGTTGAGTACGCCATCCACATCGACTCCGCGCACCGCTTCGATCTCCGCTTTGGTCAGGGGTTGACGGTACGCGATAATCGCCAGCGTTTCCAGTGAGGCACGGCTCAGCTTACTCGGTTTCTCTTGGACGAACTTGCGAATGTATTCGGTATTCTCGGCGGCAGTACGAAACTGGTAGCCCCCGGCGACTTCCATCAGGCGCACCCCGCGCTCCGGGGTCGCATACTCCGCTACTAATTCCACCATCGCTGGTTTGACCTCGGCTTGAGCGACCCCAATGACTTCCGCTAGACGTCGGAGCGAAACTGGCGTTCCAGCCACAAACAACACGCCTTCGACAACCGCCTTGATCTCAGATGTGTTCATAGATGCTCCAATGCTTCAGGGAGTGGGGCATCGGCACTCACGGCTAGTGCCATCATAATTGGACCAAACCGTTCTTCTTGCTCGATGTGCACCATCCGGGTACGCACGAGCTCAAGCAGCGCCAGAAAGGTCGTGAGGATATGCAGCCGGGTCGAGCCCTGGGGAAACGCCTCGGAAAATAACATCTGGCGACATTCCCGCAGCGTGTCGAGTATGCCCACCAGGCGCTCTCGCAAGGAGATATGCTCCAGAATCACCTGATGGACGACTTCGGGCGCGGCGCGTTTCAGCACATCTTGTAGCGCATCAAGCAGGTCGCCTAGCGACACGTCGTAGAGGGCTTCTCCCTCAATCTCGCTGTCGTCACGCATCGGTGGTCGGGCGAAAACGTCTCGTTCAAGCAGATCGCGGAGCGACAACATTTCCGCCGCTTCCTTGAACCGTTGATACTCGAGGAGTTGCCGAGCGAGTTCAGCTCGTGGATCTTCCCCATCCTCGTCCTCGGCGGTCTCATCCGCTGGCAGGAGGAGGCGAGACTTGAGGTGCAGCAGGGTAGCCGCCATGACCAGATATTCGCCAGCCACATCAAGGTCAAGCTGCTGCATGAGTTCAAGGTAGGCGAGGTATTGGTCAGTAATCGTCGCAACGGGGATATTAGACGGATCGACCTCGTTCTTTTTGACGAGATGGAGCAGCAGGTCGAGAGGTCCTTCAAAAACGCCGAGTTTGACGCGGTACAACATAAGAGAAGCTTTCAGCTATCAGCAGTGAGCTTGAGACTCGAAACCCGAAACCTAATCGCAGGGTTTTGTCTCATACTCCCACAACGTCGCGCACTTCGATCATGGTTTCCACGGCAGCCGCGCGCGCTTTATGTCCCCCTTCAACGAGAACATCACGCACCTCGTCGCGGTGTTGCTCCCAATATAAACGCTTTTCGCGGAATTTCTCCAGGTCCTCAAGCACGTGACGGATCATCACCTTCTTACAGTCGAGGCAGCCGATGTCGGCGGTGCGACAGCCCTTGCTGACAAACTCAATCTCTTCCGCCGTGCAATAGAGGCGATGCAGATTGAAGGCCGGGCAGTCCGCCGGTTCTCCGGGATCACGGCGGCGCGCACGACGGGGATCGGTCGCCATCCGTGATAGCTTGGCATCAACATCCGCCGGTGGCTCGGAGAGAATCACCGCATTGCCATAGCTCTTACTCATCTTGCGGCCATCGATGCCAGGAATCTTGGGAATCTCTGTCAGGAGGGGCTGCGGTTCGGGAAAAATCTCGCGATACATGTTGTTAAAGCGGCGCGCGATTTCGCGGGAAATTTCGATATGCGGGACTTGGTCCACGCCGACCGGGACCCGCTGCGCCTTGTACATCAAGATGTCCGCGGTTTGCAGCACGGGATAGCCGAGTAACCCATAGTTAATTTTGGTCACTTCGGCCTCATCATCCGATTGAATAAAGCCCAGTTCTCGTGCTTGCTCTTTCACGGTGGGATTACGGATAAGCCACGGCGTTGGCGTAATCATCGAGAAGATCAAGTGCAGTTCCGCGTGTTCTTTCACATCGGATTGGCGGAAGATCACTGATTTCGCGGGATCAAGACCAACACTCAGCCAGTCGATCACCATTTCTTCGGTGCTCTCACGAATCGTCGCGGCCGTGACATTGCCCGTCGTCAACGCATGCCAATCAGCAACAAAAAAGAAACAGCGATAACTCTCTTGCAGCCGCACCCAATTAGTGAGAGTTCCGTGCAGGTGTCCAAGATGTAATTTCCCAGTGGGACGAAAACCGCTCACAATCGTTTCAGTCATGACTCGATCCTATAACAAAGCGTTCAAAAGAAAGGAGGTTATCGGCCGTAAGAGCGCATTCAGTTTCCCCGTGCTGACTAACAACAAGATAATCAACATGCCATACGGTTCGAGACGCGCGAGGGCTAGCGCTGGAGCCCGAGGTAACAGTCCGGTCGCGACCCGACCACCATCTAGCGGTGGCAGTGGCAACATATTGGAGACCGCGAGCCCAACGTTCATCAAGACAAACGAGTACACGACGCGGACCGTGACAATGAGTCCGAGTGCTCCCGCTCCTCCGCCAGTCGAGGCTTGCGCTGCCGGTAACAAGAAGAAGTGCAAGGCAAGCGCCGAGAGTCCGGCTAACAAAAGGTTCATCCCTGGACCGGCCAGTGCCACTAAGACCATGTCGCGACGGGGATGGCGCAAATTAAGAAAATTCACTGGGACCGGCTTCGCGTACCCAAAGAGGAACGGTGCGCCGCTCAACACAAGCACCAAAGGCATGATGATCGTACCGAAGAGATCAATGTGAGCGATGGGATTCAGCGTCAGTCGTCCAGCTTGGGCAGCGGTAGGGTCACCCAAACGGAAGGCGACATACCCATGCGCGAGTTCGTGGAAGACCACCGCGATCAGCACGGGCCCTGCCCACAAAAGAATTTTCGGCAACACGGATAATGAAGGATCCATTGGCGGCACTGTATAGACGGGGCAAGACGAGGGCAAGTCCTGAACCGGTCCGAGACCGCCCTGGACTTGCTTGGGACTTATCTTAGACTCACCTCAGACTTACCCCTAAAGGAGTGTTATGAAGCCGACGCACAGTGAGTCATCACAAGAGAACGCGAAGGAAGCGCAATCTGGTCTTGCGCCGTGGTCCGTTGCTGAGCTGCCCGCACCCCCCATCGCCAAAGGGATGAAGTTCCTTGGCATCATTGGCCCTGGAGCGATTATTCTCGGCACGTCGATCGGCAGTGGCGAATGGTTGCTCGGACCAGCCGCCTTTGTAAAATATGGCATGTCGCTCCTGTGGGTCACGAGTGTCGCCGCTTTTCTTCAGACGGTCCTGAACACCGAATTGATCCGCTACACCTTGTATACGGGTGAGCCCGCGCTAGTCGGCTTCATGCGCACCAAACCCCATGCCACGTTCTGGGCGTGCTTTTATTCGTTCCTCTATTTTCTTCAGGTCGGCTGGCCAGCTTTAGCGGGAGCCGCCGCTGGAGCGATTTATTATTTGTTCAGTGGAGAACTCGCGGGAGCCGCGCATGCCTCCACTGTCTATTGGATAGGGGCCGGAGCGTTTATCGCCTGTGTGCTCATTCTCCTCAGTGGTCGTCACATTGAGCACACGCTGGAAGTGCTCAACTGGGTGCTGGTGATCGTGATCCTCGGCGGTCTGACGTTGTTATGCCTCTTTTTCGCCAGCGGCCCACGGTGGGTCGAAGCGGGCTTCGGCTTCTTCGGGTTTAGTGTTCCTACAGGGCGGTTCTCTTTTTTCCCGCCGGGAGCGGATTGGTTCTTGATCGGTGCCTTTGCCGCGTATTCCGCCGCTGGTGGAGTCGTCAACTTGACCCTATCCAACTGGGCGCGCGATAAGGGATTTGGAATGGGGCAGGTGGTGGGATTTATTCCAGCGGCCATCGGTGGGCAGGCGATTCCGTTAGCCCACACGGGAATCACGTTTCGCATCACTCCGGAGAGTCTCACGCGGTGGCGCGGCTGGTGGCGCATCGTGCAAATTGATCAATGGGGCGTATTCTTTATTGGCGCCTTGCTCGGCATGGCGCTGCCGGCGATTCTCTATACCTCATTCCTTCAGGCCGGTGAGGATATTCGTGGCCTCGCGGTGGCGACCGCGCTCGCCGATGCCATGTCCGCGCAAAGTGGGCCCGTCATCGGCTTTCTGGTCGCCTTAATGGGCGTGTGGATGCTGTTCAAGAGTCAGCTCGACATCTTAGAAGGCACAGTACGCGCAGTGACCGACATTCTCTGGACTGGGAGCGAGCGTGTACGCCGCTGGGCTGGGGGGGAGGTACGGCTGGTCTATTACTCCGTGCTTGCCGCGGTTGTCACGTGGGGATTGATCGCGCTCGGACTCGCGCAACCTATCATTCTGTTACAATTGGGCGCGAACGTTGCTGGCCTGGTGTTCGTCATCAGCGCGCCGCACATTTTATATGTGAATATGAAGTTTCTCCCCAAGGAACTTCAACCTCCACTGTGGCGTCGAGTTGCCCTGGTGGTAATGGCAGTGTTCTACGGTTTCTTTGTGTACTTGTGGTTGATGGGTGGGCTGGTGCCTGACACGAGCAAGGGATTCTTGTTTCTGTTGCTGGCGCGGTAATCACTCTGTGCATTTTATGGTAAGCGTGGACAATGATTTTCCCTATACCGGACCTCTTGGATGAGCAAGAAAGCGGGGCATGGGTGGATCGCAACCGCATCTGTCCCAAGTTTATCGCTCGGCTTGTCACTCAGCACAGACCAATGACATGAGCCGAAGTTTCAAGTTGACAAGGATCCAAGGTTTCCTATTTTTGCTTTTTGCTTTTTGCTTTTTGCTTTTTGCTTTTTGCTTTTTGCTTTTTGCTTTTTGCTTTTTGCTTTTTGCTTTTTGCTTTTTGCTTTTTGCCTTTTGCCTTTTGCCTTTTGCCTTTTGCCTTTTGCCTTTTGCCTTTTGATTTCTTCCCTATGAGAACCGTCACCTTACAGTTTATTAACGCACTCCGTGCCGCCGGTCTGCGTATTTCCCTTAGCGAAAGCATGGATGCCCTGCGTGCGGTTGCGGCCATTGGGGTCGAACGTGAGATGTTCCGTGAATCATTGGCTACCTGTTTGGTCAAAGAAGAAGACGATCGCGGTGTCTTTGACGAGACCTTTGCCCATTTTTTTGCTGGCCCCCCTACCCAACGGCGCGGGAAGCATCACGAACAAGGTGGAGAGCAAGGCGAAAAACGACAGGTGAAAATAGAAGGGGTAGGGGGGCGTCCTCAAGAACAGCCCCAACCGCAATCGCGCCCAAGCCAACAACTGCCACAGTCGTCACGGAAACGCTCCGAACAGCCCGTACAACAAGAAGCGACTTTCCGACCATTTGACGCTGAACTGGCTGAAGAAGAGTCCACAACCGGACGCCGACCGGAGAAAGACGAAACCGGCTTCAAGGCCAGACGCGCCCGCCAGAAAGCCTTGTTGGAAAAACCGTTCAAGGCATTTGATGCTCGCGATGTGGAAGCGAGCAAGGAGTTGATGGAGCAGCTTGCGCGGGAGTTCCGTAGTCGCTTGAGTCGCCGTTACAAACGGCGGAAACGCGGGCGACTCGATTTTCGGCGTACCATTCGCGCGGCGATTCCGCACGGCGGGGTGGCTATCGATTTACGGTTTCGTGGACGACGACCAGGAAAACCAGACCTCCTCGCGCTATGTGATTTGTCCGGCTCCGTTGCATTGGTGAGCGATTTTCTTTTGGCCTTGCTGTCGCCAGCCTCCGCATTTTTTCGCCGCGTGCGGACCTTTGCCTACGTGGACCGGTTGTGTGAAGTCTCTTTCGAACATGGCCACGTCGTGCCGCATGCTGAACTGGACCTCTATGCGCGTTCGGACTTTGGCCAAGTGCTCCAGCATTTTTGGCGCGAGCATGGGGAACAGGTGCTGACCCCGCACACTGTCGTGCTGATTCTCGGTGATGCGCGCAACAACCGTCGCCCACCACGACCAGATATCCTCGCTCGTATGCGTACTCAGGTGAAGACGTTGGTTTGGCTCAACCCCGAACCCCGTGAGCGGTGGAATACCGGCGATAGCGTGATCAGTCTCTACGCTCGCGCGAGTGATGAAGTCCTCCCGTGTGGCAACCTGCGGGAGTTGCTCGCCGCGCTGAATCAGGCATTGTAGAAAAAATATCCGCGATGAGGACACGACATGGAACATTCGCCGGCTCACAACTCGAATCCGTCCGCCTTACCCGCTGTCCCGCTTTCCCTCGAAGGCTGGAGCATCCTGCACCAAATGTTTCGCGTGCGCTGGCCAGCGTGGAAGGCGCTTGCCGCGACGGAACAGCAACGGGTGCTTGAAGACGCGACGGCGACGCTGGCAACGATGGAGCAAGGAGAGGGACACAGTGGGCTCTTCTCCATGGTCGGGCATAAGGGCGATTTGCTGTTGCTGCACTTTCGTAAAACCTTTGACGAGTTGAACGCGGCCGAACTCCAACTTGCCCAATTGCGACTCGCTGAATTTCTCGAACCGACGACGTCGTACTTGTCCATGGTCGAGCTGGGCTTATACGACGCCAGCACTCGGTTGTACGTTGCCTTGCAAGAGAAAGGGGTTCAACCCGGCACCGCGGAATGGCAACAGGCGATTGAGGTCGAGCTGACCCAGCAACGCCGTGCGGCGACATCGCGTCTGTGGCCGAAAATTCCCCCGCGACGCTATCTCTGCTTTTACCCAATGGATAAGAAACGGGGCGAACAGAAAAACTGGTATCAAGCACCGATTACTGAACGACACCTCATGATGCGGGACCACGGAATGATCGGGCGCAAATATGCTGGGCAAGTCACGCAGATTATTTCCGGCTCGATTGGTTTTGACGACTGGGAATGGGGAGTCGATCTGTTCGCCGACGACCCACTGGTGTTCAAGAAACTGGTCTACGAAATGCGCTTTGATGAAGCGAGCGCGGCCTATGGTTTGTTCGGCACGTTCTATGTGGGGTTACAGTTTCCGGCGAAGGAACTGGCGACGTTTCTTTCGGGGAAAGCCCCGGCGTTCGTGCCGGAATAACCAGCGTCCCAAGCCCAATGGCCAAGGTTCAACGTTTCAATTCATGGCTTCGCCCCGCTAAGGGCCGTGTTCAGCGCTTGGCGATACGGATGGGTGTCCATGTAGATGCGTAGCACTTTGAACTTGCCATTCTCAAAAGTCCAGAAGTTGAGGTTGTTCATCACGATGGGATTGCCGTCTTTGGTTTTTCCTTCCAGATGAAGCGGTGCCACCAACTTGTCGCCGTCGATAATGATGTCCGTTGGTCCGGCATGGTAATCGACCAAACTGCCTACCAAATTCGTGTAGAAGGCACGCAGGGCGTCCTTGCCGGTGATCCCGGTTTCTCCTGTCATGGGGTTGATGATCCGCGCATCATCGGCGAACAGCGCGAGAATTCCCTCGACATCACCCTTGGTGACTCGTTCGAAATACGCGCGCGCCGCGCTTTCCATCTGTTGCTGGGCTGGTGTGCGAGACATTTTTCATTCCCTCCCTTTTCTTGTACTCTCCTCCCACGGAATCCCGCCCTTTGCAAGTTCTCTTCTTGCGCCACCACCGTCGTTCCCTTGATCGCATGGGCAAAAATCAGTAGGGTGCGGCGACAGATCACGCGGTGCGTCTGAGTTGCGCGAAGAAGGAGATACTATGCGACATGTATGGCGGCGGTGTGCGGCTTTACTGGTGGGCAGCCTGTTCATGGCTCTGCCCCTCCGTGGGCACGCGCAAGACGGAAAGAAAACCTACGATCTCAAGCCCGTGACCGCCGAGCGGTTGCTCAAGGGAACCGACGATCCTTCCGCGTGGCTGATGTACGGCGGGAATTACGAGAGCTGGCGTTTTAGTCCACTCAAGGACGTGAACCGAGAGAATGTGAGCAAACTCCGTGTCGCCTGGATGTTCCAGACTGGTATTCCTACACAGTTTGAAACGTCACCGATCATCGCCGACGGCATCATGTATATCACCACTTCCTACAATCACGTCTTCGCGCTGGATGCGGCGACCGGAGACCCGTTGTGGAAATATGACCACCCGCTGCCTGACGATTTACGCGTCTGCTGCGGACCGACGAACCGAGGCGTGGCGATCGCTGATGACAAAGTATTCATGGGGACGCTTGATGCCCGGGTGGTCGCGCTCGACCGGAGGACTGGCAAAGTGGTGTGGAACGTGGAGATGGATAAATACACCGACGGCTTTAGCTCTACCGTCGCGCCGCTCGTCATCAAGGATAAGCTGATTATCGGGATGTCCGGTGGGGAATATGGCGTGCGTGGATATATCGATGCCTACGATGTCAAAACGGGCGTACGCAAGTGGCGCACCTATACCGTTCCAGGGGCAGGCGAAAAGGGCGTCGAGACCTGGGCGGGAGACTCGTGGAAATATGGCGGCGGCCCAACCTGGGTCACCGGTTCGTATGACGCCGAACAAGATGTCCTGTTTTGGGCGGCGGGCAATGCGGCCCCGGATTGGAATGGGGATATGCGGGAAGGGGACAATTTGTACACCGATTCTGTGTTAGCGCTCAATCCCGATACCGGTGAGATCAAGTGGCATTTCCAGTTTACCCCGCACGATGTGTGGGATTATGACGGGAATACTGACCTCTTTCTCGTCAACGTGGTGCGCAACGGGCAGAACGTCAAGGCGCTCGCGCAGCCTAACCGGAACGGATTCATGTATGTGTTGGACCGCGCCACGGGAAAATTTCTCCACGGCTCGCCGTATGTCGAACAACTGAACTGGGCGAAAGGGTTGGATGAAAAGGGGCGTCCGATTGTGGACCCCAAGTTTGTCCCTCAGTCCGAGGCGAAAGAATGGATTTGTCCTGGCGCACCGGGCGGAAAGAATAGCTCGTACACGGCCGCCTATAGCCCGACCACCAAGCTCATGTACATTCCAGTGATCGAAAGCTGTATGCAAATGAAGAAGGCCGAGGCCATGTTCGTGCAGGGCATTCCCTATTGGGGTGGAGGCTGGGATAAAACGCAAGGTGACGATCAAAGCTCCTACGGGCACTTGTCGGCCATTGACCCGACCACCGGCGCGGTGAAGTGGCGACATAAGGAAGACTACCCGCTCCTTGGCGGGACACTGACGACGGCGGGCGGATTAGTCTTTACCGGCAACCAAGAAGGGCACGTGATGGCCTTTGATGACACCACGGGCAAGGTGCTGTGGAAGTTTCAGTCCGGCGCTGCTCTGCGCGGGCAACCGGCTACCTATAAAATTGGTGGGCAGCAGTATATCGCCGTCCCTTCCGGCGGCGGCGGAATCATGGCCCCGCTCGCGGGTGAGCCACCGATATCGAGCAAGGGCAGCGCACTCATTGTGTTCGCCTTGCCGGAGAAAAAATGAGGGGAATTTCACTGAATCCCCCTCACCCTGACCCTCTCCCAGCCGGGAGAGGGAACCTGGCGGCAGATGTCCTACTATTGATGAACGAGACTTGATCTCTCCGCCTCGACCTTGGTGAAGACTTTCCGTCGCGTATCACTCGCACACACCCAACCGCCCTTCTTGACACCTTTCTGTCGCACTGTTTAGGTGCGGGCAAATTTATATACACCCCTCTCTCGATACTTTCATGCGCTACCGTCACACGTTTATTCCCACGCTTCGCCATGATCCCGCCGAAGCGGAAGTCGTCAGTCACAAATTACTGGTTCGCGCTGGCATGATCCGCCAGGTAGCGCGCGGCATTTATGACTTTCTCCCCCTCGGCCTGCGGGTCGTTCGCAAAGTCGAAGCGATTGTCCGCGAAGAGCTGAACCGCGCTGGCGCGCAAGAAATCCTTATGCCAGCGGTGTGTCCAGCGGAACTGTGGCAAGAAAGCGGACGGTGGGAACAGTACGGCAAGGAATTGTTGCGGATCAAAGATCGCCATGACCGAGAATTTTGTATCGGTCCCACGCATGAAGAAATCGTCACCGACATCGTGCGTCGTGAGATTCGTTCGTATCGCGACTTGCCCCTGAATCTCTATCAGATTCAGACCAAATTCCGTGATGAAGTTCGTCCCCGCTTTGGCTTGATGCGCGGGCGCGAGTTCATTATGAAAGACGCCTACTCCTTCCACACCGACCTTGCGGACTGTCAACGTGAATATCAGAACATGTTCGATGCCTATCGCCGCATCTTCGACCGCTGTGGATTGATGTATCGTCCAGTGGAAGCGGACACTGGTTCGATTGGTGGGACACTCTCGCACGAGTTCCAGGTGTTGGCCGAATCTGGCGAAGATGCCATCGTCAGTTGTCACAAATGTCAGTATGCCGCCAACGTGGAAAAAGCCGAACTCTCCCTTTCTTCTGCTCAGCCCCCAGTCCTCAGTCCTCAGGCCTTAACCAAAGTCCACACACCTGACCAACGCACGATTGACGAGGTCGCGACATTTTTGGGCGAGGCACCGAATCGCTTCATCAAGACGTTAGTGTATGTCACCGACACCGGGACTGTCGTGGCCGCGTTGATTCGCGGCGATCAGGAACTGAGTGAAGCGAAGCTGAAAACCGCGCTCGGCTGCCAGTGGGTTGCGCTGGCGGACGAAGCGACGGTGGTGAAAGCCACTAACGCCCCGATTGGCTTTGCTGGCCCCATTGGTATCAAAGCCACCGTCCTCAGCGATTGGAGTCTGCGCGGTGGGGCGCATCTGATTTGCGGAGCGAATGAACGCGATTATCATCTGACTGGCTTGGATCTCGGGCGTGAGGTGTCGGCCCTCACGTTCGCCGATCTCCGCCAAGCGCGAGCGGGTGATCCCTGTCCTCGCTGTCCCGATGGTACATTCACGGCCCATCGTGGCATTGAAGTCGGCCAAACGTTCTACCTGGGAACGAAATATAGCAAAGCGCTAGGGGCAACCTATCAAGATGCGCAAGGACAGGATCACCTGATTGAAATGGGCTGCTACGGCATCGGGATCACCCGCACCGTGGCCGCTGCCATTGAACAAAATCACGATGCCAATGGTATTCAGTGGCCTCTCGCCCTTGCCCCGGCGACGGTCACGATTATTCCCGTCAACTCGAACGATGAGACGATGCGCCAGGCCGCCGAAAATTTATATACGACCCTGCTGGCCGCGGGGGTTGAGGTGATGCTTGATGATCGCGACGAACGTCCGGGCGTCAAATTTAAGGATGCTGACCTCATTGGCATTCCCTTGCGCGTGACCATTGGACCAAAATCCCTCGCGCGCGGGATGGTGGAACTGAAACGTCGGACCGAGACCCAAAGCACGGAAGTGACCCTTGATGCCGCTGCCGCGACGCTGGTGTCCCTGAGTCGAGGAGAAGCCGTGTTATGAGTGCGACGCTCCGCTCCGCCGCTCAACAGTCCGAGGCGAAGCAACGACTCATCTTCGCGCTTGATGTGGCGTCTCTCGCCGAAGTGAAAGAATATGTCGCGTTATTGAAAGATGACGTAGGTCTTTTCAAGGTGGGGAAGCAGTTGTTCCTCCACGGTGGCCCTCAAGTGGTGCGCTTGATCCAGCGGAAAGGCGGACGAGTTTTTCTCGACCTCAAATTTCATGACATTCCGCGAACCGTTGCCAACGCGAGTGTCGAAGCGGCTCGGCTCGGGGTGCGGATGTTGAATCTGCATGCGGCTGGCGGCTTGCGCATGATGCAAGAGACCGTCGCGGCGGTGAACAAGACGTGTAAAACTGAACGGTTGCAGCGCCCGACATTGCTTGCCGTCACGGTGCTGACCAGTCTCGACAAAGGCGATCTCAAAAGCATCGGCGTGGGAGCGACTGTCGAGAATCAAGTGGCCCGGTTGGCGACTCTCGCGCGAGACGCGGGGATGGACGGCGTTGTGGCCTCGCCGCTCGAAATTGCTCGTTTGCGTCGTGAATGCGGGGAACAATTTCTGCTCGTCGTTCCAGGCGTGCGTTCGCCGGGGGACGCATGGGATGACCAGAAGCGTGTGCTGACCCCAGAGGAGGCGGTCCGCGCTGGGGCGAACTATCTCGTCATTGGCAAACCGATTCGTGATGCGCGTGACCCACGCGTGGCGGCTCGGCTCATCGTCCAAGAAATGACGCAGGGATTGGTGACGAACCAGCGCTCTACGTCCTCCGTCGGTCGGGTCTCCGCCGCGTGACGCGAGATTTTCCTTGACAGACGAAAAGCAGACCGCTAACAACTGGGCCGAGGAGGAAAGAAAAGAATCATGGCAGAGAATCTGAAGTTTACCGAAGACCACTTGTGGGTGCGGGTCTCGGGCAAACGCGTCCAAGTGGGCATTTCCGACTATTTTCAAGATGAACTCGGCGAAATTCTGACGGTCGAACTGCCGGACGTTGGTGATGTCGTGGAGCGCGGGGAGAGTTTTGGTGAGATTGAATCGGTGACGACGGTGACTGATCTGCTCGCCCCAGTCAGTGGCACGATTTCCGCCACCAATGGCGATCTTGATGATACCCCCTCCCTCGTGAACGAAGACCCGTACCACGAAGGGTGGTTGCTGGAGATCGAACTGAGCGACAAGACGGAACTGGAGGAGTTGATGGAGCCGGATGAGTACGAGGACATGACCGCTGGTGGAGCAGAGGAAGAATAGCCAGGCCCGGGTCGACTTTGCACCAAAACCGCGGGGATGCTGTCTGCCTCCTTCTCCTATGGGTCGTCGGTTTCCGACGACCCGCGGAATATATACACGACTTCCCCTTTTTTGACGAATGTCAGCTCTTCGCGGAGAACCTTTTCGAAAAATTCATCATCCTTCGTGACCTGCTCGAGACGGTCGCGGAAGTCTTGGTTTTCCCGTGAAAGATCGAAGGCCCTTGCTTCAAGAGCGCGTTGCTCTTGAAGCAAGGGCCAGAGATTGAGCAGTCCATGCTTCCCGACGCTCACCGAGAGTGCGAGCAAGACATAGCCTCCAACGAGGGCCGGTAACCACAAACGTTTGAGAATACGCATAAAATTGATTGATGGTGTGATCTTACTGATTCGCACGCGGCGGAGCAACTCGTATTGGTTTCGTTGTCGCGCGGACGGATAAGGAAGAGAGATGAAAATTAAGAAAGTCCTTGGCCGCGAGATTCTTGACAGTCGCGGGAATCCGACAGTGGAGGTCGATGTCCTGCTCACTGGCGGTCTCTGCGGTCGTGCCGCGGCCCCGTCTGGTGCCTCCACCGGTGCGCACGAAGCGTGGGAGTTACGGGACCGTGGCAACAAGCGTTACGGTGGCAACGGGGTACAAAAGGCGGTCAATAACATCACGCGTCTTATCGCGCCAGCGCTGGTCGGCAAAGAGGTGGGTGATCAGAAGACACTCGATCAGCTCCTCCTGGATTTGGATGGGACGCCAAACAAGAAACGACTCGGTGCGAATGCCTTGATCGCCACGTCCCTGGCCATCGCCAAAGCGGCGGCGGCCGCCGCGGGGCTGCCTTTGTATCGTTCGCTTGGTGGTCGCGCCGCCTGCACGCTCCCCGTGCCGTTGCTGAATGTCCTAAATGGCGGAGCGCACGCGACCAACAACATCGATATCCAAGAGTTCATGATTGTCCCAGTCGGAGCCCGCTCATTTCGTGACGCATTGCGGATGGGCGCGGAGGTGTTCGTGGCGCTGAAGCGCATCCTGCGAAACAAAGGGCTCACCACGGCGGTGGGGGACGAAGGCGGAGTCGCCCCCGATTTACGCTCTCACGAAGAAGCGTTTGACGTGTTGCTGGAGGCGATTACCCAAGCCGGGTATCAACCAGGAAAACAGCTGGCGTTGGCGTTGGACGTGGCCGCGACCGAACTGTATGACCACGGGACGTATGTGTTCCGTAAATCCGGAGGTCTCACACGAAGTGCGGAAGAGTTGGTGGACTTGTATCGGCGATGGACGACCCAGTATCCCATCGTGTCCATTGAAGACGGATTGGCGGAGGATGATTGGGCGGGATGGCGACTGCTCACGACCGCGCTCGGCGGCGAAGTCCAATTGGTCGGCGATGATCTTTTTGTGACAAACACGGATCGACTTGCCCGTGGCATCGCGGCGGGGGTGGCGAACGCCATTCTCGTCAAGGTTAATCAGATTGGGACCCTCAGCGAAACGCTCGCGACCTGCGCGCTCGCGCGGACGCACCACTACGCGGCCGTGATCTCGCATCGCTCCGGCGAGACCGAGGATACCACCATCGCGGACCTCGCGGTGGCGCTGAACGCCGGACAAATCAAGACTGGCAGCGTCTGTCGCGGGGAGCGGACCGCGAAATATAACCAACTGTTACGCATCGAGGAAGAGCTTGGCGCGCGCGCGCGGTATCTCGGCAAGAGCGCCTTCGCATCCGCGCGATAAAATTTTTCCCCGCGCGTGATTTTTTGTTGCGAGACGAGAATTGATCTGCTAGAAAGAACAGCGCATGGAGCGTCGCTTTTTTACTTTCACACTAGGGGTTCCCACAACTCACTAGCATTTAGTTAGGAGGTTTCTATGGCAGTAGCAAAGAAGAAAGCGCCGATGAAGAAAGCAGCCCCCGCGAAGAAGGCTGCACCGAAAGCGACAACAAAAGCTCCCGCGAAGAAGGCCGCCGCGAAAAAGAGGTAAGGTTCCCGTCTTCCACTTTCGAAGCGACAGGCTCCTGCGAAGAAAAAGGCTCTGGCAACAGGGCCTTTTTCTTTTTCCGTCGCACGGGATACGACGGACGTTACACGATGTGAATACAGTCGCCCCGAGGAATATCGCTCTGAGCCCGCGCGACCCAGAGGTGAAATCGCACATGAATCTGCTTCGCGGTCGTGCGAAAGGACGCGTCGGGGCGAGAAAATTCTTCCCATACTAAACGGTCAAGCAGCTCCGCGCTGGCCACGCCGCCACTCAAAAATCGACAGGAGGCATCGGGCGAGCGGCCCGCGATGGTCTCACGAAATTGTTGCACCGCCTCCGCTCGTTTGTAGCGCCATCCGCCCGTTTGTCCGGTGAAGTCAAGAAAAATCCAGCGCGCATCCGGCAACGGCAAGCGTCGCAGCGGGAGGAGCACTAACGTCTGGTGAGCAATGTGTTCCAATTGCCCCGTCTGACGATCAAGATCGCGAGACAGGGAGTGAGACGAAAGTTGTTGTGAGCCTAACGTCTCGGCGACGGCCCGGGACGAATAGAGTAACGGATTGTCACGCCCGAGTCCGCGTCGACTTTTTTCTTGCACGGACAAGCAAGCAAACGCGTCTTCCAGTCGTCTCCGTTCGAATTCATACTGCGCACGATACTGAGCAAAAGTAGTCATTGCGGCGCAGTGTAGAAAATCATCAACACCCGCACAAGCCTCTAGGAAAAATCAAAAGGCAAAAGGCAAAAATCAAAAGTACAAAAGACCGAAGAAGACCGAGGACAGGTATTTTTTCCCAAATCCGCAATCCGCGATCCCAAATGCTAGCCCCTTGCTCCCATCCTTGGTACAATCCCATCCAGTCCATCCCTCACACGTAAAAGCAGATTCGTATTCATGTTGCAACTCAGCAATCTTTCATTATCCTTTGGTGGACAAGACCTGTTCCGCAACCTCAATTGGTATCTCCGCAAGGGAGACCGTGTCGGCCTCGTGGGTCCCAATGGAGCCGGTAAAACGACCTTGTTTCGGCTCATTACCGGCCAAGTTGAACCGGATACGGGCTCAATCCAACGTGGACGTGAGGTCACAATCGGCTATCTGCCGCAAGAAGGGATCGAAGTCGTCGGTCGGAGTCTGTTCGCGGAAGTCCGCGCCGCGCTGCCGCAACTCGCCGAGATTCAGCGCGAACTCTCGGTGATTCACGAAGAGTTGGAGCAGCAGCCTCCCGAAGGTGAAGAACACGACGAATTGATTGCTCGCTATGGAGATTTGCAACACCGATTCGAGGAGCTGGGCGGATTTCGCGCTGATGCCGAGGTGGCCAAAGTGCTCACCGGACTTGGTTTTCATGACGCGCAGTTCGACCAGCCCACCGCGACGTTTAGTGGTGGCTGGCAAATGCGGATCGCGCTCGCCAAGTTGCTGCTTCAACAACCGGATGTCCTGCTCCTCGACGAGCCCACCAACCATCTTGATCTCGAATCGTTACTGTGGCTCGAAAACTATCTGCGCGCGTATGTCGGGAGCATCGTCATTATTTCGCATGATCGCGAGTTTCTGGACCGGATCGTCAACCGTATCGTGGCCCTGCACCGGCAAACGCTCATGGAGTATACCGGCAATTACTCAGCGTTCGAGCGGCAATTCGAGGAAGCGCTCGTCGCGCACCAGAAAGCGTATATCGAACAGCAAGAAGAGATCGCCCGCGTGCAACGCTTCATCGACACGTTCCGTTACAACGCCCGCAAATCCTCGCAAGTACAGAGTCGAGTCAAGCAACTCGAAAAAATTGAACGTCTGGAACCGCCACAAAGCCTCCCCAAGGGGGTCAAGTTCCATTTCCCGGCGGCGCCGCGCGGTGGCCGTGTCGTGCTCGAACTGCGCAATGTGAAGAAACAGTATGACAGCCTTCAGGTCTTCGCCGATCTCAATCTGATCCTTGAGCGCGGGGATCGAGTCGCGCTGGTGGGAGTCAACGGCGCGGGGAAATCCACGCTAAGCCGCATTCTCGCTGGCGTTGAGCCACCGACCTCCGGTGAGCGGCAGCTCGGCCATCAAGTCATGCTTGATTACTATGCCCAGCAGCAGGCCGACCGGTTGCAAAGCGACAGTACAGTGTACGAGGAAATCGCGCGTGGGGCACGCTTTGAAGTGGTCCCGGAGTTGCGCACGCTGTTAGGAGCCTTCTTGTTTTCCGGGGATGCGGTGAATAAGAAAGTCGCCGTGCTCAGTGGTGGGGAGAAGAGTCGCTTGGCGCTCGCCAAAATGTTACTGCAACCGTCAAACGTGCTACTCCTCGACGAGCCGACCAACCATCTCGATATGCGCACCAAGGATGTGCTGCGTGAGGCCTTGCTGCAATACGGTGGTACCTTTGTCCTCGTGTCGCATGACCGCTATTTTCTCAAGGGGCTCGTGACAAAGGTGCTGGAAATGCGCGCGGGCCAATTGGTTGTCTATCCCGGCACGTTCGAGGAATTTCTCGATTGGAAGGAAAAAGAGGTACGAGGGTTGAGCCCAGAGTTCGGAGTTCGGAGTTCGGAGTCTGGAGTTCGGGGCTCCAAGGCCCAGAAGCCCTCCCCTCAACCTGAGATGATAACGTCCGGGGTGAATGCGACATTGGCGGCGATTCAAGACGCGAAGCGCGGGAAGCAGCGGTACGTACAGCAGAAAGCGTCTCGCGCGGAACAACACAAGCGAGAAAAGCGGTTAGCGGAGATTGAGCGCCAGATCGCGCCACTCGAAACTCGAAAGACCGCCATCGAAGCGATGATGGGCGATGGCTCGGCCTTTAGTGACCCGCAACAGGCACGCGCCATCGCTACCGAGTACGAATCGCTCAAGCAGACGCTGGAGGCGCAATATCGCGTGTGGGCAACCGTGGCTGAAGAAATGGAAGCGTAGGAAGAAGAGGGGGACCATGACTATGCGTGTGGCATTGGGAATTCCACCGATCGGGTTACCGATGGACTTCTGTACCGAGGTGGTGCGTCGCGCGGAGGACCGAGGATTTGAGGCGATCTCCGTTGGTGAAGCGTGGGGTATCGAAACGTGCACGATGGTGGGCGCATTGCTCGCGCGGACGCACCGCATTCATATCGGCACGGGGATTGTCTCTCTCTACCTGCGGCCACCGACACTCACCGCCATGCAAGCGGCGACCTTGGATATTATCGCGCCAGGACGAGCGCGGCTTGGCTTGGGGGTGAGTACGCAGAACATCAACGCCTTTCATGGCGTGCCGTGGGATCACCCAGTGGCGCGCACCCGTGAGTATGTCGCCATTCTGCGGCGTGTCCTCGCGGGTGAACGGGTGACGCACGATGGTCAGTTTTATCGGCCACGCGGATTTCAACTCAGTATGGCCCCCCCTAAACGGATGCCGATCTATCTCGCGGCGGTGAATCCGAAGATGCTGCAACTCGCTGGAGAGATCGCCGATGGGGTGTTGCTGGCCTGGCTCCCGGCACGCCAAGTGCCAGACTCACTTGCGGAAATCGCGAAAGGGGCCGCACGGGTCGGGCGGTCGTTGGCGGATATTGATATTGGCTGTTATATCCACACCGCCGTTACCAGCAATCGTGAACAGACGCTCCAACAACTGCGACGAGTGTTGGTCGGCTACTGTCAAGCGAACACCTACATCCAAGGGTTCCGCCACTTCGGGTACGGGGACATCCTGGAGGAAGTGCACCATCACTGGAAAGCGGGAGATCGTCCAGGCGCGGAAGCCGCGATTCCTGAGCGTATGATTGAAGAGCTGTATGTGTTCGGAACGGCGGATGAATGCCGCGCGCATATTGATCGCTTTCGTGAGGGAGGGATACAACTCCCGGTGGTGGCTGTTCCTCCGTCAAGCCGCATGCCGGACGATGCGTTTGCTCAGCTTGTCGATACGTTCGCCCAATGAAATTGTTGACACTGTTGGCGCTCACATGTTTGGCGGTCTCCGCATGCGCGCAACCGCAAAACCCCGCCGTGCGGGCCGCGCGAGATCTGCAACGCTTAGCGGATGACCTCGTGAGCTACGAAGAGGAGCGAAGCCAACGATTTCAGTCGATCGAATTAGGCATGTCGTCGGGGGAAGTCATAAAAATTCTTGGCGCCCCGGCGGCGCAGCGACTCATTGAAGAGGATGAAGGCGAACGGCGCGAAGAGTGGACGTATAGAGCCGCGCTGCGGCCACTGGGCACCTTAATGTTCGTCAATCGGAAAGTGGTGGAGATTCGGACGGAATAGGCACCCCTTGAAGACTGGGCAAGTCAAAAGTCAAAATTTTCCACTCTTCATTTTCCACTACGACCAAGCAAGATCATGCCACTCTCGGGTCAAGAGCAGAATTGCTTGTGCGTGCAACCCGCCGCTTGGTTCTGGCCGTTCGCAATGCGGAGAGATGTCCTGACATGCTTTGTTCGCGAAGCTCCTTGAGCAGCAGCTTCGCGTCCCGGAGGTCCGCGGTGCCGAACCCTTCAGTGAACCATAGATAGACCTCTTCCAGTATTGAGAGAGCTTCGCCCGGTTTCGCCTGTCGTTGCTTGAGCCGGGCGAGGCTCATGGCCGCCCGCAGCTCTAATGATTTCGCCTGTTGTCGCTGGGCGATCTCTAGGGCTTTCAGGAAATACTCCTCTGCCGTCCGTGCCGCCTCAATCGAGACTTGCGGTTTCAGTCTTGAGACTTGGGAAGAAAGGCGAGTTTCCAGTCTCCAGTTTTCAGCCTCTAGTGTGAGTTCTCCGTACAGCCGATACAATTCCGCTTCCCACCAGCGCTCTTCCGTGTTGTTGGTGAGCGCCAGGGCTTCAGTAAGTAGCCGCAGTCCTTTTTGCGGCTGTCCGCTTTTCGCATACCCTTCGGCAAGCAGGGCGAGAAAATAAGGGATTGAGATTTGCGCTCCAATCGCGCGCCACTGAGCGATCCCGCTCTCTATCTGCGGTGTCCCTTGTTTGGTCATGCCTTGGTGTATGAGCGCCCCGCCACTAAGAATCTGCCCCATAGCGGCCCAAATGGGAAACTCGTGCGCTATGGAGAGTCGTTGCGCTTCTTCCGCGCGTTGCTGGGCTCTCTGACTTTCCTGGCGGAGCAGGTGGAGTCCCGCGGCAAAATTGAATGCATAAGCCAGCGAGTGAGAATGGGACAGTTCTTGGGCTAACCTGGCCGCGTCCTGGCTTTTGGCAAGAGCTTGATCGGGATAACCGAGAAACCAGAGCACGTGCGACATTCGAGAAAGGCCAGAAACACCAAGATCTTGTCCGGAGAGTCCAGTATGCGTGTGTTGCTTATCTGGGTGATAAAGGAGAATACCTTGTTGGAAATGGGAGAGTGCCTCGACAAAATCTCCAATACTAAAGCCCATTCCCCCAACTTCCTGAGACGCTTCAAGAAAAAGTGTCGGATCTTGTTGGTGCCGAACGAGGCTCAGTATCTGATCTCCAAGCTCTTTCGCTGTCTTCAAGTCCGCGCGCACGTAATAAAACGCCGACAGCCCTCGCAGGACTGAAACAAGTTGTGGGGTCTCACCCACCAGGAGGCAGAGTTTTCGTGCACGACCATACGCTTTTTCCACTTCTGTCGCTGCGAATCCTTGAGTTGCCATCAAGGATATCCCAAGAGCGATCTGCAGCAATATCTCTTGCTGTGTTCGTCCTGGGCTTTCGGGGAGCGCCTTGAGCAGAACCAGTGCTTTATTGATATGTCGTATGGCTTCAGGATAGGCACAGCGCTGCTTTGCGTTTTCTGCGGCGTAACTCAGATACTGAACTGTTCGGTGGAAGTCTCGGCCCTGTTCAAAATGCAAGGACAATTCCGTGGCGACTTCGTCTTTGGAGTTGCTGTATCCTTGCTCAATACATTCCCCGATGCGCTGATGCAGTGCAACTCTTCTCCCTCCGGTCACCCGTTCATACAACGCCTCTTGGTACAACGCGTGGATGAATCCATAGCGTTCGCTGACCGTTCCGTCTGGCCACTCAACGGGTTCCTGCAGGTGAATAAATTGCTTACGCCGGACTAATTCTTTGCATCGCTCCTCGACCTCGATCGAGGTCTGCCCGACTGCGGCTGCCACAGCTGCGGCAGTAAATTCTACGCCCGCCACACTGGCGACCTCTAGAAGCGAGCGTTTGTTGGGGGCGAGTCGCTCAACCCGTTGCTCAATGGTCTGGCGGAGATTGTCAGGAATACCGAGTTTCTGACTATCCAGGGAATCACCATCATCTGTTCCGCGAGGATATTGCTCTGCTAACGCGGTGACCACGTTGACCATGAACAGCGGATTACCCTCTGTCCGTTGATAAATCGCGGAGGCGAGGTTTTCCGGCATGGGGTGTTCTGGAAACCGCCCGGCGACGTATGTTGTTACTTCCTGTTCCGTCAATAAAATGAGAGGGAGTTCTTTCCACCGATTACGAAGTTGTAACTCCTGCTTGAGGGTCCGGAGTGGATGGGCACTCGCAAGATCTGATGGGCGATAGGTACCAAGGACCATGAACCGTGCGTGTTCTTGTCGCTGTGCCAGCGCGGTGAGCAGTGCGACCGTCGAGTCATCGCTCCAGTGGAGGTCTTCGAGTACGAGGATGAGGGGACGTTCCGCGGTGAACACCTCCAATGCTTCGGCCATTTCGCGGAGCATGCGTTGCGGGGTTGTGCCTTGGCTTCGGTTCCGCAAAGTGGTGAGATCTTCGTCGCTCAACAGTGCCGGCATTTGCATGAGCCATGTCGGGGCATAGTGGCTGAGTAACCCAACAAGCCGTGAGCCTCCTGGGCCTCGACATAAACGGACAAGGGCGTCCAAGATCGGCAAATAGGCTTCTCCCTTCCCGTAGTGCTCTAAGCAGTGCCCATACCCAATACGTATCAACCCCATTGCCCGAACCCGGTTAAGGAAAAGGTCTACGACGGTGCTCTTCCCGATACCCGGTTCCCCAGTGACAAAGACGATTTGACGTTCTCCGCGTTCGGCGTGGTGGAACCACTGCTGGAGCCGTGCGACCTCTGAAGTTCGTCCGACAATCGGTCCCGTTTCGACGGTTTCCATCGGAGCAGAGCAAAGCGGTTTTCCTCCATTGGTTGTCCCGATGAACCGATAGCCTTGCCGCCCGACGGTTTCGATATACTGGGGAGTTTGTGCCGAATCTTCTAATGCTTGACGAATCTCACGGATACAGACGCGAAGCGCGGTATCCGTCACACGTGTATCCATCCATACTCGTGTGAACAATTCTTGTCTTGTGACGACTTCTCCCGCGTGCTCTGCAAGCGCGAGTAACACCGCTCCGGCCATCGGACGGAGTGCCAGGTGTTCCTCTCCTCGCCATAAATGCTTGTTGACGGGATCTAATCGAAAAGGTCCGAAAACTAGATGGGGTGTTAGGTCCATGTGTATGCCTCAATTGGGAATCTGCGATGATGGAACATAAGGAATTCAAGCACCTTGAACAAGAGTTTAACGATGCGAACACAAATCCGAACGATCCGCGCCTCCCTCTGAACTGACGCTCCTCCTACTCTGCTTTTCCACAAGAGGCAACGTTGAGTCGCCTCCTGATTGTCGGAGGAACTAACTATTTCATAGTAGGAGGAGCGAGCCATGAGTTATGCAGCAGCACATACGGAGTATCTGGAAGTCACTAAGGAACATGTCGAAATAGAGGAGCCAAAACTTGTGACCCGCGAGACGACATCGAATAGTTATGCCTACCAGATGCGGCTCTTGCAGTTAGGCGCGTTGGAAGGAGCACTAGGAAATATCGCTGTTAATCCTGATCTCAAGCCGGTGCTTGAAGCGTTGCACCAAGTGTTAGCGGGTGGGTCCATAGAGATCAAAATTGCGCAGGTGGGCAATCTCGACATCGTCGCGGAACTGAACCGTCGGCTAGAACGAGCCACAGCAGAGGCGAATATCATAAATAAGAAGTCTGCGTATACACTTCTGGCTGGTACATGATGATGCGAGAATCTCGTTTGCGGACAACTTTCGAGGAAGGAGCACCAGGGCGGGTGCTCACTCAGTATGTGGCAACGTGAAGGACGTTGTCGTTGGTTCCTTGTGTGACGGAGAACCTATGAGCGCGGGCGTGGTCTTTCAAGAAGCGTTACGTATTCTGAACCGCCAACAGTTTCCGGAGGCAAGCCACCGCGATCTACTGGCGGTGTTGGAAGCGGCGCTTCCGGGGCCACTGGCCTTGCTGTACGACGCGGGCGCGGAAGCCGGGCTGCCGCGCCACACGCTTCTCGCTCGTGCGGCAGCGATTTACATCAAATACTGTACCGTCAACTTGTGTGATGACCTGAGCGATGGAGACTGCACCTATCTTTCTGATCCCCTCCGCATCGGTCCTTGCGCGCAGTTCCTGCTGCAAAACCTGTTCTTCCATCTGCTCGTGGACATGGAACTGCCAAAGTCCGTCCTCTCAGCGGTGACGCGCGACATTGTCGTTGGTGCGGGGCTCCAAGATGTGGAACTTCGTACCACCCAGTGGACCGCGCCACTCTACTGTGAGGTTGCTGACGGGATCGCTGGTCGCCAATGGGCGGCCTATCTCCAGATTCTGTGGTGTGGAACCCCATTGGCCGAGCGGGCCGCGATGATTGGGATGAATCTCGGACGCGCGGTGCTGGGCTGGGAAGACATCGCTTCTCACGACCCCCGCTACACGACGCTCTCTGAGGTGGACAAGCGTGCGGTCGTTGCGTGGGCAACGACCGCCGCCGAAGCGCTTCGTCGAGAACATCTTCGCTGCGTGGATGCGGTCTTGCGCACCATTGAGCCAGTGCTTGAGAAAACCCAAAGCGCAAGTGCGGGTTTTCAGCGGGAATGTCTCCTCCCCTGATGAGCAGCCCAATATGAAGACGGATCGAGATCTCCCTGGCTGCGGCTCTTCACGATCAGACTCTTCCTTGCCGCGCAAAGAAGTCCTTCCTCTCAGCGATACAGGTGGCCATGTCGCTCCCGATGTCCGTAGCGGGCTTCACGTCCTCATCCTTGAAGATGGGCCACTCGACGCTGAGTTCA
The DNA here is from genome assembly GCA_009692435.1 of Deltaproteobacteria bacterium. Classification (GTDB taxonomy): domain Bacteria; phylum Desulfobacterota; class Binatia; order Bin18; family Bin18; genus JABFSC01. The sequence continues at coordinate 3,666 of SHZE01000024.1, read as the reverse complement.
TCCAGCATACCTTGAGGGCGGAGGAGCACCCTTGCGAATTCGTTTGGGTTCAAACACGGGCAGAGTTTCTCGCGGCCCTACAGCAGGGCTCTTTCGATGTGATTCTTGCCGACTACGCGCTGCCCGATTTTGATGGGCTGCTCGCGCTCGCGCTCGTGCAAACCCTCTGTCCAGACACTCCGGTTGTGATGCTCTCGGCGATGATGCGGGAGGAGCTGATCGTTGAAGCCCTCAGAGGTGGGGCCGCCGATTATGTATCGAAAATACACTTTTCACGGCTCCCCTATGTTGTCCAGCGTGTGGTCCGAGAAGGACGGGAGCGCTTCGCGCGCAAACAGGCGGAACAAACCTTCACGCGAAGCGAACAGCGCTGGCAGATGCTGGCGCGCGTGTCCCCGGTTGGCATCTTTTATACGGACGCCCAGGGTCGCTGCCTGTACGTCAATGATCGTTGGTGTGAGATTTCTGGGCTCACCCCGGAGGAGGTGTATCCGGTCGGTTGGGAGGCCGCCCTCCATCCCGAAGATCGTTCATGGGTGACCACGGCCTGGAATCGGTCGGTCAGAGAACTTATCACGTGGCAAGCAGAGTATCGCTTTCAGCGCCCTGATGGAAAAACGACGTGGGTGCTGGGGCAAAGCGCGCCAATTATTGGATCGGCTGGTGACATGACTGGCTATGTTGGCACGATTACCGATATTACAGACCGTAAACAAGCCGAAGCCGCGTTGCGGGAAAGAGAGGAACAACTCGATTTGTTCTTCTCGCAGTCGCTTGATGGTTGTTTTTTCATGATGCTGGAGGAATCCATCGTGTGGGATGAGACGGTCGATAAAGAGCAGGTGCTCGACTATGTATTTTTCCATCAGCGTGTCACGAAGGCGAACGCAGCCGTAGGCGAGCAGTACGGGGCGACACGAGAACAGGCTCTCGGCGTCACCCCACAGCAGCTCCGCGCGCATGACCTTGCCGCGGGACGAGCATGGTATCGGAGACTTTTTGATGCTGGGGCCTTGCAGGCCGAAAGTGATGATCGTCGGCTAGACGGGACGAGCTTCACGACCGAAGGAAACTACGTGTGCTTGTACGACGTCGCGGGGCGTATCACCGGCTTCTTCGGTATGCAGCGGGACATCACTGAGCGGAGACAGGCGGAGATGGTCCTCAAAACGCTCTCGCGGTGTTTGATCAATAGCCAAGAGGAGGAGCGCCACCGTCTTGCCCGCGAGTTGCACGACGAAATTGGACAAGTATTGACGGCGGTGAAACTTGATTTGCAAGCGGTTCAACGGGACGAGCCGTGGCTAACGGACCGACTCGAAGAGACCTGTGAGATTGTGACCCATGCGTTGAACCAAGTCCGGACGCTCGCGCGTGAATTGCGCCCTCCGATGCTGGAACATCTGGGGCTCGTGGCGGCGCTCCGGTGGTGCGTGGAGGGGCAAGCACAACGTGGGCACCTTCACGCGCAGTTTGCCGCTGAGCCGTTTCCCGTGCGGCCTGCCCCGGAAGTCGAGATTGCCTGTTTTCGTATTGGGCAGGAAGCGGTGACCAATGTGGTGCGTCATGCGCGCGCCCAGCGGGTCCGCGTTGAGTTACGACAGGAGGCGCAGGGGCGGTTTTCCTTGTCTGTCCATGATGACGGCATCGGGTTTGACGCACCGATGGTGCGGGAACAGGCGGCAACAGGAGCCACTTTAGGAATACTGGGGATGCAAGAGCGTGTGCGGCTCGTCGGGGGACAGTTGACCATCCGGTCGACTCCACATGGTGGGACGGAGATTCACGCACGGTTTCCATTGCAAGGAGGAAAAGAAACGTGATTCGTATTGTATTGGCGGATGATCATACCTTGGTGCGTGCCGGATTACGGGTGCTCCTGGAAGGTATCCCAGACGTGGAAGTGGTCGCCGAAGCGAGCGATGGGTGTGAGGCGCTCAGTATGCCAAGGATTTGTGTCCGGACATGGCATTGTTGGACGTGACCATGCCCCGCATGAATGGTTTGGAAACCCTCCAGCAGTTGAAGCGGGCATGTCCGACGGTCCGGGTCCTGATGCTGTCTGTTTATGCCGATGAAGAATACGTCTACCAAGCGTTACGATGGGGAGCTGCCGGGTATCTCTTGAAAGATGCCGGCTTGACGGAGTTTGCACTGGCGATTCGCGCGGTGGAGCGCGGGGCGATCCATTTGAGTTCGGTCTTCTCTCAGCGCGTCGTCAAGAATTATCTGCAACATCTGAACAGTAACGCCCCTCAGGCTCTGGAGGGGATGGCGAGTCCGCTCGACCAACTGACGTCTCGGCAGCGAGAAATTCTCCATCTCATCGCGGGGGGCTGCACGACGAAAGAGATTGCAAGTCGACTCCAAATGCACGTGAAAACCGCCGAGGTCCATCGGGCACAGTTGATGGGGCATCTCAACATTCGCAACACCGCTGGACTCGTGCGGTATGCGATTCAACACGGACTTACCATGGTCGAGCGATAAACATGCCCAACGACTTGCGACAGGAGCGGCACCCGCACGCGGCGGGTTGGTTCGGCATGCTCTCAAGGAAAGCTAGGAAAATTATGATTCTCCCCACCCATTCTTAGTAATTTCCTATTCGCATACCCCTCCTCCCCCTTGTCCTTTTTCCTCCGCTCCTGCCACACTGCGCGGACGTTTCCCCGTGATTTTTTTCGCGGAAAAGGAGGCAGACCGCCATGTTGTACTGTGGATGACAGGTATGCCGCGAGCAAAGAGAATGAAACAGATCCGTATCGTATTGGTCGAAGACCATGCCCTTGTCCGTGCCAGTTTGCGTGCCGTGGTGGAGCAATTTTCAGGAATGCAAATCGTGGCGGAGGCCGCGGACGGACGAGAGGCGCTACGGCTTGTCGCGGAACATTACCCGACCGTCGTGTTGATGGATGTCGCGATGCCGGGGCTCAACGGCCTCGAAGCGTTAATCCGCATCACCAAGGAATTTCCGACCGTGCGGGTGGTGATGGTCTCGGTGCTCACGGATGCGGAGATTATTCGCCACGCGTTGCAATCCGGAGCCGCCGGTTATGTCGTCAAGGACGCCTCGCCAAACGAATTGGAACTCGCCATCCACACAGTAGCGCGTGGGGAGACGTATCTAAGCGCGCAGGTGACGGAAACCATTGTGACGGAATCTTTCCACGCCAGCCCAGCAAAAACGACCCGAGCGAAAGCAACACCACACAGTCCGCTGGCGCGGCTGACTCCGCGCCAGCGAGAAATTCTGCAACTGGTTACCGAAGGCCATTCCAGTAAAGGGATCGCGGAAATCCTGAACATGAAGGTGAAAACGGTTGAGGTGCACCGGACGCAATTGATGAATCGCCTTAACATCCACGATATCGCGGGGCTGGTCCGCTACGCCGTGCGTCACAAATTGATTGTCCTTGACAAATAGCTGAAGCCCGCGCGTTACGTCTCCTACGATTCCCCCATTCCCCGGTTCTCCGATTCCGCTGAGCATTCTCCCTTCACAATTTTAGTAATTCCCCCAGGAGTTACGCGTAAGGGCAAAAAATAGCATTTTAGGGCAATGCTTACCAAGAAGCAGTACGTCGAGTACCTGATCAGCACGCCCAAGAATTGTACGTGCACGTATTTGGCGGACCACTTGGAGGACGTGAGCCAGGATGTGGT
>SHZE01000107.1 GCA_009692435.1 Deltaproteobacteria bacterium | reverse complement strand
GGCTTCTTCGGGTGGCGAACATCTGGCCCAATCCACGCACTACGCGACACCGCTCTGTGTTCGATTGGCGGATGCCTCGACTCCCGTGACGAGGAACTCAGCGAACTCTTCGCGAGCACGATCATTCAAGAACGTGCGGGGCGCAGTAACAAGATCAGCCAATTTATTTAGATCAACAGGACGAATGCGAACCTCTGCTCTGGGCTGCCCACTCACGGGATCCTTGACCGAGACACGCGATTCTCTGGTACCAGCAACCGTGACCGGATAGAGAATCGTCGCCACACTGCATGTCGCCTGGCTGAGCGCGTAAATGGTGAGCTGATAGAGCATCTCTCTGGGCAGCGACCTGCTCCACAGATCGCGGTATTTCGCATCGAGAATCGCAACGACGGTGCTTTGCCGCATAACCACAAGGTCTGGCCTGGGAGTTGGAGGGCGGCGGTTCCAGGGATTGAAGGACTGTTCGTAGCGAAAGATGTCTTTGAGGGGAAACTGGCTCTGGACTGTCCCGGTCCAGAGCCAATCTCGCAGGAATCGCTCCACCAGGTCTTGAAATAGCTGATTCATGTCAAACATGAATCCCGGCAATTGAAGCTCTTGCTCGCTTTGTGTGGTCGTGATGCCGTGACCAGCCTCTATCAATCGAATCAATCGAAAAGCAGGAGCGTAGGCTGAGGTAAGTCGACTGGCACTCCGTTCGAGCAATCGGAAAGTACTCACGCTCAGCGGGATGGGCGAGACGGTTAGGGCCATCTCACCGGCGAGTCGGGCGGCTCGCAGCCTGATATCTCCATTCAAAGCCAGAGACGCGCCCGTGCGGAGGCCGCCAAGCAGGACGCGATTTTCAATCGTGTTGTCGTCTCGTTCAAAGTACCTACATGGGAGTCCTACGTCAGTCTGATCCTGCTCTCGCGCTAGTGCGGAGAATAGAATTCGGCCCCGCGGGCTGGAGAGCGTGCCTTGTCTGGCCGAGTACTTACGATGTAGGCCACGCCTGATCAAGAGACTAGCTTCTACGCAAAGACGATGAATCAGCAGGTCCTGGAACGCCGGGACGCTTAGGGTTGCCTCATGATCCGGTAATAGCTCGATCGAGGACTTCCGGAGTCCAAGTGCGTATCCAAACAGTGCCGACAGTGGTCCATTGTCGAGTTTGGGACGAATCCTGAGGGTGATATCGCCTAGATTCAAGGAGCCAACAAAAGAGGTCGTTGCGATCGAGGCACCGTCTAGTCGATCGACGGCAGTGAGCATCCCTTTATTCTCAAGGCGGTCGAGGAGTGCGCGAAGACTCGGCTCCCGTCGGAGGGACACCCCGCGCAGCGCCGGTTCCGTTGCCGGGGTAGCTTCTGCCCATTCGACCATTTCGACTACCGGCATGACTATTTACCGTCGGCGTCTTCATCCTCAGCGGGATCGGGCAGCGAGACCTCTGCCGCAACAGCCACCGCTGAGGTAGCGATTTCTGGATCTGTGGCGAACAGGGCTTGCAGTAGATCAGCCTGTCTGTTCGCGTCAAACAGGCCTGAGCGAAAGCTCTTGCTGTCGACATCGACAAAGCCATTGCCGAGGATGCGCTTAAGAGAGTCCCAATTGTCGTAGCAATACTCTTCTAGCAGCGGCAGCACTTCGTCTTGAAGAATCCGAGAAAGGTGACCTAGGTCGTTTACCGGCCGACCTTCATGCAAAAAATATGAATGGCCTATCTGGAGGTTGCGACCGTCTTGCCCAATGACTGACGAGATCTGCTTGTTCAGAGATTGCAGCCATAGACCTAGCGGAAGGCCGCCAATCACCGCGTTCTCCAGAAGGCTCGTGTCTGGCGCCATTTCAATGAACCCGAACCTTCGTCGCAGAGCAGTATCCAGAAGCGCAATAGATCGGTCGGCTGTGTTCATTGTGCCGATGACGAAGACATTCGCTGGGACGTTGAAGAGTTTCGCGCTAAAGGGAAGCGTTGCAGGCCTTCCCCGCTTGGTCTTCTCGAGAAGTGTCAGCAATTCCCCGAAGATGCGGGGGACATCACCGCGGTTGATCTCGTCAATAATCAGGTAGTACTGCTTATCGGGCTGCTGGGAGGCCGAGGCACACAGGGTCTTGAAGATCCCGTCTTTCAGATCGAAGCGAAGGCTCCCTGCCTCTACCCTCGGGCGATAGCCCTCTACGAAGTCCTCGTACCCATAGCTGGGATGGAAGCAGCACAACTGAACATACGATGCGGAACCACTTCCAAACACATGGTCCTTCTCTTCCCGTGAGAGTTGATCTACTGATTTCCCGAGGTTCCACAGAGACGCCAACTCCCTTGCCGCAATCTCAGCCCAGTGAGTCTTGCCCGTTCCGGGTGGGCCGTAGAGAATCACTTGGCCCTTTCTCTTGAGAACGTCTTGAATGCGGCCGACAACACCTCCCCCAATCCACTCTCGTTGTCTGACGGGCTCTGCCGAACCTGCGGGCGACTGCACATCAACTCCACGCTTGGTGCCTGAGCCACTCTCGGAGACCGAGGCTTCTAGAACCTTCCGCTCTATTGCGACGAGATCTTCATCATTGTTCTTGAGCTCGCGAACGGTAGTGCGAAGTCCTTCAGTTATTGGAAGGTACCATTCGCCAAGTGCCAACCATTCCACGGGTCGCTGATGAGGGACACCGGCCGAGGCGTCGTACCGATAAGGACCGATTACCCGCCCAATCCCAAGAACCTTTACTCCATCACTGGCGACAACATAATCGCCATCCGAGATCGTCTGGCAGAAATGTGTAATCTGTTGCGCCAATTGTCCCGTGACCTGAGAAACGGCTGGGTAATGAGCATCAAGAGATGTCCTTAGGTCTCCTTTGAGAGTGCGCCCGCTGACTGACTGAGAGAGATCCCCGAGACGCTTCCAGCCAATTGCTACAACAGCCCGATCACGCATCATTTCCCAGAAACTGACAGCTTCGTCGTCGCCTCCTCGAGTGCCGATGCGCCATACTCGGTATGGCGGACCGTTCCTTCGATTGAGCACGGCATCGAGCTGGTTCATGGGCCAACCCAACTCAGCGGCCACCCGAACGAATCGTCCAGCACAGCTGTAACGCCCGTCACCAACCGGGGGAATCTCAAGCATCTTCCTCAGGTGGAATCGCTGGTAGTGCGGCGCGTGATAGTCGTCGAGCTTGTCCGGGTATATCAGCGACAGATACTTGTGACCCCACGCAAGATTGCTTACATCAGGCGCAACCTGATCGAGAGTTCTCTGTAGCTTTGCGTACATGTCGTCGTCCGCTCGGCCTGGAAAGGACGCGAGTGTTCCACAGGCTGCGACCAGCTGGTCACGGTGATGTCTGGCCAGGCCAACGGCTTCTGTCGTTGAGATTTCATGCTGAACCTTTGAACTGCCGGTCATCCAGGTTCCGGTTTCGCGTCGGCGGTACAGTCCGTATTTCAGTGCCGATCCACCGGAGATGCTTCCGAACCCTTTTGGAAATTCCTCGTCATTCTTGAACTCAAGCCAATAGGGGAGTCCTTCGCGATTGCCGATATCGTGCATCAGTTGGAGCAGGGCCTCCCCATCGACTGCTAGAAGGACATCGGGACCGAATCGTGCGCGAAACGTCTCGTAGTGCCGCGCCAGAGCTTCGACTGATAGCAACTCGCCAGTTGCCATAAGTTCCCCATGAACGGCTCGGAGTTGTGAGGCAACTACCGGATGCAGCCGTTCAGCGACCACTTTGGGAAGGGGGGGACCGACCAGCAACAGCTCGGAGTCGTACGAGTGCAAGAACAGAGGTGCAAATATGGCGACTTGCTCTGACAGAAGATCCGCAATGCCCGGGCCCTTTTGCTCGAACTCTTCTGGCGTCAGGTTCATTGAAATGGAAGCGCCCGCACCCTGGTTGGATGAAGCGTATGAGAGCCAGTCGGCGAACGTGGAGAAATCGCTCCGGCCCGCCTCAAGCCTCCACGAAGTGCGAAACTGCCACTCGCCTCGCAGGCTGCTTTCGATCTCCTGACGAAGAGTTTCTGGCGCCTCCGCTAAGCGCTTCCTCAGCGACTCCCACGCAGACTCGCCGGCTGCAACCGAGGCCGCATCATTCAGCTGCGTCGTACCTGAGCCAAGGCAGCAGCAGATTTCTGCGCCGTGGGCAGAGATGATCAGGGCGAACTGTAGCGCGAACGATTTGTTTGAGACTTGCTGCGGAAAGACGCAACACCACAGGTCGCCGGGAATCCTTCCATTGGGGTTGAGGGTCGATACCAAGGACGACATGGGGACCCCGGCAGAAGCAGCGGGGATAAGCCGTGCTGCGAGTGACTTCAGTCGGCGTCGAACACTCCTCAGCTTCTCCTGATCCTCCACCGTTGCAATTGTCCAAGACACCCCAGGGGTGTACGCGCTGAATACGGTGCAATCCGCGCTTGTGAAGGCTGGAGCTTCATCTTCATTTCCCATGGGTTCCTTCTGGACTCTTTGGAGGGCTTATCCTCCGATTGACGACCTCTACAATAAGCCAAGGTTAACGCGACGTGATCCTTGGCGGCATGATTGCGCGGATGGATGCCCGATGGACCGCGACGACGCGCTGAGGCTCCTTGGCTTGCCGCAACTGTCGAAACGGTCGGGCACCCCGCGGCCGTGCCTGCGAAGAGGATGACGCATCTTGAACAACTTGATGTTCGCGCCAGCCTGCTAGCCGGTCTGGGGCTGCCACCGGCCCAGCAGCGCCGCCAAGGGGGCCTGCCGAGCCTGTGGCGGATGCTGTGGGATGCGCCCTCGACACCTGGGGACGGCATCTCGACATCCGCATTGGGACCGGAGCCCCCGGGCGCGTGGTGCCGTTTCTGCGGTAGGCGCGGACTGGCGGCGTGAGGCTGGTTTGAGCGACCATGCGGCGCTCGAGGTCGAATTCGCAACGGCGGTCTAACGCAGCGTCAGGGCATCCAGACGCACCTTGAAGACATCCCTGCCAGCACCGAAAGTCGCTGAAAACCTCCCCCAATCCGCCGTTCCCTGACGCTCTCAAAACGTTATGGGAACGTTCCCATCACCCTTCACCGTCCGAATGCGCTGGCGACGCTCTGGTGCGGTTTGCGGCGCGTTCCTGACGGCTCGCTGAACTGAACAGCACCCTACCCCAGTCGTTCCCGTATGGCGGGTGTCACTTGCGCACGACTTCAACACGGACTTGCGCAGCAACACCCTTGTCGTCCATCGCTACGTATCGCGTGACGTTGGGGTCCTGCG
>SHZE01000106.1 GCA_009692435.1 Deltaproteobacteria bacterium | reverse complement strand
CATATCCTCCGGTGTAATAGTCGAACACTTTGCCTCGCCCGCCATGAGTAGGGGCAGGGAATGAGGGGATCACGTCGAGGTCCAACCTGAACCCGAGGATTACCGCCCGCCGCCGAAGTTGTGGGATTCCGTACTCGGCTGCGTTGAGTACGGCGGCGGCGATGGCGTAACGCGTGCCTAGCGAGGCTTGGAAGTCTTCGTAGAGTGTCGTCTGGAGGAGGCTTGGCACATTCTCGATGACAAAGAACTTCGGACCGACGCTCCAAATCAGGCGGTGCATCTCGTGCAGTAGTTCGTTGCGCTTGTCGTTTCTACTGCGTGGGCCGGCCGGGCTCAGCCCCTGGCATGGGGGACACCCAAGTATGCCCCCGATTTCGTCGTGTCCAGAGAGCGAAAGCATCTTGGGGCCTGTCAAGTGCTGGACCGAGCTGACGTGATATCGATCTGCTAGCTTCGGAAAATTGAGTGCGAACGCGTCGCGAGCCGATTGGTCGCTGTCATTTAGGAGGACCGGGTCGAACCCCCCGGCGTCGAGGAACCCACCGGTCACACCGCCGATTCCGGCAAAGACTTCTGCGATCGTAAGGTTAGACATGACCGTACGGATTTACTCGGTCAGCGGGTCAAGTGGTACCCCCGCCTAGCTAGTTGGCCTTGGCGCGTTTCTTGGCGAGCCTCTCAATCAGTTGTTCCCAATCGACGTTCGCGACCTTCTTCTTCCCCTTCACTCCTGAGTACACCGCCATGCCGGTGGCATTGATTTCGAGTCGGCACACGAACTTTTTCTTCCGTCCATAAGCCCAGATCTTTAGTCCTCGCACTCCGAGTTCGACAATCTCATCGTACTTCAGGTAAGAGCTGCGCTTCATGGCTGCCATCTCCCCGTGGAGTGTTAGGAAGCGACCCTGCGGAGAGAAGTACCGCGTTCGGAGCAGCGTGTCAAAAGTGACTTGGGGATTCGGGGATTAGGCCCAGCCCCGCGACGGCTTCACCATAACGGTGCCGCTCGTCATTCACCTCTCCACGATACGCCCCCCGTTTAGCGGTCTCTCCAAACCAAGCCGTTGGGTTTAAGGCATCAAGAAACGCCCTAGGATCGGCTAGGAACCGTCGTCAACCCTTTCGCCGGAATCCCCCCCCTCCCCGACGTGTGAAGAATGGGTACCGGTCAGGTGGGTGTGCTCTTTCCCCACTGGCGTGAGAAACGTGAAGTGAGTGGCGCTCACTCTGTCGCAATTTGGGGGTCCGAGACATTCAGGTCTTGATGAGGGTGCGAACTACGGCCCGCATTACTGGAGGGCAGACAGCATTGCCGATCATGTGGATTTGCTGTCGTCGCGATCCGTCTCCCAACGAGAATGCCTGCGGCATCCCCATTGCAGCCTTCAGTTCTGGAACCTGAAGCATGCGCATCACGTGGCCGCCCTTCGATGGCTTCACGAGCGCGAAGCGGTCGAGTGTAGTGATGGTTCGTAGCGTCGCGGTCACGCGCTGCCACCCCCCTGCACGATCAGACCCATAGTACACGAGTAGAAACGGTTTCTTGTAGCCCACTGCTGCGATGGCTTTACGGGCTCGTTGAAGTGTAGCCTTGGCCCGCTTCTTCTTCCGAAGGGGAGAGAGCGCGTATGTACCGTTCATGTCGATGATAGCGGACGCGTGACGATGTGCGGTGGTTGCAGCGCTGACGCGCTTGGGTTCCTTCTCGAGGTCGCACAGCAAGAACAAGCGACGGCGTCGTTGGGGCACACCAAAATCGGCGGCGTTGAGGAGTTGCTCCGATATATTGTATCCGAGGCACTTCAAGCGCGAGACAAAAGAGGCGTACTTCGACCACCTTCGCATGCGACCCACATTCTCAATGGCTATCCACCGCGGCGCTAGAACTTCGGCAAACCTTGCCACTTGGAGAGCCGTTGCGCGACTGCTTTCAGACTTTCGAGCTGAGCCCTTGGCGAGACTGTGATTGGTGCATTCGGGAGATGCTATGATGAGGTCGATTTCCCCGAGGCTCTTCTTCAATTTGTACGGGTCGAGTGACTCCAATCGCCCATGGAAGAACTTTGCGTTGGGAAAGTTGGACTGAAAGGCAGCACCAGCCTCCAAAGAGGCGTCGAACCCGGCGACGATCTGCGCGCCCCCGAGTCGAGCTCCCCAACTGCTTCCACCTGCTCCACAGAACAGATCGATTGCGCGAATGGTTGGCACGAGAGCGTAAGATATTGATTGGCAACAAGATGTAAAGGGCTTTTGGGGGGTGGGAAACGTAGCATTTAGGGAGGCCCGCAGCCCGAATCAGCGTCCTATTGACTTGGCCTCTCGCTGCAGCGCGGCCTTCCTGGCCGCGAGGACTCTATCGACGCAGCGCTCAGGATTGGCTTCGATCTAGTGCTCCCAGAGTCGCAGAACCGTCCAGCCCCGTAGGCGCAGCTTGCGAAAATTGCGCTGATCTCTTTTTCGCGTCGTGGCGATCTTCTGGCGCCACCCCTTCTCGAGCTTGTGCATCCAGAGAGGAAACCGCCAGCCGTGCCAGAAATCACCGTCGATGAAGACCGCCAGCTGAATCCCGGATATCACGATGTCCGGCCGGCCCGGCAGGTCGCTGACATGTCGTGAAGCTGCAATCCGACGCTTGCGTAACTCAGCGAAGACGATGCGTTCTGGCTTGGTATTCGCACTCCTTATCCGTGCCATCAGCCGGCTTCGAGTTTCCGCCGACATGATGTCGCCACGATGACGTCCGGGAACGGGAGCGCTGTTTGGCGCCCACGATCGGTGACCGCTTTTCGGCACCGCTCGGCCGGCTAGTCTAGATGCCTTCAAACGGAGTCTGATCTGTCGACGTAGCGGCCGCTGTTTGGAAACTCGGATTCCAGCCAGCGGGAGACATCCTCGGTTGAGTTGTAGCCAGCCGTGGCGAGCACGGACACGATGTCTACCGCTGAGATTACCAATACCGGGTGTCTGTCCTCCTTCAATTCCTGGTAGGCCTGGGAGTTCAGGTAAGACGTCGTTACCAGCACTCCAAACTGACGGTGTCGAAGGCGACTAATGAGGCGCGACACATCCTTGACGTCGACGCCGCTGTTGGGTGCGTAGCACTTAGCCTCGAGAGCGCAATCGACGAATATTGCGGATGGTCCGAGACCAATTCGGTATTGCCCGATGGCGTCACGCCCTCCGTCCCGGCTGAGGCGTGTAAGGTTGAATGATACGAAATTGCCGTCCATCATCGGGGCCAGTTTCGAAGCGCATGCTTCGAAACCAAAGGGCCACTCCTTGAAGTGCTCGTGGATGCAACGGATGATGCGTTTGCCGTTTTCGTCCGCGGGTGTCTGCTCCGCCTTGCTTCGGTGCTCAATCGTGCGCGCGGCCGCGAGTGGCTCGTAGACCCCTTTTTCAATCCAGTGTTTCCATACGCTAGGGCAATTGGTCGAAAGCACATTCCCAGCCTTAACGTCCTCCAGCCAGGCGCGGGAAACGTGTGGTGTGTCCAGGATGGTGAATGAAGCGCGGTAATTCTGGAACCGTTGTCCGCCTGCGATTTTCCAGATGGCAACGAGATCTTCCATAGCATGCAATTGCTGAGCACCAGGCACAGCTAAGCCCAAGAACCTGACGTCGCGAAACGTTCCGGCGTTCCCGAACACCAGAATGGGTGGGACCTGCCCCCTAAGTGCGGGACGCGCGTGAATTGCCGCGAACAGATCACGCAAGAGCAAGTTGCCGAAACGTGGTGTGTCATGAAGATCTTGACCCGGCTTCTTGTTGTCACCGTAGTAAGTCAGGATCCCTGTTTCGGGGTCGAGCGCATCGGGCCAGTCCGGGTCATCAAAGGAAGAGGTCATGACAATCAGCTTGGGGACTTCCTTGCTTCCCAAGTAGCGAAACCCGCCCTGATTGTTCACGCCAATGAGCCGAGAGAGAGGGTCGTCGCTGGCGTTACCGGAACGACCGCCCACATAAACAGCATCGACGGTGAGGTCGGCCGTGGCTAGTGAGTCGAACGCAATTTGCGACATCGGGTGCTTCCCCGGCCTGATAGGGCTCGTTCGCACCAGACCACGCGAACCAAGGTGAATATTGCGACCTTCAAATGGGCCTACGCGATTCTAGTCCCTACTCTAACAAATACGCTTCCTCGAGTATGGTAGCCATGAGACCCCGCTGCCGTTCTGTGGGCGTGCCGACAACCATCGCTCGGTCGAGTCCGTGATTGATCGTCTCACATGAGGTTTCGGGAAGCAATACACACGCGTGGCACGCCGCCAGATTGGCCAAACGTGAACCCTGCCCTCCCAGGCTTTCGGAGCACACCGGGTCAGCAGAACACCAGGTAGCTCGGCTGAGTGCTCGTCTTATCACAGGCCCTAGGCGCTCAGGCCGACCCAGGCGAACGAGACCGCCCAAGGTTCCCTCGGAATCACCGGCCGCTGTGTATATCAGGATTCCAGCCATTGGAGCGGCCGGGTCCGTCGAGACGTACAGGCGTTCTCGTAGCGACGCCGTGCTGTAGCCGCACTCGAACACGAGTTGATTGATCAGGATGTGGGCAAGACTATGGACGAACAGATACCGAGAAGCCCAATCACGGGTCATGGCGCCGAGAGGGGGCAATGTTTGGAGAATCCCGCCAAGGCGGGCAAGGAAGCCATCACTCAAGCGGGCCTGTAGCCACGCCGCTTGCTCGGACTGCCATCTCGAGATGCGATCGCCCGACAGCTCTATGTAGATACCCTCGCCAAACACTTCCACTGCGGGCAACCACCGGTTCTGTGGCTGCTCAGGAGGGGTGCGGAACAGTTGTCGCATGGCGCTATCGGGCATGCCTAACAGTGGGCTTGTGTTCTGGTCCAATCGGTCGAAGCCGTAGAACACTCGCGTCTCACGCAAGCGTTCCACAAGATTCACTCGGGTAATCCAAGCGGTGAGGTCTTCCGGAACTGCCGTCGGGATAACTCGGAGGTTCGGAATAGCTACAGGGTCATGGACTTCGTTGCGGATGATATTGAACTCCGCGCGTCGAAAGGCCACGAGCGGAGCCTCTGGTTCGACTGGCGCGTGGGCACCCAGTGGCAATGCTGGCGCCCCTGGTTGAAGTAGGCTTCGAAGAGCTTCTTCCACTTGTGCTGGCTCGCTGGTTATCCCTCTCCCATCAAGCCCCGCCCTGATCAATGCGACAGTTCCAGGCCGGTTACCCATGTTCCAGAGTGTCCTAGCCACACCCAATTGGCCAGAGTCCTGTTGTATCGCCAACCTCAGTT
>SHZE01000105.1 GCA_009692435.1 Deltaproteobacteria bacterium | reverse complement strand
ATCGTAGTAATCCCTTCGCTGAGATCGGGTCGATACGCACCTGGACCAAACACGGCTTTGCCTCCCTTGTTTGAATGTTGGGACCCAAACTATACGATACATGCTCCTCGAAGGCCATAATAAAACCCGGCAAAGATGCTATAGTCTCCGCCTAGATAATATGTCGGAAGTTGCGGATCCAATGTAATGTTCGAGGCATCACCAATTTCTGTTACGAAGGAGTCCGTAAGGTCTTTGAGGATAGCAGTATGGCGCTTGACGCTTTCATCAGCGGCCAGATTGGGAGCGTCTCTGAGCAGGTCCTGAACACGCTGTTTATAACTTGCCCATGACTTACCGAGCGCTTCGCCGGCCTCACCCAAGGTTCCCGCGTACTGCGTATGCGTCGCCTCAACCATCTGCATATCGGCTTCAATTTCTTGTTGTTTCACCAGACGCTTCTCTTTGATGTCGGCTGCCACACTTGAGGATAGCCCTGCCACCGATAATCCGCGGTGCTGTTGCAGGTGCTGTGCGAGGGAGCGGATGGGCACGTAATACTTGACTCCCGCCAGTTCCTTCTTGGCAAAGTCAACACTTGCATTTTTCTGATAGGAGAGACGTCTCCAGGCCAGGAAGACGATGACGAAGGTAAAAACACCGGACAACACGAGTAACTTCTTTGCTAACGGCATGTTGTCCAGGCGATCACGAAAAATGGCCATGAATTTTTTCATAATAGACTCCTTACTTAAGCTAGTGAATCTTTCAGTGATGGGGTAACGAACAAGTGTCCTTGAACGCAATGGGTGTCGGTCACATCGTTGCCCCTCCTTTTACCGGGCTCCCTGAAAGCGGGCTCCCCGCGAGGCCGAAGAGGATCTTGTCTGGGTCCAGAATCACGAGTTGTTCGCTCGTGATCCCGCGTAGGTAGGCGGATCGGGTTTCCGTGACCATCGGCGGTACGGGATGGATGGTGTCGAGGGCCAGAGCACGCATGCCAAGGGTGCCATCAGTCAGAATCCCCGCTTCTTTCCCTTGTGAATAAATAATCAACACGCGGTCCCGTTCCGCGGTCGTCTCGCGCGGGAGACCCAAGAGCAGTGGTAAGTCAATCAGGGCAACCATGAGTCCGCGAACGTTCATAACCCCCACCACGTGCGGCGGGGTGCCGGGAATATGCGTGACCTCCTTCATCCGCGTGACCTCCCGCAACACGCTGGCATCAAGGGCGTAATGGTCGGTCCCGATCAAAAATTCGACCACTTGCAGCGCGGCACTGTCCGTGTCGGTCCGTCTGGTACGCGGCCGCGCCAGCGCGCGGGCCCGCGTGTGTAAAAGCTGCTGTTGCTGTTCCGCGGTGAGCAGATCTTCGGAGACAGCGGGTTGATTCGTGAGTGTACTCATCGACGATTACCTCCGAGCATCGAATTAACGAGAGCGGTGAGTCGCCCCGCCGTAAGTCCTTCGGATTCCGGCAGGATGTCCTCCATTGGGGTGCGACGTAAAATAGAGAGCGCGCTGGTGAGATAGCGATTCGCATCGGCGTAGCGCCGTTGTTGGTGGAGGAGATTGCCAAGTGCGAAGTGAGCCAAGACAAAATCCGGATCAGCATAGACGGCCTTTTGCAGAGCGCGCGTCGCTTCCGTCACCCGTTCCTGTTCCAAGAGCACAGTAGCAAGCAGGTAGTGCAAACTGGGATTAAATTGATCAACGCGGAGCGCTTTCTCGCACCAACTCCGCGCTTCGGCCAACTGCCCGTGGTTGGCATACGCCCGAGCTAATAACGTGAACGGTTGATTGGTGTCCGCTGTTGGACGCGCCTCGGTGTCCAACGAGCGACAGAGCGGCAGCAAGGTCGCCACGACGTACTCATACTTGCCTAGCTCATAGGCCCTCTGCGCCTGTTCGTACAGGGACAGTGTGGCCTCTGGTTCTTCGACCACGACGGGCGGAGGGGGCGGCGCGGCCTCAGCGACAGGCGACACTGCGGCGACAAAGACAGGCTTCGGGAGGGGCAGCTCCTCAGGGGCAAACACCGGTGGCCAGACCATTCGCGGAAGAGCGGGCGTCTCCACTAGCGGGGACGCGGGTTCCGCACCCAGCGGCACAAACCACGGGGTTGGCACCGACCACCCCATCGGCTTCCTGGGGTTGAGGGCATCCTTGCGATAGACAGTGGTGCCATCAATCAGCACGGGGACAAACGGGAGATCAGTCAGGTACGTGGTTTCGACGGGACTGACAATCAACCAACCGCCATCAACGAGCGCATCATAGAACCGTTCGAGTACACGTTTGACGCGTTCCGGAGAAAAATAAAAGAGGACGTTGCGACAAAAGATGACATCCATCAACCCGCTGTTCGGGATGAGGTCTGGGTTGGCGATGTTGGCCTCGGCGAAGGTCACCATTTTTTTGATGTCTGGGTGGAGGGCGAACTGGCCTTTCTCCAAGGGGCAGAAATACCGCGACTTCAGTTCCGAGGGGATTCCGCGAAACGACCAGGCGCTATAGACCCCGGCTTTGGCGCGATGGATGACGTTGGGGTTAATGTCGGTGGCCAAGATCAGACACTGCCAGTCCTGGAGGCTGGGGATCGTCTGGGCGAGGGTCATCGCCATGGTGTAGGGCTCTTCTCCCGTGCTACAGGCGGCACTCCACAAGCGCAACCGTTGATTTTCCCCTGCCCGACTGGTGAGCAGCGTTGGGAGAATCTCGCGCTGGAGCACCTCCCAAGCGCGGGGCTCACGGTAGAAGTAGGTTTCCCCGACCGTGAGATACCCGGCCAACATGCGCACTCGATCACTGGCTAAGGGAGACGAGAGGAGCCAGTTGGCAAAGGCCTCGACATCGAGAAACGCCAACTCGCGCGCCGCCGCGCGGATCTTGCGATCGAGATCAAGGAAACGATCAGGCGGGAAGTAGAGCCCCATCGCCTGTTCGATGCGCTCGCTCAGTTGGCGGAGCAGTTCGAGTGAGAGGGGGGGAGTCATAAAAGGAGGGAGTCTCTACGCGTTCACCAGGGCTTGGTTGAGGGCCTGTTCTTCATCGAGTGACAGGAATTGATCGAGATCGTGAATAAAGATCATGCCGTCGGGAAACTTCACGACCCCTTCCAAGTAGCGCGCGTGGGGGAGAATCTGTTCCGCAGTCATCACCTGTTCCGCAGGGATTTCAAGAATTGACTGCACGGTATCGAGCACGACAATCACCGGGCGGCGCTGGGTGCGTGCGACAATAAAACGGTCACTCGTCGTGATTGGCTTCTCTGGGAGTCCAAGCCGTTTCCGGATGTTCATAACGGGAATCACCACTCCCTCGACATCCACGACCCCTTGGACAATTTCCGGGGCGCGTGGGAGCGGAGTCACCTCAACCGCGCGCACAATCCGTTCGACAACGGCGAGCTGAAGGGCATACCGTTGCGTATCAAGCAAACCGATAATCAGGTGTGTTGTCGTGCTGGTGGTTTCCATGTCCGTATTTGTCCTTTGCTACCCCTCACTTCGCAAGCGATTAACTTTAAACAAAAACAATTTTCTTGTACGTAAGTAAAACGGCTAGAAGGGAAATTTCTTTAATATGCAGGGCAAAGTTTATTTACTTAGGGGGATTACCCGACAAAAATTCTAGATTTAAACTGCCAATCCGCGAATTCGTACGGTCGTACCGAGACACGCGGAGCTATGGCCAAAAGACAAGCGATTACCGCCATCTCCGTCTATTTTTAGGACAATTTTTATTTTTGCCGCGCAATACAGGATTAGGAGGGGGTAGGAAGAGGAAGGTGCCGCTGTTCAAGAGAACGGCAGATACGGGAATTTCTTTAATCGTGTTGTCAAAAAAAAGAAAGCCCGCTACAAGAGGGCGCGTTTTCAACAGGTTGAAGGAGAGACCGATGACCGAACAACGAGTGTTCACGGCACGAGATGACCGCTTCCACTTCGAGGAGATGGGCAATGATTGGTGGGCAACGGAGACCGCATGGTTCTCATTCTGTCACCCTGAGCGCCGCTTAGGCGGGTGGTTCTACACAATGGTGCGACCCAATATCGGCACGGTCGCGGGCGGCGCGTGGGTCTGGGATCACTCGGCGCACCTACCGTGGGAAGTGCTGTACTCGGCGAACTATTCCGCCCTGCAACTGCCACGCGATCAAGACCTCACCGACATTACCTTGCCGACCGGCGTCTCGATCCGCGTGATCGACCCCTGTACCTCCTACGCCTTGGGTTACAACGACGGCGACCGCCTCAAAGCGTCACTGCGCTTCGACGGGGTGATGCCACCAGAGCCGCTCACCAGTACGGGTTCCACCTTCGGCCACGCGCACCATTTCGATCAGATTGGGCGTGTGACCGGAGAACTCGTGCTGCACGGTGAGACGATTCCGATTGATTGCCTGTCCGTCCGCGACCGCACGTGGGGACGGCGTCCAGAGGATCGTCCGCGCCAAGCCGCGTATGTCACAGGTGCCGCCAGTGCGACTCACGGGTTCTTAGCGGTGACAAACATTGAGGCCGAGCGCCATCCTGTGGCTTATGGTTTTCTACTCCGTGATGGACGCACGGTGCGCCTCACGCAAGGTGAGCGGAAGATCGAACGCGATGTCACCAAGGGTTGGATCACCCGTATCGAACTCACCGCCAGAGATGCCGACGGACGAGAGATCGTGGCCATCGGCGAACCGGTGAGTCGCATCATTATCAATCGCCACACCTTCATCGACATCAACAGTCTGATTCGGTGGGAGATGAACGGTGAGATCGGATGGGGAGAGGACCAGGACATGTGGCCCGTGCATCGCTGGTCGCGTCTGCGGCGTGGCGCGCGGGGGTGAGGCAAGACAAGTTGTGATCCATGGCGTCACATACGATCAGGTTCATATTGATAGACTGGCACTTGTAGCACTCGTATCGGTTTTTGTTGTCCTTGGAGTGCGCGATCAAGTGACTTCGCCACCCGCGGCTTAAGGAATTTTTCGCCACACTGGGTACATACGCCCAGAGGAACGTTTTCGAAAATGAACAATTCCCCTTGCCAACGCACTTCTCGGGGGAGGTTGTGCTCTTCCACGGCACCACCGCAATAAAAACAGTCGCTATATGTGGACATGGATTCCGCCTCCGTTAGCGATTCCTCGTGTAGGGATCTTTCCATTTAGACATGGTCACAGGACTTACGCTCAGAGGGATTAACAGGCCCCAATGGGAGGCTGTTGCAGTTCTGCGCGCAAGTAGTGACTAAACAAACTCTCGCGTAAGGCATACAGCGTCTGCCCCAGTTCTTTCGCCTTCCCCTTTAACGAGCCCCCGGCAT
>SHZE01000023.1 GCA_009692435.1 Deltaproteobacteria bacterium | reverse complement strand
CATGCCGGGGGCTCGTTAAAGGGGAAGGCGAAAGAACTGGGGCAGACGCTGTATGCCTTACGCGAGAGTTTGTTTAGTCACTACTTGCGCGCAGAACTGCAACAGCCTCCCATTGGGGCCTGTTAATCCCTCTGAGCGTAAGTCCTGGTCAAAATTGATTAGAGGGCCGGTATTGGTCTTTCTCGTGAAGGAAATTGGCCCAATACGTGGGGTAGCAGTGCGATCAGATGTTCGCTACCGAGCGGATGTTCTAGAGAAAGACATTCCCAAGTACGTGCGGAAGCGCTAACCCCGGCTGGTGCGATATGGAAGCGGAACACGAGTCCTTCGCGCCGTGAGGCAAAAACATGAAATCACTGAATGTGTTGGTCTTGGGCGCGGTCGGTGACCATCCACTTAAGGAGATCGCCGCCGTTGATCCCACGCTCCTTCGCGAGACTGACGACTTTGCCTTTCTTTCGGGAAAAACCTACCCCTGAAAGGGCTGGAGGATTCAGGCATTGGGACCCAGGGCTCACGCCCTGGACTTTATTCTGCTGCCCTTCCAGGGCGTAGGCAAACAACGACGGCGATACGGCCAAGGGCGTTATTTTCGATAATGTCTATTGGGAAAACGGTTCTCCCCGTTCCTTTCCTGGATAGGCAATGGCATTATGTCCGCTTTCATCGGGTTGTCGTCGGGCGAGACGCCTGCGCTCCCAGGAACAGAAACTCTAATGATGCGTGAGCTCCAACTCCCACGACGCCATGCGGGCGTCTTCTTTGCATGCCTCGTCTGGGGACTCTTGCTGCTGCCCGTTGTCGGTCGTGCGCAAGAAACGGACGCTTCTAGTGCTCCGCGTCTTGAAGCTTTTGACATGCCTGGTGACGCCGGTGACAGTATCGGCCTGCGCTGGCCCGTGCTGACCACTGAGTCGAAGACCGCCGTGTATCGCGTCTCGCTCAGTAAAGAGCAAACCGGTGCGTTCACCCCTATCGCGGAGTTTGCCGCGACTACCCACTACGAAACCGACATTAGTGGGCCGTGGTGGGTCTGGGGCGCGAAACGCAAGGACGTGCATTTTTTTCAGGTCAAATCGACCTCGGACTTTCGGCTTGAGCGGGACACCACGTATTTCTTTCAGGTGACGTTCAGTGACGGGACGGAAAGTCTGAAGAGCGCCATTGTCGCGGCTGCTCCCCACGCAAACCTGTTGAACTGGGCGAAACTGAACAATTTCGGCATTCTCGTCGCTTTCGGGGCAACGCTGTTGGTATCGATCCGCCGGGCGCGGGTGAACCCTCATATTTTTCTGCGACGGATTCCTGGGCTTGATGCGGTTGAAGAAGCCGTGGGCCGAGCGACGGAAATGGGGCGTCCAGTCCTCTACCTCACTGGCAGTGGTGACTTCGGGGGCAGTAGTGACCCTTCCAGTTTGGCGACTATCGCGGCGACGGTGATTCTGAGCGACGTGGCCAAGCGGGTGGCGACGTACGGCGCGGAACTGAGAGTGCCGCATCGTGCACCGATTGTCATGGCGGTCTGCCAGGAAATGGTGCGCGAAGCCTACTTTGCCGCCGGTCGCCCCGATACCTATCGCGAAGACACCAACTTCTTTATTAGCGGAGACCAGTTTGCCTACACCGCGGCGGTCGATGGGCTGATCCTGCGGGAGAAGCCAGCGGCCAATTTCTTCATGGGCTATTATTACGCGGAGTCGCTGTTGTTGGCGGAAACCGGGGCGACCACGGGTGCGATCCAGATCGCGGGGACCGATGCTGAGCATCAATTGCCGTTTTTTATTACCACGTGTGACTACACGCTGATCGGTGAAGAGTTGTATGCCGCGAGTGCATACCTCTCCCGTGAGCCGGTATTGGTCGGGACACTCCGGGGGCAAGATATTGGCAAAGGGATTCTGCTTTGCGTCATGGTGATCGGGACGGTGGCGATCACACTGGGAGAGATTTTCTCTGTCCCGTGGGTCAAAACTCTTTTTCAACTGTTCAATGACGTGAAATAGGAGGAGACGCGTGCTTTTTTGGAAACGGACGTTCCCGTTGTTGCTCACGCTCCTCTTAGGGATCACGTTTACGGCTCAGTACTACGTCCCGCATCCGGCATCGGAATCGCTGCTGACGGAAGTGTCGGTCTGGGGGCAGATTATTAGTGGGTTTGCCATTCTTCTGGGCGTTGGCAGCCTGATTCGTTCGCACTACGTGAAGATCAAACGACGTGAAGCTGGGTGGGGCTACAGCGGAGTGATGTTTCTCTCCATGCTCATCATGCTCGGTGCGGGCTTCTGGTCCGGCGGGAAGACTGAAGGGACTTCGTTCGGGTGGCTCTACAGCTATGTGTTTGTGGCTTTACAAGGAACGATGTTTTCGCTGCTCGCGTTTTTCGTCGCGTCAGCCGCGTATCGGGCATTTCGTGCACGCACCCCGGAAGCCACCGTTTTGTTGGTGGCCGCTATTTTGGTGATGTGGGGCCGGGTTCCTTTGGGGGAGCATCTGATTTCTGGCATTGGGTCCGTTACCGAGTGGATCATGAACGTTCCCAATACCGCCGCGCAACGCGGGATTCTTATCGGTGTGAGCCTTGGGGGCATCGCCACGTCCATCAAAATTATTTTTGGGATTGAACGATCGTATTTGGGGAAGGATTGAGGGTTTGGGATTGCGGATTTCCCCATTTCGGATTGTGGATTGCGGACTGGGAATTCAGTGCTGACAACTGAAGACTGAGGACTGATGACTGATTTCGTTCTTCGGCTCCTGCGCCTTGATCGACGCGTGATATTTTTGCTGATCGCTGTGGCGACATTGTTGCCCTTGCTCTATCCCGTGAGTTTGCCGATTCGGGTCTCACCGGAAGTACAAAGAGTCTACGATTATATGGAGAAGCTCCCCGCCGGGTCCTTGATGTTACTCTCAATGGACTTCGAGCCGGGGGGGAAGCCGGAACTCTATCCGATGGCGGTGGCGTTACTCCGCCATGCGTTTCAGAAGAACATTAAAGTGTTGGGAATGACGTTGTGGCCGGCGGGCGCGGGAATAGCGGAGATCGCCTTTACTGAAGTGGCGCGCGAAAAAGGCAAGGAGAAAGGAGTGGACTACGTTTTTTTAGGGTACGCTCCTGGTGATGCGAGTGCGGTGATTAGCATGGGCCAGGATTTTCACGCCGCGTTCCCGGCTGACTATTACGGGACGAAGACAGCGGACATTCCTTTGCTTCAGAAGGTGCGCTCGCTCCGCGATATGCAGTACGTGATGAGTTTGAGTGTTGGCTTTCCTGGGATCGATACCTGGTATGTGTATGGCAAGGAAAAATATGGGTTTGAGCTGGGGGGTGGGTGTACGGCGGTGAGTGCCCCACGCTTTTATCCGTTGCTGGATACGGGACAAATCAATGGACTGCTTGGTGGTCTACGCGGGGCAGCGGAGTATGAAGTTCTCTTAGGGGTCAAAGGCAAAGCGATGGCGGGGATGG
This sequence comes from Deltaproteobacteria bacterium, assembly GCA_009692435.1. Lineage (GTDB taxonomy): Bacteria > Desulfobacterota > Binatia > Bin18 > Bin18 > JABFSC01. Next base: position 26,231 of record SHZE01000023.1, on the reverse strand, counting down.
CGGCGCAGTCGGCGACCCACTTTGTGATTATCTTTCTCATCATCGTATGTAATGCGCTCTACTTTCTCACTGGACAAGCGCGGGGGAGGCAGCGGTGAGTGCTGAGGTCGTGATTGGGGCGTGGGTCGCGGTGGGCTTGAGCCTGTGCATGTACAGTTTTCTGTATAAGGACAATCCGTTTTTTAAGTTTGGGGAACATGTTTTTGTTGGCGTTTCCGTCGGGTACCTGTTGACGATCACCTACTACCAAGTCATGACCAACAAGCTCTATATCCCGATGACGCAACAGGGAAAGCGATGGCTCCTCGTCCCTGCCTTCTTGGGGCTACTGCTCCTGGCACGTTTCATTCCCTCGATTGCCTGGCTCAGCCGCATTTCCTTCGCGTTTCTCTTGGGCATCAGTTCCGGGCTAGCCATTCCGCGACAAATCTCGTCGTTCATCCTCAAGCAGGTGGAAGGCACGTTGAAACCGTTAGTGACAGTCGGCGATGGTGGGGTTGCGTGGATGACGTGGGCGGGACTCAATGCGCTGCTAGTGTTGATCGGTGTGGTGAGCGTGCTGTTCTATTTTTTCTTTTCGCTTGAACACACGGGGACCGTGCGCCGAATAGCGCGTGTCGGCATCTATTTTCTCATGGTGTCGTTTGGTGCCGCGTTTGGGTACACGGTGATGGCCCGGATGTCGCTGTTGATTGGCCGTTTCGACGAGCTGATGCTCTATGCGTCGGCTTCGTATGGTTATGCGACACCAGTGTTATTGGTGGCGATGATCGTGGGATTGTGGTGGTGGGAGCGGGGGCAGGAGCGGAAAACGTAGGGGCCTATGGCTGCTGCCCCTACGAGAATCTGTTGACCTACGCTTGGACTGGGGCTTCGATGGCCGGAACGACGACGGCTGGAATTTTTTTGGATTTGCTGCCCGTGGTCATCACGCGCTCGCCTTTGATACGCGCGGCTTTTCCAGACAGGCCGCGGAGATAGTACAACTTGGCGCGCCGGACGCGGCCACTGGTGACGACTTCAATTTTGTCGATTCGTGGTGAATGGAGGGGAAACACCCGCTCCACTCCAATGCCATAGGAAATTTTGCGAACTGTGAAGGATTGGCGGTTGCCGGCATTGGCTCGACTAATCACGACGCCCTCGAAGACCTGAATGCGTTCTTTGTCACCTTCGATGATTTTGGCATGGACGCGGATGGTATCGCCAGGTTTGAAGGTGGGATGGTCACTGCGACACTGTTGTTTTTCAATACTGTCGATCATGTTGCTCATTTTTTTCTTCCTCCATAACTCTCGGCGGTCAGCAAAGGGAGCAGACGAAACGTCACTGCGGGAGAGCATGGCGCAGGCGCTGGGCCTTACCGATTCCCCGATTCTCCGTTTCTTGCGTTGGTTGGCTTGGCTGACGGATGCGAGCCCGAAATGTTTACCGTGCCCCTAGCAGCCGGTCAAGCAGGATAGCGGCGGCGGCACGAACGGAAAGATGGTTGTAATCGTCAACTCCTGGAATTGGTTCAAGAATATAGTCCGCTCGGTCCAGGATATCTTCTATCAATCCCCAACCGGTGCCAAGGAGCATGAGGAGAGGGGGGCCCGGTGTTTCCGCCAGTTGACGAAGGTTGGCGAACGACACGCGCCGCGGACCTGGGCGTGCCGAGGTCGCCACGAGGCGTGGGGGTTCCCCTGTTTCGGTGTGGATCGCGGTGATCGCGTTATCGAGGTTATCGGCGAGCGCCACCAGAGAAAGCGCATCTTTCCGAGTTTCGTTGTACGTGCTGCCGTACCCATGATCCCAGTGGTCGAGAATTTTTTCAGCGAGCAGTCGTAATGTTCGAGTCGGTGTCACGACGAAGTAGCGTTTCACACCGTAGGTACGCGAGGAGCGGGCGATGTCGTGAATATCCATGTTTGTGATCGACGTGGTCACGATATTATGCCCTTTGTCGTAGACGGGGTAATGGATCAACGCGAGGTAGAAGTCAGACATGAGGACTCCAGGACCGAGGTTCCAGGACTGAGGGCGGAGGACATGCTCCGGGAAAGAGAAGGAACGTCCGGATTTTCACAATGTGCGATGCCATACGATCAATAACGTAGTCCTTATTACTCGGTCCTCAGTCCTCTTTGGGTCAGTAAGTCCGGTCGTCGTTCACGCGTGCGCTGGATCGATTGTTGTTGTCGCCAGCTTGTGATCTTGGCGTGATTCCCAGAGAGCAATACCTCGGGCACGCGCATGCCACGGAAATTCTCTGGCCGTGTGTATTGTGGATACTCTAAGAGTCCGTGGCTGAACGACTCCTCTTCAACTGATTCCTGATTACCGACGACTCCCGGAATCAACCGCGCGACGGCGTCAATCACAACTAATGAGGCGATCTCTCCTCCGCTCACGATGTAATCGCCAATCGAGAGTTCCTCATCAATAAACGGGCGAATCCGCTCATCAATGCCCTCATACCGGCCACAGACCATCACGAGACTGGCGCGTTGCGCCAGTTCGGCGACTTTTGCTTGTGTCAGTGGTGTTCCTTGCGGGCAGAGAAGAATGCGCCAGGGATTGGAGAGTGACAGGCAAATACTTTCGAGGGCCGCGACGACGGGTTCTGGCTTCATCACCATGCCTTGCCCACCGCCATACGGAGCGTCATCAACGGAGTGATGTTTATCCGTTGTATAGTCCCGCAGGTTGTGCACGGTGCAACTGACAACGCCCTTGTCCTGGGCTTTTTTGAGCAGGCTCGCTGACAACGGGGAGGGGAACATCTCGGGAAAGATGGTGAGCACATGGAACTGCATAAGCGTACATTTGTCTTGACTAGAGTGGGGTTTGCGTGGGACCTGTCCGAGACTGTCTTAGGACTTGTCCCCTAGTCCAGGAGTCCCGCTAGCGGCTCAATGATCGCCTGTTTACCGGGAATATCGATTGACCGCACGATGTCTTCAATAACTGGGATCAAGTATTCTTTTTCCCCTTGGCGCACAACCCAAATGTCATGGCCTCCGGAAAAAAAGACTTGAGTGATCTCACCAATGTCCGTTCCCGCGGTTGTCCGCACGGCAAGACCAATGACCTGATAGTAATAGAACTCCCCATCTTCCAGAGGAGGCAGTACGGTCTCCTCGACCGCAACCGTCATGTCGCGCAAGGTTTCGGCCCGGTCGATAGAATCCACGCCGTCGAGCGTGAGAATGACGAAGGGCGCACGCGGTCGGGCTCCGACGACCTTGTGGGTGAAGAGCTGACCCTGTGCGTCTTGTAGGAAAACGGTGAGACCTGGATATAACGTGCGGCACGGGAACGAGTGCGGGAGGAGACGCACGTCGCCACGTATCCCGTGTGTGTTTACCAGGCGGCCCAGCGGAATGAGCGAATCCTGGTGCCGTTGGTTATTTTTCTTCGATGATTTCGAGGACAATTTTTCGGTTTGTCCGTGAGGCGACGGCATTCAGCAGAGTACGGATCGATTTTGCGGTACGCCCTTGTTTTCCGATGATGCGACCAAGGTCCTCCTTGGCCACGCGCAGTTCGAGAATCGCGGCGGTTTCCCCCTGGATTTCCTTGACCTCGACTTCCTCTGGATGATTGACCAATGCTCTGGCCAAATATAGTACCAACTCCTTCATGAGCGTCTCCCCCCCTCACTCTGAGGTCAAACTGCTGGTGCCGCTGCGGGTCCTGCCATTTTTATGAGTTTCGCCACTGTTTCAGTTGGTTGGGCTCCCGTCTGGAGCCATTTGTCAAGCTTCTCGCGCTTGAGGCTGACGGCGGCTGGGGTTTGCAATGGGTCGTAGGTCCCGACCAAATCAATATAGCGACCGTCACGCGGTGAGCGTGAATCCGCCACAACGATACGATAAAAGGGTTTTTTCTTTGCCCCGTGGCGGGCGAGTCGGATTTTTACCATAACTTTCTGTGCCTTCCTTGTCTGTTCTGTGCAGGGTTTGAGAAAGACCGTCCAGACTGTCCTTTGGGACTTCTCTAGCGGAACTTTCTCATCGCCTTCCTTTGAGCCCCATCTGCGTAAACTTTCTCATCATCTTTTTTGCATCAAGATATTGCTTGAGGAACCGATTGACGTCGGCGACCGAGGTGCCGCTCCCCGCCGCGATCCGCTTGCGACGACTGCCGTTGAGAATTTCCGCCTTCAGGCGTTCCTCTCGCGTCATTGAGCTCATAATGGCTTCGATATGTTTCATCTCTTTCTCGGCCGCGTCCATATCCGTGCCTTGCATGAGTTTCTTACCACCAGGGAGCATGGCCACCAAATCCGTAATGGATCCGAGCTTTTTCACCATGCGCAACTGCTCTTGGAAGTCTTCCAAGGTCAGTTGGTTCTTGCGCAGCTTTTTCTCCAGGGCCTCCGCCTGATTCTGGTCATACAGTTTCTCGGCTTTTTCGATAAGTGACAACATGTCACCCATACCGAGAATGCGCGAGGCGGCGCGGTCTGGATAAAACGCTTCAAGGGCATCCAGTTTTTCGCCGACCCCGACAAACAGAATCGGTTGCCCAGTCACTGCCCGTAGCGATAAAGCCGCGCCACCGCGCGCGTCCCCTTCAATCTTCGTGAGGATCACTCCATCTACACCAATGCGGTTGTGGAAACCGGTGGCGACGTTGACCGCTTCTTGCCCGGTCATGGCATCCGCCACCAACACGATTTGGTGAGGATGAATGGCGGCTTTCATCCGTTCCAACTCACCCATCAGTTCGTCGTTGATCTGCAAGCGACCAGCGGTGTCGATAATGACCACATCGCTGGCATTGCGGCGAGCCGCTTCGACGCCAGCACTCGCGATCGCGACCGGATCCGTCGCCGTGCCATCTTGCGGAGTCGGATGGACAGGAATGCCGATCTCCTTGGCGACGATATTCAGTTGTTCAATGGCGGCGGGACGGTAGGTGTCCGCGGGGACAAGATAGGGAGAGCGACGCAGTTCAGTTTTGAGATAGAGAGCAAGCTTACCAGCAGTGGTCGTTTTGCCGGCACCGTTGAGGCCGACAAGCATGATCACAACGGGTGGGGCCGCGGCAAGATCAAGTTCAGTGCGTTCTCCACCGAGCAAGGCGATCATTTCGGTGTGAACAATCTTGATGATCTGCTGGCCAGGTGTCAGGCTGGCGAGGACTTCTTGCCCCAGCGATTGACTCTTCACCCGGTCGACGAACTCTTTGACGACCTTGAAATTGACATCGGCTTCGAGGAGCGCAAGACGAACCTCACGCAGAGCGTCCTCAACATTTTTTTCTGTCAGCTTGCCGTGTCCACGGAGACGACGGAAGACCGACTCTAGCTTTTCGCCGAGTGATTCGAACATGGGTGGATTACAGTTTCGTTACTCTAGGGGCCTTCTCACATATAGAAAGGGGCATGGAAAGTCAATGAATTCCGTCTGAATTATCCTCTTCAAATGCGAGAGCCTTTCTTGCATGGATACCCGAAATAGCGTAGCAGTGTGGGGCTATGACAAAGAAAGGCCAATTCTTCTTAGGTATTGCGTGCGTCATTGGGGCGGTGGGGTATCTCATGTATACCGGCATCCGCGAAACCAGCCTGTACTACCTCACCATTGAAGAATTTTTACCGAAGCGCACGGCTTTCGCTGATGAAGGCGTGCGGGTCGCTGGCCGCGTCCAGGCTGGCACCATAAACTGGAGTCCAAAAGATTTGCGCCTGAGTTTTTCTCTTGGGCCATTCAAGGAGGGAGAATCTCCTTCTCCTGGTGTGCTTGTCCGTTACCAAGGGGTTCTTCCCGATATGTTCGCTGAAGGACGGGATGTGATCGTCGAAGGGCGCTACAGTCCGGCGGATGTCTTGGAAGCCCAAACCATTATGACCAGTTGTCCATCGAAATATGAACCCGCCGCCGACGAGCAACCACCAACTACCGGACAACAAGCGTCGGCACGCTAAAGTCAGGCGTGAGCGCGAGAAGTCCCATCTGTCTCTCGGTTTTTTCTGATGACTGACAACTACAACTGATAACTTTCTCCGATAACTCGCAACTCAGAACTCGGAACTCGCGACTCTCCTTATGACACACCTCGGCGAATTGGCGTTGGCGCTAGCCGCCATTCTGGCGGTCTATGCGATTTGTACCAGTCTCTTAGGGGCGCTTTGGCGCAGGGAACGTTGGATCGCAAGTGGAACCCAGGCCGCATATGCGGTCTTTGGCTGCGTAACCGTGGCCGTAGTCGCTCTCCTGCATGCGCTCCTGACGCGAGATTTCAATCTGGAGTATGTCCAGGCCTATTCTAGTTCGACCTTGCCGCTCCAGTATACCGTCGCCGCTCTGTGGGGCGGCCAAAAGGGGTCCCTCCTCTTTTGGACGTTCATCCAGACCATGTTCTCGGCTATCGTGCATTGGCAGAATCGGGAGAAGAACCGGGAACTCATGCCCTACGTCACGACGACGTTGATGGTGGTTTCCCTGTTCTTCCTGGGCATGTTGTGTTTCATTACGCCGCCATTTGAACGGCTGGCGTTCACGCCGCAAGAAGGGTCGGACCTCAATCCCTTGCTCCAGAACTACTGGATGACGATTCATCCGCCAACGTTGTACCTTGGCTACATTAGCGCCTCCATTCCTTTTGCGTTCGCTATCGCGGCGCTCGCGACCGGGAAATTAGGCGAAGTGTGGATTTGCACCACACGACGCTGGGCACTGGCCTCGTGGTTCTTCCTCTCCTGCGGCAATCTGCTGGGCGGTCGCTGGGCCTACGAAGTGTTGGGCTGGGGGGGCTATTGGGCGTGGGACCCGGTGGAGAACGCCGCGATCATGCCGTGGTTCACTGCGACGGCGTATTTGCATTCTGTCATGATTCAAGAAAAGAAAAACATGCTGAAGGTGTGGAACATGGTGCTCGTGATCCTCACCTTCGCGCTGACGATTTTTGGGACATTCTTGACGCGCAGTGGCGTCATTTCCTCGGTGCATTCGTTCACCCAGTCCGGTCTCGGCCCCTATTTCATGGCGTTTCTGGTGTTTCTTTTGATTGTGTCCTTCGGGCTCTTGTTCTATCGCCTGCCGGACCTGAAGAGCGACAACGAACTCGACTCGCTGATGTCGCGGGAAGCGGCCTTTCTGCTGAATAACTGGGTGTTGGTGGGATTGGCGTTCGCGACGTTCTGGGGAACGGTCTTTCCGATTATCTCCGAATGGGTGCGCGGTGTGAAAATTACCGTGGGCCCTCCGTTCTTCAATAAAGTGAATGGGCCGCTCGGAATATTATTGCTGTTGCTCACGGGGATCGGGCCCGTGATCGCCTGGCGGCGTGCGAGCGTGAAAAGCCTCGGTCGTAACTTCAGTATTTCGCTCATTGCGGGGTTCAGTGCTGGAGTGCTGTTTTTTCTCTTTGGATACCGCAACTACTATGCGGTTGTCATCTTCTCATTAGCGGGCTTTGTGCTCGGCACGATTTTCTCCGAGTTTTATCGTGGGACCCGTGCACGACAGTCCATGTTGCACGAGAGTTCGCCACAGGCGCTCGGTCGTTTGGTGAGTAAAAACCCCCGCCGGTATGGTGGATACATCGTGCATGTGGCGGTGGTGATGATGTTTGTTGGGATCGCGGGGTCTTCGTTCTTTAAGATCGAGAAGCAAATTTCGATCAATACCGGCGAGTCCTTCGAGGTCGGGCGCTATACGTTGCGGTATAACGGTATCAAGAGCAGTGATTCTCCACACGTCAGCATCCAGGCGGCTGAGGTGCAGGTGTTTGTTCAAGGTCAACAGATTGACACCATGTATCCGGAGAAACGGCACTACAAGAAACAGGACCAACCGACGACGGAAGTGGCCATTCGCCCGACCCTGCTTGAAGACCTCTATGTGGTGCTTGGCGGCTACGATGCGCCTTCGGGGCTGGTGACGTTTCAAGTGTTTGTCAATCCGCTGTTGTCGTGGCTGTGGATCGGCGGCTTGGTGTTGATACTGGGTACCTGCGTGACGATGATGCCGACTCCGGCGGAGCGACAAGAACGAGTATTGGCGCAGGCTCCGGTGGCCCGGGGGAATGAAGTGGCGGAGTAAAACGTAAAAAGACAAAACCGCGAAGCGTAAATCTTCTTTTTTTCACGCTTTATGTTTCATGCCCCCCTGGAGATTAGGATTGAAGATTGCCTTCACACTACTAGCCCTTCTCATTGTCCTCCCCGTACTACCCGCGCTGGCTGAGCCTTCAACGACGCAAGAGGTGGAAGAAGGGCTCACGTGTCAGTGCTCGTGCGGCTTGACGGTGCATAGTTGTAATCACTTGCAGTGCAGTTTCGCTGTACCGAGAAAACAGGAGATCGCGACGGCGATCTCCGCGGGAAAAGGGAAAGAAGAAATCCTGGCCTCGTATATGGCGCAATACGGCGAGAAGGTGCTCTCGTCCCCGACGACCACGGGGTTTAACTTAGCGGCCTGGATCACACCATTCCTTGCTTTAATTTTGGGAGGTGTGGTGGTGAGCCTCATGAGTTTACGCTGGAGTCGGCAGCGTGCCGTCAAGGAATCACAACCACCGGTTGTGACCGAGGTCGCGGGCGAGTACCGGGAGCGGCTGAAGAAAGAGCTTTCTCAGTTTAGAGAGTAAAGAAAAATCAAAAGGCAAAAGGCAAAAATCAAAAGGCAAAAGTAAGGACAAGAAGGACTGAGCCTGGAACTCGAAACTTTTAGACCTTGGACCTTGGACTTTCGTATGACTTTTCTGCTCTACATATCGGGCCTGGTACTAGTCGGCATGATTGCCCTGTTTGTCGCGGCTCCGTTGTTCAAGCCGGAGCGTGAATCTGGCCGTTCTGGAGTACGGGAAGACCAAGCCGCGCGCTGGGAAAAACAGAAGACGGATGCGTATGCCGCCATCAAAGAAGCGGACTTCGATCAGGAAATGGGGAAGCTGACGGAGGAGGACTATCGTCTGCTCCGCGAAAAGTATGAAGCGCGCGCGCTGGAAGCCCTTGCCGAGCTTGATCGGTCACGCGTCCCGGGCGCGGGGGAGAACTGAGAAAAGGGTTACCGCACCTTGAGATTGAATGCCTGCGGACCTTTCTCGCCAGGGCGGGTCTGGAACTCGACCTCGTCCCCTTCGCGCAGGTCCTCAAAGTAGACTTTGGGTGCTAACCGGGACTGGTGGAAAAACACCTCATCCTTGCCTTCGTCTGGAGTGATAAAGCCGAAGCCTTTGTCTTTAAGAATTTTTTTGATCGTTCCGGTCATGGGTTGTTCCTCGTGTACTTCATGTAGAGAGAAGTCTCGCAATCGTCAATCCGCAATCTAAAATCCGCAATTGCCATACTTGCCATGTCGTGGGTGATCGAAGCTGAAAATCTGACCAAGACCTTCGCCTGGGTGCCAGTCCTGAATCAAGTCTCGTGTCAGATCGCGGCGGGGGAGGTGGTTGGGGTGTTCGGTCCCAATGGCGCGGGGAAGACCACGTTCTTACGTGTGTTGGCGACCCTGCTGCGGCCATCGACGGGGAAACTCACGCTCTTCGGCGCTTCTCCACAAGAAGCACACGTGCGGCGAAGACTCGGCTTTCTTGGGCATGAGAGTTTTCTGTATCCCGACCTTACGCCGATCGAGAATCTGACTTTTTACGGACGGGCGTACACTGTTCCTGATATGCAAACACGAATCGCCACCGTGCTGCGACAAGTCGGGTTACAACAGTGGGGCAATACCGTGGTCCGCACCTTCTCACGCGGCATGGAGCAACGTCTCGCGCTCGCGCGGGTCCTCTTGCACGAGCCTGACCTGCTGCTACTTGATGAGCCCTACACCGGCCTGGATGCGCAGGGAGTGGCGATCCTTCAGTCCGCCCTCGCGCACATGAAAGCACAAGGCAAGACCATTATTCTGACCACGCACGATTTCGCCTTTGGCCTTGAGCTTTGCACCCGCGCACTCATTGTTGACCGTGGTCGTATCGCTTGGGAGTCTGACGGGCACGTGCCATCCGTTCAAGAGTTCATCGCCCGCTATCACTCCACGATTCTGCATTCCGCATTCCGCATTCCGCATTCGTAGCTATGTGGGCGTTGCTCTGGAAAGATGTCCTGCTGGAGATACGCACCAAAGAGCGCGTCTCGTCCCTCTTCGTGCTAGCGTTGCTCATCGTCCTCATCTTTGTGGTGGCACTGGGTCCAGAGCAGGTCCAGGGGCCAGAGATCGGCGCGGCGGTATTATGGATAACCCTGGTGTTCTCCGGCATGCTCGGATTGCAACGCGCGTTTTTAATTGAGCAAGAACGCGGCTGCTTTTCCGGGCTATTACTCTGCCCGATTGAGCCAGGAACCCTGTTCCTCGCTAAACTGGTTGGCAATATTCTTTTTCTCATGCTCGTGGAAAGCGTCGCGGCTCCTGTGACTTTAGTGTTGCTGAAACTTCCCTGGTCGTGGTCGCTGCTCGCGCTGCCACTGGTCTTGTTCCTGGGGATCGTGGGATTTTCCGCGTTGGGGACGCTTTTCGCGGCGTTGACGGTACGGACGCGGGCCCGTGAAATCTTGTTGCCGGTGATGCTGCTACCGTTACTCATTCCGCTGCTCATTGCCGCGGTGCATGTGACGAGCGCGATGCTCGCTGGGATGGTATGGACAGGAGTCTGGCTTCGGGTCCTCCTCGCTTTTGATGTGATCTTTGTGGTAACAGGGTGGCTGATTTTCCCACAGGTCGTACAGGAATAACGATGAAACAGGGTGCTGTCTTTATGGATCGCGTGTTGCCATGGCTCACGTGTGGTTTGATGCTGATCGCGCTCGCGTTTGTGTTCTTGTACGTGCCGAACGAACGTATTCAGGGGCCCGCGCAGCGCATTTTCTATTTTCACTTGCCCGCTGCGTGGAATACCTTTCTCGGTTTTTTCATTGTCGCGGGAGCCAGCGCGGCCTTCCTGTGGCAAGGCGACCGGTTTTCCGACCTGTTGGCACAGGCCGCGGCTGAAGTCGGCATGGTCTTTTGCACGATGGTGATTATCACTGGGTCGATTTGGGCTCGTCCGATTTGGGGCGTGTGGTGGACCTGGGATCCGCGCCTGACGATGGTGGTGATTTTATGGATGATCTATGCCGCGTATATTCTGCTACGCGTGCTGGCTGGGGATAATGAATTGATTGCCCGCTACGCGGCGGTGCTCGGCATTGTCGGCGTGCTGGATATTCCGCTGTTGTATATCGCCGTGAAATTATGGCGCGGGATTCATCCCAAGGTCGAGCGGATGGCGCCAGAGATGATCTGGACCTTACTGGTCTGCTCCGCGGCGTTTCTCTGTCTTTTTGCTTGGTTGATCTGGTTACGTTTGCGGAGTCTCATCTTGCGTGATGAGGTGGCCGCGCTACGCCGCCAGGTCGTGGCGGTGTCGTAGGGAGGATGGGTTATGCCATATTTGTTTGCCGCGTTCTGTGCGGTGTGGATCGTGTTGTTCCTGTATATCTTGTCGCTCTCTCGGCGTCACCGCGAGTTAGCGCGTGAAATCGAAGCGTTGCGAGAGATGGTGGGGCACGGGAAGCCTTCATAGTTGGAGCCCGGAAGAAATCAGAAGAACTGAATTTCCTTCTTCTTTTCACCCTGCCCCTTTCTTAGCCAGGAGAAGGACCCTGGGGTCTCAGTTTCGCCTTACGCGTGCCGTTGCCGTTTCACCTCTTCGACCACATGTTCAACGAGCGTTCTGTACTCCGTCAGTTGCTCCTGCGTCTTCGCCTCGAAACGGAGCACAAGAACAGGTTGTGTGTTCGATGCGCGGACGAGACCCCAGCCGTCGGGGAATTTTACCCGCACCCCGTCCACATCCACGATGTCATATTTGCCACGGAAGTGATCGCGGACTTTCTCGGCGATATGAAATTTTTGGTCATCAGGACAATCCACGCGAATCTCTGGTGTGGTGAACGATGGCGGTAAGTCGGCCAGCAGTTCAGTCAACTCCTTGCCGCTCGTAGCGAGAATCTCCAGCATGCGGCAGGAGGCGTAAATCGCGTCGTCGTAGCCGAAATAGCGGTCAGCAAAAAAAATGTGGCCGCTCATTTCTCCACCCAGTTTCGCGCCAGTTTCGCGCATTTTAGCCTTCAATAGCGAGTGTCCGACCTTCCACATGATGGGATTACCACCGTGCTGGGCGACATCATCGAAGAGCCGTTGCGAACATTTGACCTCGGATACGATGGTCGCTCCTGGGTGGTGTCGCAGGATGTCACGAGCAAACAGCACCATCATCTCATCGCCCCAGACGATGCGTCCGTGCCGATCCACTAAGCCCACTCGGTCCGCATCCCCATCGTAGGCAACGCCGATCTCAGCTCCGGTCTCTTTGACCGCCGCGATCAGGTGCGTCAAATTTTCTGGAATCGTCGGATCGGGATGATGATTGGGGAACCGGCCGTCGAGATCACAAAAAAGAGCCGTCAGTTGGCAGCCCATCGCATGGAAGATGCGCGGGGCCACCGGACCAGCCGTTGAATTGCCTGCGTCAATGACAACGTTGATTTTGCGCGAGAGCTGGCCAAATTGCTTGATCAGAAAGTCTTGATACGGCGGAATGATTGGGACTTGTTCTTCGGTGCCTTGGCCAGTCGCGAAGCGTCCGGACTCAATGAGCTTGCGCAACTCCTGAATCTCTTCTCCGTGAATCGTGAATTTGCCGATGCACATCTTGAACCCATTGTGATCGGCGGGATTATGACTCCCCGTGACTTGGAGTCCACCGTCCAGATCATAGTGATGCAGGGAGAAATACATCAGCGGCGTGGGGCAGGTGTCAATATCGACCACGTCAATGCCGGTGGACCGTAATCCTTGACGCAACGCTTCGGCGTATTTGTCCGAGGTGAGACGGCAGTCGCGGCCAACCGCGATACGCTTTTTCCCTTGGGTGCGAACATAGGTGCCATACGCTTGACCTAATGCATGAGCGAAGGCAGTGTCAAAATCTTTGTCCGCGAGGCCGCGAATGTCATATTCACGAAAGATGGCTGGATTCATTATGTACTCCGATGGTATGTCATATCCGCGGCCAGGGTAATCGCCGCTTGCATGCTGCGTGGGTCGGCTGTGCCTTGACCGGCGATGTCAAAGGCTGTGCCGTGGTCGGGCGAGGTGCGTACAATCGGCAAACCAATGGTGACGTTCACCCCGTCTTCCCAAGACAGCAGTTTCAGGGGGATGAGCCCTTGGTCATGGTATAAGCAGATCACCCCGTCAAACGCGCCTTGCACGGCGCGCACGAAAACGGTGTCCGCTGGAAATGGTCCGTCCACGACCAGTGCATGGTGTTGTTCTTGGAGGTGCCGCACGGCCGGAGCGATAATCCGTGCTTCCTCATCGCCAAATGCTCCGGCTTCACCAGCATGGGGATTTAACCCTGCCACCGCCAAGCGCGGGCACGCGAGCCCGTGAAACCGGGTCAGATGGGCGGCGGTCATCAGGATCGTTTTTTTGATGTGTTCGGTCGAGAGCGCGGCCGGGACACGGGCGAGGGCGATATGGGTCGTGACGAGAATCACCCGGAGCTGGCGACCAACGAGCATCATCCGTACTTCTGGTGTGTGAGTGAGGGCAGCAAGAAGTTCCGTGTGCCCGGGGTAGTCACGCCCGGCGGCATGCCACATGGCTTTACTGATGGGCGCGGTCACGATCCCTTGGAGCGCATTCTCCATTGCGAGGTGAACGCCGGTTTCAACATACCGGTACGACGCCTCGCCCCCGGTTGATGTCGGCTGTCCTGGGGTGCGGTGCGCGGATGCGAGGGTTGAGAGCGCCAACACCGGCAGGCGGCGCGAGTCAGCAGGGTATGGGTCAGTGAGCGTCCAGGCTGTTGGAATGAGTGGAGAGCTGAGACGGATCGCGGTGGCGGTGAGGGTTTGGAGATCGCCCAGGACCACGAGCCGGCATGTCGCTGGTTTCCGTGCCGCGGCTTTAAGGGTGACTTCAGGGCCAATCCCGGCGGGATCACCCATTGTTATGCCAATGAGGGGGAGCATGGGGGGAAGAGTGAAGAGTGAAAGAAGATGTCCTGTTTTCTTACGTTTTACACATTTACGGTTTATGCCTCACGCTTCTCAGAACGGCAATAATTTCCGAAAAAACCCTTGTTCTTCTTCTTTCGGTGCTTCCGTTGTGGGTCCGCCAGCCTTGGGACGGGCGGATTTTGGGGTGAACGACGAGCTATTGGAATCGGCGACGAGGAAATTCTCGACCTGATGGCGGAAGCGTAAATCTTCCTGGAACCAGCGGTTATATCGCTGCTGGAGGGCCTCGTTATACAACTTCTGCTTGATCTGTTCGGCGACAGCGGGGTCGATCGCGCTGGTGGGTTTCTTCTCCGGTGTCGGGGCAGCAGCGACTTTCTCTGTCGAGCCGGTCCGTTCTTCTACTTTGAGGAGATGCACACCGGCATTATTGCGGAAGGGCTGACTGACTTCCCCTGGTTTGAGGGAAAAGGCGACATCGTCGATTTCCTTGGACATCTGTCCTTTCTTGAAGAAACCCAAGTCCCCTCCTTGGTCCGCGCCGGGGCCACGGGAGTGGGCGATCGCGAGGGCGGCAAAATCCTCACCATTCTGGACACGATTGCGGATGTCGGTGATTTTCTGGAGCGCCTCTTTTTCTTCTTCGGAAGAAGCCGCCGGTGAGAGCGGTAAAAAAATGTGTCGCACGCGGACCTGCTCGTCCGAAGAGACCGTCTCGCTCTCCTCACTCTTCGTCGGACTGCTGCTCTCACTGTCGCCGCTACTCTCCCCGACGTTGCCACCATGCTCCTTGTAGTAGCGTTCAACATCTTGCGGGGTCACGTTGACGCGTGACCCGATCTCCCGGTTAATCAACATCGCGCGTTCGATTTCATCGGCCACTTGCTTGCGATAGATTTCCAAGGTGAGCCCTTGCTTCGCGAGGGCCTCTTTCATTTGCTCGTCATTCAGATTGCTCTGCGCTTTAATACGCTCGACGTAACTATTGATCTCTTCTTCTCTCGCCTTGATGCCCTGGGTTTGGACTTCTTTGCTCACCAGTTTGTTCATAATGATGGCATCCAAGATGTCTTTCTCCGTCATCTTGGCCAGCGCTTCGGGTGGGATCATCGCGTTTTGCTGGCCCCCACCCCCTTTGGTGAAATTGTGGAGCTCATGCAAAGTAATGGGCTCATCATCGACGGTGGCCACGATACGGTTGAGGACTTCGGCGTGGCTTGATGCCACACTAACCCACATACTAATAGACAACAGGAAGAGCTGCTTTTTCATACATGTCTCCGGCTAATGAGCATCAGTGAGGGTCTCCAACAGCGCCTTTACCGCGCCCATGACATCCTCGTCAGGTTTGAGGGTAAAAGTAAATCGTAAATCTGGCGTCAACTGCGAACGACCACGATCTTTTTGGACTAAGGAGACTAACCGTTCCCCCTTCACCGGGGAATCGGGATGGAAATGCAGCGTCACCTTTTCGCCCTTTTTGTACACTGCCGTGACCAAGTAGTCACGTAGGACGCGCCGCAGGTCCATCACCTCTAGGAAACTCAAGACTAATTGCGGTAAGGGACCAAAGCGGTCTTCCATCTCCGCCGCGAGGTCTTCGAGATCGACGCGATCTTCGACGTTGGCCAGTTTTTTATAAAAGACCAGGCGTTGGTTGACATCGGGAATAAACGCTTCGGGAATGTACGCGGGGAACCCAAGCTGAATCTCCGGCTCGAGCTGGACGCGAATTTTTCCCCCACGCAGTTCGAGCACCGTCTCTTCCAGCATCTGGGCATACAACTCGAAACCCACGGCGGCCACTTGCCCGGATTGTTCCTTGCCCAGCAGATTGCCCGCGCCGCGAATTTCCAGGTCATGGGCCGCGAGCCGAAAGCCACTGCCTAAGTCATCCAGTTCTTGCAAGACCTCAAGTCGCCGCGTGGCATCCTTGGTCAACAGATGTTCGCCGGGAATCAATAAATACGCGTATGCGCGCTGCGCCGAGCGGCCGATCCGCCCCCGGAGTTGGTACAGTTGGGCCAGGCCAAATTGGTCCGCGCGGTTAATCAGCATCGTGTTGGCCGTCGAAATATCGAGCCCCGACTCAATGATCGACGAACAGAGGAGCACGTTGGTGCGATGATGCAGGAAATCCAACATGACCTGTTCTAACTCGCGTTCGGGCATCTGCCCGTGGGCGACGGAGATCACCGCTTCTGGCACGAGATCGCGTAATTGCTTGGCCATCTTTTCTATCGTCTCGACGCGATTATGCACGAAGAACGTTTGCCCACCACGTCCGAGTTCTTGGAGAATCGCCGAACGGATGAGGGTGTCGTCAAACCGCGCGATGTAGGTGCGAATCGCCTGCCGGTCCACCGGTGGGGTTTCGATCACACTGAGATCACGGAGCCCCATCAACGCCATGTTGAGGGTCCGTGGAATCGGCGTCGCGGAGAGGGTCAACACGTCAACCTGGTGGCGAATTTTTTTGATCTTCTCCTTGTGAGAGACGCCGAAGCGATGTTCCTCATCAACCACCATGAGTCCGAGGTCCTTGAATACGATATCGCGCTGCAGCAACCGATGGGTGCCGATCACAATATCGACGGTCCCCGCGGCCAATCCTTGCACGACCAGTTTGCTTTCTTGCGCCGAGCGGAAGCGGTTGAGCAATTCGATTTTGATCGGATACTCGGTGAAGCGACGAGCGAACGTTTCGGCATGTTGTTGCGCGAGAATGGTGGTGGGGACGAGGATCGCTACTTGTTTCCCGTTTTGGACGGCCACGAAAGCGGCGCGCAGCGCGACTTCCGTCTTGCCGTACCCGACATCGCCACACACCAGGCGGTCCATCGCTTTATCGCTGCGGAGATCGGCGATGACATCTTCAATCGCCGCGCGCTGCCCGCTGGTTTCTTCAAACGGAAAGCGGGCGACAAACTCATCATAGTCTTCGCCCAAAGGTGGGACGGACGGACGGCCCAGGCTGGCGCGAGCCGCGTGGACTTCGAGGAGTTCTCGTGCCATGGCCAAGATCAGTTCTCGCGTTTTCCGTTTGACCTTTTCCCAACTCTGGCCTCCAAGGCGATCTAACGCTGGCGCGTGGCCATCGGCACCCACATATTTTTGCACCAGGTTGATGCGCTCGACCGGGAGGTACATGCGGTCGCCACCAGCATATTCAAGATACAGGTAGTCCCCATCGATCTCCGCGACCGTCAAATGGCGTAAGCCGTGATAATGGCCGACCCCGTGGTCCACATGGACCACGTAATCGCCCGCCTTGAGCTGACTCAGGCTGGTGAGATAATCGGCGACCGGACGACGCTGAGTGCGGCGCCGGTGCCGACGTTCACCGAATATCTCTTCTTCCGCGACAAACACGAGACGCTCGGCGGGGAGCATGAATCCGTGCGACAGGGTGCCGATGATAATAGCGGAGGCATCCGCCGTGTGCTCCTGCCATGCTGTGACAATGGGTACGTGGAGCGTGTGCCCCTGGAGCAAGGTTTGCAAATGAGTGGCCTGGAGAGTGCTAGAGACCACCAGAAAAACGCGCTGCTGGTCCTCGTGCCAGCGCTGAAGCTGCTCGACTAATGGGGTCAGGCCACCGTCTCCGCTCCGGGTATGCGGAATGGGCTTGATGGTCGTCTGGGTGACTTCCGCCACGGTGTAATCGGCGTTCAGCGTTTCGAGCCCAGCCAGTTCGACAGAGAAAGATGAGGACAATTGCTGGAGCGTCTCGTCCGCGGTGAGGTAGAGGGAATGAGGGTCAGGCACGAAATGTCCCGCCGTATTCGCGATCTCGGCGCAGTCGTGCATCTGGGTCCAAAAATTCTCACTCGCCGCGGTCACGGCGGCAGGGTCGATCCGCCAGACCACGGTCCCTCGAGGGAGATAATCACCGAGAGTTTCTAATTTTGGATACAGATAGGGCAGCAGAAACTCGATACCCGGAAAGGGCAGGCCGCTTTTGAGATTCTCGGCGATGCGTTGTTGCTCGCGCTGTTTGGCCTCGCTATCCGCCAGGGCCGTTTCCACCGCGCGGCGCGCGGACTGGAGTCGCTCCAGTGAAAAAAACCGCATGGGCAGGAAGGTGAATTCCTCCAGTCGGTCCAGCGACCGTTGCGAAACCGGGTCAAACAGTCGCAACGATTCCACGGTGTCACCAAGAAACTCAAGGCGGAGCGGTTGGGTGGCCAGTGGTGGGAAGACATCAATAATGCCACCCCGCACACTGATCTCGCCTTTTTCCTCGACTAGCGGCACGCGCCGATACCCCCACTGGGTCAGATGATCGACGACGCTGGAGAAGGAGATTTCTTGGCCAGTCTGAATCCGTACCGTGGCGGCGAAAAAATCCTCCTGTGGCATCACTCGTTGTGCCAGAGTCTCAATGGACAGGACCACGATGGGCGTGGCTGTGGAGAGGAACGTATAGAGCCCTTCGACCTGGGCGGCGATGACTTCACTACTCGGAGAGATTCCTTCAAACGCGGGGACATCCCATGAGGGGTACAGCGAGAGGTGTCGCCCCAGGTCTTGCTCATTGCCCAGAAAAAATCGCAGGTCCTCGGCGAAAGTTTCCGCCGCTTGCGGCGAAGCCAGCAGACAGACGGTTGGAGCAGGAGCTTGTCGGAGGCACTGCGCGAGAAAAAAAGCGCCCGTGGCTCCACGTAATCCGGCGATCCGGCTGTGTCCACCTGATGTGGGCGCACGCAAGAGCGGGACGAAGCGCTCAAGAGTCGTGGAGAAAAAATCGGAATGAGAGGAGAAAGCCGGGTCGAGCATGAGAAATAGTTCGTAGTCAGTAGGATGCGCTTTGCGCACCACTCCAGGGGAGCCTTCGACATTCACCGGAGAGGATATTGATGTGCCGGGGTGTTGGTACGCGGAGCGCACCCTACTTTCTTTTCATTACTTTTGCCTTTTGCCTTTTGCCTTTTGATTTTTGATTTTTGCCCTACTTCTTCTCCGCCCCCGGCTCAGACAGCATGCCGTAGACCGGAATGGAAAGGACCTTTTCCGCGGGATGATCGGTAAACACCTGGACTTCTCCGCGAATCTGTCCAGCCGTGCCTTCCGGGTTCACTTTAAGTGTCAGGCTGTATTCTTCACCATCTTTGACCGTTGCGACTTCGGCAATCACTGTTGAAGTGGAACTTTGGGTGCGGACTATGTGCACCGGCTTTGAGGAGCGACTTTTGATGCGAATGTCCTGCTGCTTGGTGTCTCCTTTCCGCACGACCCCAAATGAGACTTGAGGCGGTTGCACCAGCATATCTCCTTCAATATGGCCAAAGACGGGAATGGACAGCGTCGGGTGCTTCTGACTGGTTGTCGTCACCGTGATGTCGGTGCTGACCCGTCCCAGGGGTGCATCCTTGCGCAAGGTCACGAAGAGTTTCTTTCCCTTCTTGCCATTCTTTTCCAAATCTTCAGAGCGAAGACGGATGAGGGGACTTGTGACCGTGGCATCGGTGATCGAGATCGGTTTGTTCGTATCGTGCAACAATTCAATCGTATGCGTGGTGTTGGCTCCGCGCCGGACACGGCCCAAATAGAGTTGGATGGGTTCAATCGTCACTTCCACGGCAATGACTCCCTGAAGGGTAAGGGTGGTCACCGGTTGCAAGGGATCGTTGCTGTGGACACTGACGGTTTTCACGCGTTCGCCAAAGAACTTGGAGGTGTCAAATGTGGCGCTAATCATCCCTTCTTGCCCTGGAGCCGTCACTTCGGAGGAGACGACAGCAGCGGTGCATCCACATGAAGTTTTCACGGACTCGATACGGAGGTCACGGCTGCCCTGATTGGTGAACTTGAACAGATGATTGACCTGGTCGCCTTGTTCCAGCGTGCCGAAATCATGGAGCAGTTCCTGGAACACGATGCGCGGCGCTTGGGGTTCAGTAGCCGGTGCTGTGAGAGACGGCGCGGGTGGCGGCGTCTCCTGATTTGCCGCCGAGGTGTCGTGGCACAGGAGTATGGGGAGGAGCGTCAACGAACTTATGGCACTCCATATTAGGGTACGGTACGAGAGCCGGACCCTGCGCGGGCGACGAAAGTGAAACTTCATTCTGGTGTTCCTTCAAGCGTTGACGACCAGCCGTTCAGCGGCGGAGGCGGCGGGACGAGCAATTGGGCGCGTCAAGAACTTATCGAGATAGCGAGTATGGATATTGCCCGTGAGAAACTCGGCGTCCTGCAAAATCTGGAGATGGAGGGGAATGTTGGTCTTGATGCCGGCAATCTGGTACTCGCTGAGGGCAACGCGCATCCGTTGGATCGCCTCCTCCCTCGTTTTGCCGTAGGCGACGACTTTGGAGACGAGTGAGTCGTAGTACACGGGAATGACACTATTCTCCGCGACCCCGGAGTCCACGCGAATGCCCAACCCGCCAGGCGCGTGATAGCCCCGAATCGTCCCAGGCGAGGGCAGCATCGTCCGTGGGTCTTCGGCCACGATGCGACATTCAATGGCATGGCCGGAGAAGGTAATATCGCGCTGCCGCCACGGTAACGGTTCGCCCGCGGCCGCCAGAATCCCGGCTTGGACGATGTCGATGCCGGTGACCATTTCGGTGATCGCATGCTCAACCTGGACACGGGTATTCATTTCAATGAAATAAAAGTGTCCTTGCTGGTCGAGGAGGAACTCAATAGTGCCGACATTCGTATAGCCAATGGCTTCCGCCGCTTTGACCGCGACCGCGCCCATTTTTTCGCGCTGCCGTTTGGTGAGGATGGGGGAGGGAGATTCTTCGAGAATTTTTTGATAGCGCCGTTGCACGGAGCACTCGCGTTCGCCGAGATGGAGCACATTGCGGTGCTGATCGGCGACAATCTGAAATTCGATGTGGCGTGGGTGTTCGAGATATTTTTCGACGTAGATGGCGCCGTTGCCGAAAGCGGCCGCGCCTTCTTCTTCAGCGACACCAAATACGGCGGCCAGTTCTTCTGGGCTGCGGGCAACACGCAGGCCGCGGCCACCGCCACCCGCGGCGGCTTTCAACAAGATGGGGAAGCCAATTTGCGCGGCCACGGCTTGGGCTTCCCGCACATCCGTGGTCCCGGCCGAGGTGCCGGGCAACACGGGAACCCCAGCTTTCTCCATGACACGACGCGCGCGGGGCTTGTCGCCCATGAGACGGATATTGCGCACGCGTGGGCCGATGAATGTTAACCCCGAGCGTTGGCAGGCTTCAGCAAAATCGCCATTCTCGGAAAGAAAGCCATAGCCAGGGTGGACCGCGTCCGCGCCAAATGACAACGCGGCGCTGACAATGGACGGGATATTGAGATAGCTCTCGCGTACATTGGGAGGGCCGATACAGACCCGTTCGTCCGCGAGGCGGACATGCAGGGCCTCGCGATCGGCGGTCGAATACACGGCCACGGTCGGAATCTGGAGTGCGCGACAGGCGCGCATAATGCGCACCGCGATCTCACCGCGGTTGGCGATCAAGACTTTCTTCAACATGGGCATGATGTCCTTTATTCCCTCTCCTGGAGGGGAGACGGATGGTGAGGGGGAGCAAGGATGGAGTCCTTGAAAATCCCCACTTTTCCAGAGACCGCATGACGCGCATTCTTCATTCGAGTGGTTCAAGCAGAAAGAGCGGCTGACCGTATTCGACCGCTTTGCCATTGTCCATCATTATTTTGAGGACTCGCCCGCGGACCTCCGATTGGATTTCGTTCATCATCTTCATCGCCTCGACGATGCAGACCACGTCACCGATTTCGACCACCGATCCGACATCGACATACGGCTTCGCGTCCGGGGTTGGTGTCCGGTAGAACGTGCCGACCATCGGCGAGGGAATCGCGACGCCACGCGCAAGTGCGGGATCAAGGGCTGGGTCGCTGGATTGTGGCGGGGGATTCCCTTCGTGTGGAGGAAGGAGCGCTGGTATCGTGGAGGCAACCGTGATCCCAACCGGGGGTGGAGCGGCGACCGCTTGGTGATGCGCTCGCACGAGGCGTACCTCGCTTGACGCACTCTTGATCTCGAGTTCGATCACGCCTTTCTCTTCCATCAACTCCATGAGTTTCTTGATATCGTCGATTTCCATAAGGAGGGGCTACTCACGTTCTGACGCTCAGCACCGACATCGAAGGGTACGGCTGGCGACCGCGGATCGTTATTGTTTACGATGGATAATGTTGACCGCCGCGCGCAGCCCCAGCAGGTAGCTGTCCGCGCCAAAGCCGCAGATCTGCCCGATGGCGGCGCGAGCGATGTATGAATGATGGCGAAATTCTTCTCGTTTGTAGAGGTTGGAGAGGTGGACTTCGATCACTGGCAGGTCAGCCGCGAGTAACGCGTCAAGAATGGCGACACTGGTATGGGTGTAGGCTCCGCCGTTAATTAGCAATGCGGCGGCTTGACCGCGGGCGGCTTGAATTTTGCTGACTAACTCACCTTCATGGTTAGACTGGAACGTCTCCACCTCAACTCCGAGCTCCTGCCCTAGCGCAACGAGCATGGCATTGATGCCAGCAAGTGTCGTATAGCCGTAAATTTGCGGCTCGCGCTGCCCTAACATATTGAGATTCGGGCCATGCAGCACAAGCACTCGTGGGAGCGCGTCCATCCCCATCAATTCTCCTCAACGCTGGGGGAGTGTAAGGGCAAACGGCGAGAGCGTCAAGGCACAGGAGAGGAGGAGAAATCAAAAATCAAAGGGCAAAAGGCAAAAGTGGAGAAACCTTGAGGCTCGAAACGCGAAACTGATTTCTTATTGACTGGCCCGCAGTAAATCCGCGACGCGACCGTCCGCTTTGCGGATGTCGTCTTCATACTTGAGCACGAGATTGAGGGTGCGTTTGACCGTCGGGGAGTCGAGTTCTTTCATGCCCAGGGCAACGAGCGCCCGTGCCCAATCAAGCGTCTCGGCGATGCTCGGCGCTTTCTTGATGTCGAGTTTGCGTAACCCATTCACAAACCGGGCAATCTGCCGTTGGAATTTCTCGTCCAGTTCCGGCACTTTGAGGGCGATGATCCGGGTTTCTTCCTCGACTCCAGGAAAGTCAATGTACAGATGCAGGCACCGGCGTTTGAGCGCTTCGGACAATTCCCGCGCGCGATTGGAGGTCAGGATCACCACCGGGCGATGGATCGCTTTGATCGTGCCCAACTCCGGGATGCTCACCTGAAAGTCACTGAGCACTTCCAACAGGAACGCCTCAAACTCCTCGTCGGCTTTGTCGATCTCGTCAATGAGCAAGACCACTTTGCGTGGAGTGCTAATGGCGTGAAGCAGAGGCCGTTCGAGCAGATACTCATGTGAAAAAATATGCGATGAGACCTCGTCCCATCCTCGCTCCTGGACGGTATCGGCCTGAATACGTAAAAGCTGCTTTTGATAGTTCCACTCGTACAACGCACGGGCTTCATCAAGCCCTTCGTAGCACTGTAAGCGCACGAGTTCGGTATGAAGCACCTCGGCCATCACCTTAGCGACTTCTGTCTTGCCAACGCCAGCCGGGCCTTCAATCAGTAAGGGTTTCTCCAGTACGAGCGCGAGGTAGATCGCCGTCTCGACTTTGGGAGTGGTGATGTAGTGACAGCGCCGCAACCCGTCGTGAACGAACTCTGGGGTCAGCTCCATTTATATGCCGCGCTTTCTGTCTACCACATGGTCCCCACGGTGTACTGGGAGATTTGAGGGTCAGGTGTGAGGATCACCAAGTCGTGCACGAGCGCCTGGCAGATCAGCATGCGGTCAAACGGGTCCTTGTGGATCCGCGGCACCCGTTTGAGCAAAAGGGTGGCATCCTCGTGGAGAGGCGGGAAATCGATTGCATGTCGGGTGCGTTGATCGGGAATGTACTGCTCGGGCGGCACGGGGAGGTGGAGTCGTCCGAGGGAGTACTTGAGGGCGATTTCCCACGTGGAGACCGCACTGAGATAGACCTCATTTTCTATTTCAGCAAAGACCTTCCGTGCGGAATCGGACAGCTCTGGCGCGTCGGTGACAAGCCACAGGAACGTGCACGTATCCAGCAAAATCCTCACTGTTCCTCCCCTAAGAAGGGCAAGAGGTGTTCGTCGGGAAGGGGCTCAAGAAATTCAGGGGACACTGAGAATTCTCCCTTGGCAAGTCCAATTGGACGCTTCGCCTTGTGCAGTGACGCGAACGGACGAATTTCCGCTATGGGAACATTCTGTTTGCACAAGAGAATGGTTTCTCCCTTCTTTAATAGGGGGAGATACCGAGAGAGATGTGTTTTGACTTCGTGGAGATTCAACTTTTTCATGGTGACTCCCTTCTAATTCGGGGAACGCGCGAGATCAAGGCACTGGGAGACCTCGGCTACCGCCGCAATCCCGCTTGCCGCATCAACGGCATCACCCGCTCGCCAAAGAATTGAATTTCCTCGTTATAGTCCAACCAACACAGGATCAGACCATCGAGTCCAATCCGTGAGAGTTTGAGCAACCCTTCCGTGACCTGTTCCGGGGTGCCGACCAGCGGGTATCCACCCCATCCGGCGATGAAGTTCTCGGCGAACTGAGTCAGATGTTGCTCGGTAAAGGAGCCGCTTTCGACACCGAGTAAACCGAGGATATTCCGGGCCGCGCCCCAGTCGCCTTTCTCAATGATGTGACGATGGACTTGGCGCGCTTCTTTTTCAGTTTCACGGCAAACGACGAGCCCGTAGCTCATCATGCCAATGTCACGACCGTAGCCGTGGGCTAAGCGCTTCACATCGGCGACAATCGCTTTGCCGTTATCGAGTGTATCGATGGAGATGAAATTGAAATCGGCTTCCCGCGCCGAGAAGTCACGTCCAGCGGGAGAGAACCCGGCATTAATGATGACGGGATAGGGTCGTTGCACGGGCTTAGGGAGCAGATAGCCATCCTTGATCGTGAAGAATTCCCCGTGATGATCGAAATGTTGCTCCGACCAGAGGCGCTTCACGACCTGAATCCATTCGCTCGCGTAGCGATAGCGTGTGTCGTGCGCCATTTGCGGCATGCCAAACATCTCCATTTCTGGCGTGAACCAACCACAGACAATGTTGAGGCCCCACCGCCCTGCCGAGATATGGTCAATGGTGGCTCCCTGTTTGGCCGCCACAATGGGGTGCATGGTCGGCACATGCGACGTGGAAAAGACCATGAGATTCTTGGTCTGGGTCGCCATTGCCGTTGCCCACGTGTAGGTCTCCATGCAGGTGCCGTTAAAGTCGGTGGTCCCGCCAAACCCACGCCAACGCCCCACTGGGACTAAGAGTTCGAAACCGAGCGCATCGGCTTTCTGGGAAATCGCGACACTGTGTTGGTAGGTCGGCTCGAAGGTGGTTTCGGCGTGACTGATGGTGCAGCCATTACTGCAGTTTTGGCCGAAGATGCCCAATTTCATTTTCTGGTCATTGAAGACCGGCACATGTTGACGGCGGTGGTCCATCAGTTCAGTTGCATTCATGGTACTCCTTCCTTATTGTCTCCAGCGATGAACAGGCTTGATATCTACATCCGCACGAAGGGCAAGTGTACGGCCAAACGCGTTCAGGTCAAGTTCCGTGCAGCAGACGATGAGGCGGATTCTTATAATGGTCCGGAGCTTCTGTCTGCTATCCGAGCGCTTGTTGCCGACAAACACCTTGAGCAGAGTGTGAGTGTCCACGAAGCCATGTGCATGTCTGGCTGCCCGGTTGGGCCGCGGATGGATATGGGCGCGGGTTCACAACGAGTCATGTATTTTCAGCGGCGGAAACCGACTGGCCGGGATGATCTCATTACGTGGGCTTCAGTTGACAGTGTTGAGGAAGAAATTGCGCGTACGGTGATGTCCAATGCTTGAAGAGTCCTTGCTGCCCATACTCATTATCATCGGGGTTGCGCGTCCGGGAACAACGAAGAACGTCATGCCTTTGTCAGTGTTGCGAGGCCGTTGCTTGTGGCGTTGGGATATGAAACGTAATCGCAGTGCCGAACGATCATCCGCTCTTCGCAAAGCCGGCGGCGTTAGTCATTGCGCATCCCGGCCATGAACTTCGGCTGCATGGATGGTTACAGCACGCTCGCCCGTGGGTGAGTGTGTTGACTGACGGATCGGGCCATGCGGACCACTCACGATTAGACTCGACAACAACGCTTCTCCATGACGTGGGAGCACGTCTCGCCGAAGTCGTACCCGTTCACGGGTTATGAGCGGAGGAGGCTTGGGGCGGGGCGGTTGTCGGCTTTGGCCTTGAGCGCCTCGTAGAGGAAGGAGAAGAAGTTCCGTTGCTGTTTTTTGCAGGTCGCGATCGCCGTCCACATCCGCTCGTGGTAACG
>SHZE01000022.1 GCA_009692435.1 Deltaproteobacteria bacterium | reverse complement strand
GTTACCACGAGCGGATGTGGACGGCGATCGCGACCTGCAAAAAACAGCAACGGAACTTCTTCTCCTTCCTCTACGAGGCGCTCAAGGCCAAAGCCGACAACCGCCCCGCCCCAAGCCTCCTCCGCTCATAACCCGTGAACGGGTACCATTTATTTCATTGGCACCCCAGTCACGGATACCTATGCGCCCGCGAAGTCCACAATGAATGAGCGCAGCAGTACGTTCTCAAGTTACGATGTGGATCTCCATCGCTATGACCTGGAAGCCTATTATTGTGATGACATACCGAGTCATATTTGCCACCGCACAAAAGCGGTCTTCAGCGTCAATCGCTACACGATGTTAGCCGCCCATGACTTTCTCATCCCGCGTGCGGTCGGCTACAGTACTGGCCTGATCAACTACTTCTTCCGCGGAGAGATTGATCTTGCTCCAGATTCGAATACGGGTAACCCTGGAGGGTACCTGATTAAAAATCTGAATGATGAAGAAATCAGCGGAACCTTAACGTTGTACTATGATGACGTGAACGACACCCGTCACCTATGGCAACTCTGGTCCACGAATGGCATCTTGGCGGCAAAGACCGGCCGCGTGGCGGTCCCTGCGTTTCCCCCGCCTGGCACGGGCGACCCTGCGCCCAAGTACCCTGGGAAATATGTGCTTGTGCTCACTGGCACTGTGGGAGAAGAAAGCGATACGGTCATAGCCAAGGTCGGTGTGAATGCCGCCGCTTCTGGGATGATCCTCACTGCGGGTGGTGATGCCTCGGGCTTTGCCCGCCCCGGCGATGGCGGGGCCGTGACGATTGAGACTGGCGTGAGCCGGACTCCCACTTCACCGGCCACGCTGCCGCTTATCGTGGCGGCCGGTGACACGCTCGCTCTTGGCGGTGGTCTTCACCACTACTCCGAGATCGCCATCCTGGGTACCCTGGAATTGACTGCGGATACGGTGTTGCGAGCGGATGGGCCCGTCGGGATTTCTGGGACCGTCGAAGGCTACAACGAACGGGACGGCGTGCACCTCACGATCGAGAGCGGCGATGTCATTGCTGTGAGCGGCACGATCAAGGTGGCGGGCCGCAGTGGGCCAGAAATGGGCAGCGGCGATCAGCCGGGTGGCAATGGGGGCAGTGTGACCCTGCGCACGGCCTCTGCCGACGTGTTCTCCGTCCCCACGATTATCACCCGAGGTGGGGATGCCGCCCTGACCGATCGCCGCACCCCCGCCAAGACCTTCACGGGTGGGGCAGGTGGCTCGATTACCCTCACTGCCACTGGTGTGGCGGATGAGTTGGCGTTCCGCTTCGCTGGCACTGAACGGCCCACTACCGCCGTCGATACCATGCCCTCGCAACAAGGGGCTCATACCCTCCCCAGCACCACTACCTTTCGACGCGGCTTGCTCACCACCGGTGGGTACGGTGGTCAGTTCAAAGGACCTGACGGCGAGCTTGGCGTGACTGTGACCGGGACCGCTGGTGGAACAGGAGGGAACATTACTATCACCTGCGCCCTACCGAGCACGCTGCAATTAGAGAAGACCGACCTCTTCACCGGCGGCAATATCGATGTGTTGCTCACCTACACGCGGCAAGCTGTCTTCAGCCCTGGGACAAGACCACGCCTGACGAATTTCTTCCAGCGCACCGGCGCCATGGGCGGCCAAGGCTCGTCTGGGCAAACGCACACCCACGGCGGTACTGGTGGCAGTGGTGGCGCTGCCGGAGCAATTACCATCAACACCTGTCAGCTTGCTACGCCGCCCGCGTCCTTTACTTCTCCGCCGCGGGTGGCCCCGCTGATTCTGGGCGGCAATGTGGTGACGGGACTTGTGACCGCCCCACGGCCCCGCATTATTGATGCTGTGGATGCCAGTGGCACGCGCCTCTACAGCCTTCAAGCGTTTGGTGGTGGAGGGGGCTTGCCGGGCGGGAGCGGGCTCAGTCTCGCGCGCTGCTCCAAGACCGGAGCGCAATGCTACATTGATGATATCCCCGCCTGCCCCTTGGCCCCGGATAACACGGCGCAGATTTGCTTGCCGGTGGCCGGCGGGACCGGCAGCCCTGGCAACTGGGGCAGCCGCGGAGCAGACGGTCCGGTCTCCTGCGGGCCGCTGATGATTCCCTCCACATTGGTCGGCACGGGCCTGGTCTGTCAGTAAGGCAAGCCAATGCCCCCGGACGTGCAGAGTGCATGTCCGGGGGCAACCTCTCCCCGGTATGGGGTGAGGTTGCCGGAAAAATTAAAGCTCAATCGGACCACAGAAGATTGGCATACCAGAGTTGTCACCCTGAGTGAAACGTCCGATGTCCTGTTGTGTAAAGGGTGCCAAAGTCGTGTGGTCCGATTGAGAATTGCCTCTCCGCAGTCAAGCCTTTGTTCTTCGGATCATTTACGAGATTAGACTGCTCTCCCGTAATGCTGCCTTGATTTCACTTGGTGTGACGGTCGCCGTCCCGACTTTCCCCACGACAATGCCCGCGGCGTGATTGGCCAAGATCGTCGCTTCTTCTAATGTTGCGCCCGCGCCAAGCGCAAGCGCGCAGGTGGCCAGCACGGTATCCCCCGCGCCGGTGACATCGAAAATTTCACGCGCGGTCGTGGGAAAATGTTGTACCTTTGCTCCCCGTTTGAAAAGACTCATGCCTGCTTCACTGCGCGAGACGAGAACGGCTTCAGCCTGCCACAGGTCAAGCAATTGCCTCCCCGCCTGTTGCAAACTCGCTTCGGTGCGAATGTCGATCCCCGTGGCTTGTCCCGCCTCTTCCCTGTTGGGTTTGACCAAGCTGGCTCCACGATAGTGCGCGTAATTGCGGCGCTTGGGGTCGATGACATACATGAACCCGTGCCGTTCTCGGAGTTCGGCGAGTTGTGTGAGCAGCTCGGCATCAATGACGCCTTTGCCATAATCAGACACCACCACCACGTCGCACTCGTGCACTCGCTGTTGGACGAATCGACGCAACTGGGTTCGCACGCGGGGGTCCAGGACCTCACTCTGCTCGCGGTCGAGCCGCACCACTTGTTGGCTGTGGGCGATAATCCGAGTTTTACTGGTCGTGGTTGTCGCCCGGCTTGCCACGATGCCTCTCGTATCGGCTCCGAGGGAGATGAGTTCGTGTTGCAGCCGACGCCCCGCTTGGTCGCGGCCAATCACGCCACAGGTGATCACCGCTCCGCCTAACGAGCGGATATTGGCCGCGACGTTGCCCGCGCCACCAGCATGCAAACTCTCGCGGGTAACCCGGACGACCGGGACTGGCGCTTCGGGGGAAATCCGCTCGACCTGCCCCCAAATATAGCGGTCGAGCATCAAATCCCCGATGACGAGCACTCGGACACGGGGAAATTGTCCCAGGACTTTCGTGACGTGGGGGGAAAGAGGAGATGACAGCGAGGTGCGGTGTTTCATGGGGCTATGACCTCGGACGAGCGAGCAGCTCGTGATAAAGCGATTCATTGGCTTGAGCCATGACCGACACATCAAACCGCGCCTGGACAAATGCCTGGCCTTTCGTGCCTAATGTCTTCGCCCACTGTGGATCGTGGACCATCCGTTCAATGGCAACCGCCAAAGCCGCGGTATCTTGTGGTGGCACGAGGAGGCCAGTCCCTTGATCGTCGATCAACTCTGGAATGCCCCCGACACGGCTGGCAACGACTGGTAACCCAGCCGCGAGTGCTTCGATGACCGCGACACCCAGCCCTTCCCAGAGTGGGACATGCACGAAGAGGTCCGCTGCGGAGACATAGTCGGAGACATTGGACGCGAAGCCGGGGAAGTGCACTATCGCTTGTAACCCAAGAGTACGGACTTGGGCTTCGAGGCTTGGTCGCAGTGACCCCTCGCCGCAGACCACGTAGCGGAGTGGCACCCCGCGCTCCTGGAGGACGGAGGCAGCGGAGAAGAGCGTGCGATGTCCCTTGCGTTCGGTCAATGCACCGACCGTCAAGACCACGATGTCATGGGGCGCGATGCCGAGCGCCGCGCGGAGTTGGTGACGAATCCGCGCGTTCGGAAGAAATCGTGCCGTCTCGACCCCGCTGGGAATCCGCCGGATGCGCGCGGGCGGAACGCCGCCGGCGAGGAGTGCGGCTTCCACCCCGTGTGAGATGGCGACAACCATATCCACACTCTGTTCGTATAGCAGTCGAGTCATTCGTCCACGCGCAATGGGATAATCCATGCGCCGCGTCACCACACGTTTGACTGGAAGTCCACGGAGCCACGGACTCAGGGCATGGGCGCGCGCTGTATGAAAATGCGCGATATGGTAATCGCCGGTTTGCACGAGGCGGCGCAAACGGAATCCCGCCAAAAGATCGAGATGATTCCTGACGCGCAGGGGATACCGAGGGAGCCCGTGTTCACCGAGGCGAGACCAGAGGACCCCACGCGGGTCACTCGCGACGACCGACCGGTGGCCGTCGCGGTTGAGAGACGTGGTGAGTCCCAACACCTGGACTTCCCCGCCACCCCAGTTCTTTTCCGGATCGAGATGAAGGATGTTGAGTATGTTCGGCATGAAGAGGCTGCGTCGTGCGTTCCCGGAGCTTGGCGTATTTGAGAAAGACATAAAACGCGGAGGTCACCGCGACAAAAAATCCGGGCACTCCTTCGCGGAACCCGCCATTCACAACATAGAACCGGAAAAACCGCCAGAAGGGTCGCAAGAGTAAATCCGCGAGATGGGCTCGTTTTCTTCGGAGCGCGAGTTCGCGCGACGCGACTTCCGTAAGCCCGTTTAAGGCACGGAGATGGTCATGGATGTCGTCGTAGGTGTAGTGGTACAAATCGCCACGCAGTCGA
This sequence comes from Deltaproteobacteria bacterium, assembly GCA_009692435.1. Classification (GTDB taxonomy): domain Bacteria; phylum Desulfobacterota; class Binatia; order Bin18; family Bin18; genus JABFSC01. The sequence goes on along the minus strand of SHZE01000022.1, from coordinate 25,059 downwards.
TCCGCCTGCCCTTGGAGGATCACCTTTTCGTGCGGGTCCACCCCTCCCCATCGGACCTTTGCCTTCCGGAATAGCCGCAACCGCAGACCAGGGTACCACCCCCGCCACCACCATCGCCCCAGATAGTACACCAAGCGTGGCATGTAATAGCCATCAACATCTGGATGATTGCGGTGGAGGACCGCCAACATTTCGTGCCGTAACTCTGGCGAGACTTCCTCGTCCGCATCGACATTGAGGACCCATTCGTGCGTGGCTTGCGAGAGGGCAAACCGTTTCTGTTCCACATACCCAGGCCAAGGCCGCTGTATAATCCGCCGCGTGTATTCTTGGCAAATGGAGACCGTTTGATCGGTTGAGAATGAATCCACAATGACAATTTCATCGCACCACTTCACGCTTTCCAGGCAGCGACGGAGATTGGTCTCCTCGTTAAAGCAGATAATACAGCAGGTAATCAGGGGACGATGCTCCGCGCGGACGAGATCGGGAAGGGGTGGAGTTGTGGGGTGTTGTTGCTGGTTATGGCGAGCCCGGCGACGGGCATATTCACGGTTCTTTTGATCGCGGAGGGCGAGAACCCGCCTAAGGAGATCATGCCGCTGAGCCCGTGGCGGGAGGGGCATCCCCAGATACTGGTGCAGAAAAAACAGTCGATCGTTGATACTGGCGTTGCGGCCTAAGGTGCGCTCTAGTTGGACAAGGTTCTTGAGACGCCGGGATTGGCTGAGGGAGTCCTTGTGGGTGACGCGATCCAGATCGACCAGCACAAATCGCCACTGGTGCGCCTCTTGTTCTTGGACCAGCACATTCTCATCTTTCAAGTCACCAATCGACAGACCCGCGGCGTGTAGACTACGGACAAAGTCGGCTAAGGCACGGAGAAACGTGCGTCGTTGTTGGCGGGGGCGCGGGTGTTGGTGGGTCTTCCAGTAGACATTGAGAGGGATATGGGACAGCAACGCCTCGCTCACATAGAAACTTTCACGCACGAAACCAGCCGTCCGTCGCTCAACGACGGCGAGAGGCCGAGGGACGGTGATCCCCGCGGCTTGGAGGAGTTGCGCGCCATGCCACGCGCGCCTTGCGGGTGAGCCATGCAGCAGACTGTCACCCCACTGACGCCATGTGGACAAGCGATGATGTTTGATGACGATAGCCCCGGTGGGCAGTGAGACGAGTGTGACGGTTGTGCCACGATCCTGTTTGAGGGTCCGCGTTGCCCCATGGTACTCCGGCGCGTGGGTGAGCAGCTCGGGCAGTTCGAGGCGATCCGGGGAGCAGAAAAGCGTGGCGAGTGAAGGCATAGGGAATCGGGGGAGAATTAAGAGTGAAGAATGAAGAGTGGAGAGTTAAAAGTTAAAAGTGAAGAGTGGGGTGCGCTTCGCGCACCAGTTCTGTCGAACGCCGGACATTCGCCGGAGAGCCTGTGTATATGACGGGGGTGGTGCTTTTTAAGGGTAAGTTTTTCGTGGTTCTCACAATTTTGCTGGCTTTCGGCATGCTGGGTTGCTCTAGTCCGTCGTGCCCGCGCAGGCGGGCATCCAGGCGCGGAGCCCTGTGGATTGCGGGAGTACTGGATTCCCGCCTGCGCGGGAATGACAACTCTGCTCTTCGTGTGGTGAAAAACCTACCCTTGAAAGGGTGGTGGTGCGCCGAGCGCACCCTACCCGGATAAAAAGCGCAATTCCCGCCCGCGCGAGGTATAGGAGTTCCCATTCTTAACTCGTCATTCTTCACATATATCCCAATTCAATCAGGCGTTTTTCGATTTGGGCTTGTTCTTCCGGGGTCATCACTTGTCCTGGATTGGGGGCAATTGGGCCGTGCTGAATGGCCTCGATCCGCTGACGCAGCATGGCCACCACATCGGGCTGACGTGAAGCCATATTCTGTCGCTCCCGTGGGTCCGCGGGCAAATGGTAGAGCTCTTCTCCTAACTGCGGATTCTGTGGTGCGTAAATGTATTTCCATTTCTCCGTGCGCCAGCCAACTCGACGATCCCGTGGATCGGAGCGGATACGCAGGAATGCCTCCAAGTACGCCTCGATCCCAAGCGGAGTATCCTGCTGAAGAGCGGGGACGAGGCTTCGTCCATGTACCGTTGGCGGCACTGGGGCTCCGGCGAGGTCGAGAAGCGTGGGGAGGGCATCTACTTGTCTGACCAGTTGTGAAACGTGGGCACCAGGACGCAAACTCGGATGGCCATTGCCATTGGCGGAAGTGAACACCAGCGGAACACGAATCAGGTCTTCAGAAATGTCCATCTCGTGCCCTTCGCGTTTCATTGTCGTCCGCCCCAATAAGTCGCGCGACAGGCGATACAAGCGATACTGAAAATCAGTCTTGACGACCCGTTCGCCGTGGTCGCCGTGAATGACGATGAGGGTATTGGGGGGAAGCGCGGCGATGAGCGTGGCTAATTCGGAATCGAGTGACGAGAGCGCTCGTTCGTAGCGATTCCGTCCGTGGGTGCGGGTACTAAAAGTCGGGAGAATGTGGCGATGATGATGCAATTCCCACAGATGCAAGAACAAAAACCAGGGCGCGTGAAACTCAGCGCCTTGGAGTCGTTGTCGCAAATCCGCTCCCCAGGTCGTTGAGAGATAGGCCGCGCCTTCGCGAAAATGGTACTGATCGAATCCCCGGTCGAGCCCGGTTTCTGGAAACAACGGCCCACTCACTTCGGCGAGGGTGTGATACCCCGCTGTCCGTAGCGTCTCAACAAGAGTCGGGACCGTCGGGTTCAGTTTCAACCCGAAAATCGAACGAATCCCATGGACGAACGAGTAGGTGCCGGTGAGCAAACTCGCCACGCACGGCGTGGTGGAGGACGCCGAAGAGACGGCTTGGGTACACGACACTCCCGCTTGCACGAGGCGATCCAAAGTCGGGGTTTGCGAACCACGGGTGGTGCCGAAGAGGGCATCAGCGCGAAGACAATCAATCAGCAGAAAGAGAATATTGGGGCGGAGCATAACGTTGTGGGTGTTCGTGATGGCACTTAAAGGTGGCGAGTCTGAATTCCCTCTCCCGGATGGAAGAGGGCGAGGATGAGGGGGATCAAAGACATCTTCCTTTAACCTTCTATGTTGCTCAGTGGCTGGAGAATCTTCCTCGCCTGTTGCATGACGTGGTCTGGGGTAATGCGCTGCATACATGCGCGGCCAATGGGGCAGTGGCGCGTGTAACAAGGGCTACAGGCCGCTGGTCCTTGAAGGACGAACGCTTCCGAGCCCCACGGGGCTGAGCGGATTGGACTCGTGGCTCCCCACAGCGAGATTACCGGGATGCCAGTTGCCGCCGCGATGTGCATAGGGCCGGAATCCGGTCCCATCGCCAACTGGGCCCGTGAAAAAATACCGATGAGATCTCGCAGCGTCGTGTTGCCACTGAGATTGGTCAGTTTTTCCTGGGCTGCCGCGCGGACTTGCTGTGCGAACGCCACCTCACTCTGTCCACCCACGAGTACCACATGCGCACCATATTCTTGTTGCAGTGCGCGCGCTACCTCGGCGGTCGCCTCCGGGAACCAAAAGCGGCTGGGCCAACGCGAGCCGAGAAAGAACACGGCAAAAGGACGCGGAGTGTCGGCGAGCAAGGTATCAACCCGTTGCTCTTCTTCTGGACGTAGACGCAAGTCGAACGAGACACCATCATTTGGCAAACCTAACGCCTCGGAGAATTTGAGGTATTGACCGAGTTTGAGTGAAAAATCGGGAATGGCATCAATGGTGTGCGTGTTGAATAGCCAGTTGCCCTCCTTGGTGTTCTGGCGATGGAAGCCCACACGCGTCGGAGCGCCAGACCAGAGGCTCACGATGCCGCTCTTGAGATGGCGTTGCAGATCAAGAACAAGATCGAACTGTTGGCGACGGACATGCTGGAGAAAGGGGAGGAACGCTCGTGGTCCACGACCGCGCTGATAGAGCACCACGTCGTTGAGCGCGGGATGATATTCCAGCAGTGGCGCGGCCGCCGGTTCCACTGCCCATGCGATGTGGGCGGAAGGATAGGCTCGACGCACTCGTGTCAGGAGTGGCAGCGCACGAATGACATCGCCAATCGCGCCCAAGAGGATCAAGAGAATACGCTGTGGGGTATGAAGGAGTGAAACGGAAGGCACGGTGTTGTTTGTACCAGTTCATTTTTTATCGCTTTCTTGTTTCTGCTCAGCGCAGGTCTGTCAAGGAGAGGGTTCCGTCCACAAGAGCGCGAGATCATCCGTGGAATCTAATGCACGATCACGGTTTAATTTTCGGAAGGACCGTTGGAGACGACGCAACGTTCGCTCGCGTTGTCGGCGGGGGACTGGAGCGGACAGGACTTGCGCGCGGTCGAAGTCCAACAGGAGCACTTGTGGAGAAGGACTGCTGGACTGGACCAAGATGTTGGTGAGATTGAGGTCGGCATGGACAATCCCGGCCTCATGCATGGTCGCGATGGCGCGCGCCACCACGGTGAGTGTCTCAATGCGTGTGGGACCCGTAGGCCGCATCTGGAGCCATTCCCACACGTTGTGAAACCCTTCGGCTTCCCGCGAGATGAAGCGCCCACGGTACAGGCCGCTGTTCACCCAGCGGACACACGCGCCGAGCACTTCGATAGTTGGGACTCCACGCTGTCGAGCCGTCTCGGTAGCGACGACTTCCGCGAGTGGACGTGGGGGGCGATCCCAATAGAGATCGGTCAAGAAGTGTCGCACAAACCCACCGCGACGATAGGCCCGAACAATCAGCGTTTCGTGGGTGTCCGTCCGCACGCGCCAGACCGAGCCACGGCCCCAGGGGAGAGGAGTGATTGTCGGCGCGGAGTCCTTGTCTCTCGGGCTGTGCTGTCGTGCTTCGGCAAGCTGTTGGATGGCTGCGGGGACGAGGGATTCGTAGCCAGCTTTGAGCCACCAGGTTTCTTGATGATATGTCTGTTCGACAAATCCCAACGGCGGAGGGAGCATCGCCATATTAAGAAGGTGTCTGGGGTGGCATCGTTGTCCGCACATGCTGATGTTCCCACAACTTGGCGTACCGGACAAAGGCTTCATACGAAGCGAATAAGGCATGAATCAATCCTGGGATGCCCCGCCGCCAGGAGCCGTGCCGTCCATAGACACACAAGAAGGTCAGCAGCGGGATAGCGACTAACTGCCACCACGTGACCTGCTGGCCACTGGCAGCGAGGGTCTCGGCGTCACGAGACGACGCGGTATTCAGCGCCTGAAAGCGGTCGCGCAGTGATGGTGTCTGTTCAGGAGAAGACATGGGTACTTCTTTATCCGTGCACGGAAAGAGCGACGGGCGTTCGTTTCGTTTCCGCGTTGACGATCAAGGTATCAATTCCAGCGAAAACATCCGCCACGGTCACTTGGCGCATGCAATCGTCGGTCCCGCGCGGACAGGTTGGGCTCCCGTGGCGACCACAGGGACGGCAGAATAGGTCCTTCTTTTCAACGACGACCGCACGATCACTATACGGGCCATAGCCCAGACTGGGCGTGGTGGCACAGAAGATCGCCACCACGGGCACGTGCCGGGCCACCGCGACGTGCATGGGGGCGCTATCATTACTAATAACAAGCCGCGCGCGATCCACTAACGCCATGAACGTTTGCAAGTCCGCGCGCCCGACGAGGTTAACGCCGCACTGCCCAGACCGTTCATGGACCTGCTGGGCGATGGGTATGTCGTCCGGCCCACCGCACAGGAGCACCCGTCCGTAGTCACGATGGAGTTTCTTGACCACCTCGGCAAAGCCGTCCACGGTCCACCGTTTCGTTGCCCACACTGAGCCTGGACAAACGACGAACAGTGGAGCGGTTCCATCAATCTCACCCTCATGCAGCAGAGCCTCGGCTTTGCCGCGCGCCTCGTGGCCATACGCAACCTGTGGTTGCCGGTCGCAGTCCTCCGGCTCCAAGCCAAAGACCCGCATGATGCACAGAATGCGTTCGACTTCATGTCGATGCGGGTCACGAATCGCAGTGTGGTGATAGAGAAACCAGCCCGGACTTTGGCGGAATCCGATCCGCCGCGGAATCCCGGCCAGCAGGAGCAGGAGCGCTGTGCGGAAGGATTTATGTGGAGCAACCGCCAAGGTAAACCGCTCGCGCCGGAGCCGTTGGGCCATGCACCACAATCCCAGCAGGCCTTGTCCTTCGGTGTGTTTCGCATCAACGAGCACCTGATTGACGACCGGATGGCAGTCGAGCAACGGTTTCGCTTGGGGCGTGGTCATCACCGTCAGTGAAGAAGGCGACAGATGCCGATGCAACGTCGCCAGTAACGGCGTGGTGAGCACGACGTCACCGAGAAAACCGGTTTGGGCAACGAGTAGGCGCGGGGAGGTGTGGTTCATCCCACCTTCACCGCCTCATCAATCAACATCACCGGAATATCATCTTTGATCGCATAGCAGAGCTTGCATGCGCCGCAGAGCAAGCCATCCTGCTTTTCGGTGAGCGTGAGATCACCTTTGCATTTGGGGCAGACCAGAATATCGAGTAACTCTTGACTCACGGCCATGGGGGACTCCTTGCGCGGGAAAACGTCAAAACCCAGACTGGGTAAGGTCGATTCCCGCCATTCCTCTTTACGTTTTACGCTGTACGTTTTGTTTTTCACTTCTTCCGCAATCGCAGCACTAAATTATCTTCCATCAAGGTACGTGGACTCAGCAGCCAGCGACACAGCCGACGATTTTCCTCACGTTGCACGGAGTCTTTCTCTCGCACGATCAACGTATACCAAGTATAGGCATGCACCGGCAGCCCAAAGAACGCATACAACAATCGTGAATAGAGTTTGACTTTACTGCTCCCGACGTGCTCCACGTCGAGCCCGCTCTGTTTGCACAGATAATAGAGGATGGGCAGGTCGATGGGGTAGTTGTGAAACCGATGGGCTTGTTCAAGCGGCGTCACGAACGGGATGAAGCGTCGTTTGGTCTTATGATAGCCACTGAAAAAAAAGTGCAGACGCGAATTAAGGCGCATGACGTTTGGTGTCGTGAGAATCAACACACCACCGGGTTTCAGAATGCGCGCCAGTTCGTTGATGGCGATGCGATGGTTTTCGAGATGCTCAATGACTTCGACCAGAAGGACCACGTCGAAACTGGCGTCCGCGTAAGATAGGGGCCGCCGCAAATCGACCCCATAGTCCACGGGGATCGCGTCCACCGATGGACCATCGGACTCAAAATTCGTGCCTCGCAAGGTGAACCCCCGTGACACGAGGGCACGCAGGACGTCACCTTCCTTGCAACTCACGTCTAGAAGCGTTTTTCCCTGCGTTGAAATGTCGGCAAGAAGGTCAGTGACCGCCTGAATCAGAAAGGGTGCTGCCATAGGTATGTGCTTCTTTCTTGCGATAGCGAAACCGCTGTTCAATTGCATCCAAGAACGGAGCGGCGGGCTCGACGTGCATGTCCACTCGCAGCGCCAGCAGCCGCCCGGTGGCGAAGGGAAACCGTTCGAGTTTTACTAAATCCTTTTCGGTGGTGACGATCAGATCGCATTTTTGGCTGAGCTGCGAGATGTGTTGCCAATCGGCATGGGTATAGTGGTGATGATCGGGAAATTCCAGCACCTCGGTGATGATGGCATCCCATTCATGGAGCATCCGATAGAACGAGGCTGGGGCCGCGATTCCAGTAAGGGCAAGAACACGCTGCTCCGCGACCGCGGCGAGCGAGCGTTGGTACCAACCCCGGTTGTCCACGTTCACAAATGCAGTGGGCACCAGATCACCGGAAAAAACCGACACGGCGTCGATGCCGAGGAGAGGGAAGGTCGGAGTCTGGGCGTCTTCCATGGGACGTTTGGTTAACACCAGGACATCCGCTCGTCGGGCCGCGGTGACGGGTTCTCGAAACGGGCCAGCCGGGAGCACCCACTGATTGTCGTTGGCCTGTGCGCTGACCAAGAGAATATCGACATCACGATGCAATTGACGATGCTGAAAGCCGTCATCAAGAATCGCGACATCAAGGTCAAACTCGTGATGTGCCCGAACGGCAGCGGCCATCCGATCGCGTCCGGCAATGACCACACCTGAGAAGCGGCGCACCATCATCACTGCCTCGTCACCGACCTCCTCTGGCGTGACCAGCGGTTTTCCTGCCGTGCCAACGACAGTGAAGTCAGTCTTCGTCCCTTTGTAGCCGCGCGTCAGAATACCCACGCGATATCCACGTGCTTGCAACGCCTGGGCGAGCCACAGTGTCATGGGAGTCTTGCCGGTGCCACCTACCGTCAGATTGCCAACGCTCACGACATTGAGCGGCACTTGGGTCGTGGGGAAATGGCCACGGTTGTAGAGCAGGTTGCGACCTCGCACGAGGGCCGTAAAGCCCACGGACGCTGGGGTCAAGGCGAGCCATCCAAGTCGGTGCCAGAAATTCTGTCGCCGCCAGAGACGTTCAATTAGGTGTTGCACGTATTGCGGGTGCATGGGCTCTCAATGACATGCCGAACCACCGTCAGCGTGCGCTCAACCGCGCCTTGTCCTCGTTGCACGATAGCAAAGGCACGCGCCCCAACCTCCTGACGTTTCCGCGCATCGGTAAGGAGGGGAAGCGCTTGCTGGTGGAAACCCTCTTCGTCTCGCACGACGAACCCCCCTCCGTCGCGGAGCAATTCTTCTACCACGGTTGCGAAGTTCCGGGTATACGGTCCAAAGCAGACTGGCACCTGTGCCAGTGCTGGCTCAATGACACTATGTCCACCCGGCCCTTTGTTCAGACTTCCACCAACAAACGTGAGCGCGGCGCCAGGATAAAACGACGCTAACTCTCCTAAGGTATCGAGCAGAAGGACCTCAACCTCGGTTGGGGCAAGGGACATCGGCTGGCTCCGCTTGTGATAGCGATAGCCTTCAGCCTTCAGGAGCTGTTCGACCTCGGCGAATCGTTGCGGATGTCGTGGGGCAAGGAGGAGCAAGAGCCGTGGAACGGATTCGCGCAATCGGCGAAAGGTGTTGAGGAGCAGGGTTTCTTCTCCAGGGTGCGTACTCGCCCCGATCAACAGGACGCGGTCCGCTAGTCCGAGTGTGGCCAGAATCTCTTTTCCCTGCGTGCTCGCCGCGGTGACCCCATCCACCTTGAAATTGCCGGTGACGACCACACGCGCGGCTGATGCGCCAGCGTGGATCAGTCGGTCAGCATCCGCCTGGGTTTGCATGCAACTACGAGTGAGGTGACGAAAGATCGGCGTAAAAAGCGCGGACACAAGTCGATAGCGTGCGGATGCTCGTACGGAAAACCGGCCACTCACGAGTACGGTTGGAATTTTTCGCCGTTGCAGAGTGGCGAGAAAATTGGGCCACATTTCGGTTTCGGTGAACACAAACACCCGCGGCGTGATGCGACGCAGCACGCGAGCAATGATCCAAGGGTGATCTAAGGGAAAGTAGATGATGGCATCGACTTCCAACACTTGCGCGTGCGCGGTCGCGTAGGCCGTGGGGGTGAGGCAGGAGAGGAGAATGGGCGTGGTCGGGTAGGTCTGTTTCAATGCTTGCAAGAAGCGGCGAGTGGCGAGTAGTTCGCCGACCGAAGGGGCGTGTACCCACAGCGGGGCTTGGACTGCGAAGCGCTGAACGACTTCATCAGGGAAGAAGCCAAGTCGCTGGCGGAGGCCCAGCCGGTACCGGGGGCGAAGAAGTAACACCACGGCTACGACTGGCAACGTGAGCAGTGCGAGGACGGTGAGGGCGAGGTTGTAGAGGAGGAAAATCATAATACAAGGGGAGGAGCATGCAGTCGTGGCAATGAGCGGAGTGAATTCCAGCTTGAGGGGCTGTGCACGCCAGGCTGGAATTCCCGTTGATCATTCCAGCCTACCTTGCTGATGACTGACAACTGAGAACTGACAACTGAGAACTGACAACTGAGAACTGACAACTGTTCCCCGTTTACTCAAAGTACGCATCCGCTTCTCGAGTGATGCGGGTGAGGGTCGTTTCCAGCTCCAAGCGCTTCTCTTCCATCTGAACAGGTGAGGTATCTGGCGGGACAAGAATCTTCGCTCCGGCCATATAACGGACACGGCTGAACGGGAGAGGGACGATAAGCTGATCCCAACTCGGTACTGTGAGCTTCCACGCGGCACTACAGGTGATGGGAAAAATTGGCGCTCCCGTGGCGCGTGCGAGTTGGAGGACTCCCGATTTTGCCTGATGGCGTGGCCCGCGTGGACCATCCGGTACCACAATCAGGTCATAGCCCTGTTGATAGGCTTCGAGCATGCCTTTGAGGCCGCCTATCCACCCACGAGTCGAGGAGCCGCGCACGGCACTGATGCCGAAATGCTGAATCACTCGGGTGATGATCTCCCCGTCGCGATGGATGCTGTTCATGATACAGGCTTTGTGTCCTTGATAAGAAAACGGCATGAAGAGAATCCGGCCATGCCAAAATGCCAATATCACCTGCTGGCGTCGTTCCCAACAGGCAAGCAGCTCTTCGCCACCGACATATTGCTTCCGTATGGTCAGCCCTAGTGTTCGCAGCGCGCCGAGAGCGAGTACCGTCCATCCACGGATTTTCAGTTCCTCGCCCAGGGGAAAACGCGAGGGGTGCTTAGCGAAGAGGGGCGTCGTGGAATTGGAGGTCATACAATTTGCGATACTGCGTGTTCCGCGCCAAGAGTTGCGAATGATGCCCCTGCTCGACGATTTTCCCGTCAATGAGCACGGCGATGCGATCCGCGTGATGGACGGTTGAAAGGCGATGCGCGATGACCAGGACGGTCCGGCCAATCATCAACCGTTCAATCGCCGCTTGGACAAACCGCTCGGATTCATTGTCGAGTGACGAGGTCGCTTCATCAAGGATCAAGAGTGGGGCATTTTTCAACAAGGCCCGGGCGATAGCGAGACGCTGCCGTTGCCCACCAGAGAGGGTCGAGCCGAGTTCGCCGATGATGGTGTCGTAGCCCTGTGGCAGCGCCATGATGAAATCGTGCGCATACGCGGCTTGCGCGGCGGCGACAACCTCTTCAAGTGGCAGGTCGGGTGAGCCGTAGGCGATATTGCTCCGCACCGTGTCGTTAAAGAGGAAGGTTGATTGCGAGACAATCGCGAGCTGCGCGCGGAGTGAGACGAGGGTGACGTCACGAATGTCTTTTCCATCAATCGTGATGCGGCCCTGCGGCACGTCGTAGAAACGCGGGATCAAGTCAGCGAGGGTGCTTTTCCCCCCGCCGCTCGGACCGACCAGGGCAACAACTTCGCCGGTGCGGATTTCCAGATCAATCCCCTTGAGGACCCACTCATCACGATAGCGAAAATGCACGCCCTCGAAACGCACTCCGTGTTTCACGCCTCCCAGTTCCTGTGCGCCAGGTCGATCGGCAATCTCGCCACGCTCGTCAAGCACCTCAAAGAGCCGTTCCGCGGCGGCGAGGCCGGTTTGGGTGGCGGCGCTGGTCCGTGTGAGATGCTTAAATGGTTCGTAGAGGAGCAGGAGCGCGGTAAGAAAGGCGACGAACTCGCCCTGTGTCCGCTCTCCTGATACCACGCTATGGCCGCCGTACCACACAACCGCGGCAATCCCTCCCGCCGCGACTAACTCCACCATCGGTGGGACGAAAGCACGCAGCCGTCCAGCTTTGAGGGAATGGCGGAACAGTCGATGGTTCTCCGCGGCGAACCGTTGGTGTTCATACGTTTCGGCAGCGAAGGCTTTGACAACGCGGTTTCCTTGCAGCGTTTCTTGTAACAAGACGGTAAGGGAGCCGAGTGATCCTTGGCCTTTGCGACTAAAACCGCGCACTTTCTTATAGAGTTCGAGCAGGGGATAAATCGTCACGGGAAAGACCACGAACGCGATCAGGGCGAGGAACCAGTCCATGTAAAAAGTCACCACGATAAGCGCGGTGAGCGTGGTCGCATCGCGCATAATGGAGGCCGTGGCCTGGGTGAGCGACTCACGCACCATCGTTGTGTCATTGGTGACGCGGGAGAGGAGAGTCCCGGTGGGATTGCGTTGAAAATAGGCGAGCGAGAGAGTCTGCAGATGCCAATGCAACGTGTTGCGCAGGTCCGCGACAATGCGATGGCCGACAAACTCAATGAGGTAGGCATGGCTAAAGTTCATCAGGCCACGGAAGAGGAACGTGACAATGATAAGCACAGGAAGCAATCGCAACGCCGCGATGTCTTTTCGAGCGAAAATGTCATCGAATACATGCTTGACAAGAAACGGCAGTACGCCATTCGTGGCGCTAAACAGCACCATACAAAGAATCGCGGTGGCGAACCGCGGGAACATGTAAGGCCGCAGGAACGGCAATAGGCGACGATAGACGCTCATGGGGAGAATTAAGAATTAAGAATTAAAGATGAGAAATGAAGAATTCAGAATAGGCAATGGAAAAACAAAAAGCGAAGAAATAATTTTTTGTCGTCCTTTTGTTGCCATTTACAATTTTTCATTCTTCATTCTGAATTCTTCATTCTTGAGCGAAGCATGTCCACGACAAGTGCCGCGGCTCGCTCAGCAGCACCACCACCACCCAAACGACGACGGACCTCGCGTAGACCTTCCTTCGCTACGCTATATGCTTGCGCATCGGTGAGCAACCGCCGTGCTTCCGTAGCGATACGCTCCGGTGTCACCCGGCTTTGAATCAGTTCGGGTACCACACGGTGTTCGGCGATGAGGTTCGGCATGCCAATAAACGGCACATCAATCAGGAGCCGGGCGAGCAGATAGGTGAACGGCGCGAGTCGATACACGATGACCATTGGCCGTTCGAGTAGGGCGGTCTCCAGCGTGGCCGTTCCAGACGCCACGAGCACGAGGTCCGCCGCATGCACGAGGTTATAGGTATCTCCTTGGATCACCCGGACAGACAGTCCCTTTGTGTGGGCATGGAGGTCTTCGGCTGGCAAAGTTGGGGCTGCGGCCACAACACACTGATAAGCGTCACCAAGCAGCGCGGCGGCTCCGAGCATTGGCGCAAGTAAGTAATGGACCTCTTGTGAGCGGCTTCCGGGCAGCAGCGCGATCAATTTCCGTGCTGGATCAAAGCCATACCGCTGAAAGGTATCCTCACGTGAGCGCGTGGGATGTACGCGGTCAACCAGCGGATGACCAACGAATTCCACGGAACAGCCATGAGAAGCATAGAAAGCGGACTCGAAAGGAAAAATAGCCGCGAGTCGGTCCACCCGCTTGGCGATGGTATGGACCCGCCGTTTCCGCCACGCCCATACTTGGGGGCTAATATAATAGAAGACCGGGACGCCAACTTGTTTGGCGATTTTTGCCAGTCGTAAGTTGAATTCGGGAAAATCAATCAGCACGAGTAAATCAGGCGGCTCCGTTCGCAGAATCTGTTTGAGTTGACGATAGGTGCGGATCAAGGCGCCGAGTTTATCGCGCGCCTCGACAAGCCCCATCCCGGCGATCGTGGCGGTGTCAACCACTATCCGCATGCCCGCCGCGTGTAGTGACGGACCACCGACCCCAAACACTTCAACCTCCGGCGCTTGGCGTTTCAACGCAGCAACGAGGTCTCCCCCATGAATATCGCCAGAGGCTTCTCCCGCGACCAGCAGAATGCGGCGGGGAGACCGGGGACCGGGGACCGGGGACCGGGGGATTGGGAGAGTCACGGAATTTCCAAGCACCCCATAATCCGTTCCGCGACTTCTAGTGCTTGCAGCCCATCATGGCCACTGACCACGGGCTGACTGCGATCACGGACCGCTTGCAGGAAGGCGCGAATCTCCTCTTCGAGTGCGTCCTCACCGCCAACCGCACGCTCTTCAAAAGTGAGATTGGGCAGTGCCCCCGGCTGCGCCCCCGGTTCACGACGACAGATGCGAATCCGCTGTTCCCCGTAATCAACCACTAAGTAGGTATCCGGCTGAAAAACCCGCATCTTGCGCTCACGCTTGAGGGCGACACGACTGGCGGTGACATTGGCGATACAGCCCGACGCAAACCGCAACCGGGCATTGGCGATGTCAGGCTCCGAGGTCAGCACCGGAACGCCAAACGCTTCAATGGAAGTCACGGGCGAGCGGACCAGGCTCAAAATCACATCAAGGTCATGGATCATCAGGTCGCGGACCACATCAACATCAGTCCCCCGTTCGACAAAGGGGGCGACACGCTGACATTCAATAAACCGCGGGGCGGTAAGGATGCCGGTCAGTGAACGGAGGGCGGGGTTAAAGCGCTCCAGATGACCAACTTGTAAAATCCGCTGGTATCGATCCGCGAGGGTCACCAACTCCTGGCCTTCCGCAGCGGTCGCCGTCAGCGGTTTTTCGACTAAGACATCAATATCCTGCGAGAGAAAATCCCGCGCGACGGTGTGATGGAACTGCGTGGGCACGGCGATACTGACACAATCCACCTGACCAAAGAGGGCACGATAGTCAGTGAGCGCGGTAGTCTGAGATTCCAGAGCGATTTCCGTCGCCCGGTCGGGGTTCGTATCCACGACCGCGACCAAGGTCACGCCGGGCAACGCGGCATATTTTTGCGCATGAAACCGGCCTAAATAGCCAACTCCCACGACCCCGACCCGGAGGATTTGGCTTGCTCTTTCAGTCTCTTGTGCGTGCTCACCCATGAGGCCGCCAGTTGTAGCATATTCGCTGTGGTCGCCTAGTAGCGAGTCGTGGAAGGATGGCAATTCCTATGCTTGCCAGTCTTTCCCACGGAAATGCCTTCAGCGTATGAGACTTCAGGTTTCCTCATCCGGAAGGGAGTGCTCTTTTTCAACCCTGGAAGCGCAGGTCCCCGCCGTTTTCAGTTACCAGTGGCGGTTGCGCGACTACGGGTTTCGAGGGCTAAGGAGGTTGAGGCAAAAGTAGTGGAACTTAAAAGTTAAGGAGTCAGCTAACCAGGCGAGCCATCGCTCGGAACTTTTCCCCATCAGCCTTTCTCGCTTTACTTGTTCTTAGGACCAGAGCCTGCTAGGGTGGGCCCCGTTGTTCGGTTCTTGCCGTTCGTATTACTGAGCTGGTTCGATACAGATGAGGCCCCGGGAACCCTCTCACAGGTTCCGGGGCCTTTCTCTTTCTGGAGGAGTGTTATGGCTACGAAGTTATTTGTCGGAAATCTTTCATTTCAGGCAACCAATGCGGATTTGGAAGAGCTATTCCGCCAAGTCGGTACGGTCACCTCGGCAACTATTCTCATGGATAAAATGACGGGTAAGTCGCGCGGATTTGGATTTGTCGAAATGTCCACGGCCCAAGAAGTCGAGCAGGCGGTGCAGCGTTTCAACGGTACCGAACTCCATGGCCGAGCCCTCACGGTCAACGAAGCGAAACCACAAGAGCCTCGCACTGGTGGCGGTGGTGGTGGCCGTTCCTTTGGTGGCGGCGGTGGCGGCGGCGGTGGCGGTGGCCGACGGGGTGGTGGCGGTGGTGGTGGTCGGGATTCGCGCTGGTAGTATACACAATCGCAAGGAACACTCCCTTCTTTCAGAAGGAAGCTTGACCGACTGAAAAATGGAGCCTCGCGGCGCTGACGTCACACGACCTCAGCGCCGCATCTGCACTTGTGTATCACGACCAAAATGGCAGACCCGCTGAGGAGGTGACCGATGGCCAACAACTCTCATGCTACGTTTCAGAAACGGCAGAAAGAGCTCGCGCGTCAGCAGAAACAGCGAGACAAAACCGCGCGCCGGTTAGAAACAAAACAACGCAAAGCGCAGACTGCCCCACGAGATACAGGAACAGAAGATCCTGACATCGCTGGCATCCGCCCAGGGCCACAACCATTGCCGGAGCAGTGGGATGTGTAGGCCCGGTGCAGTCCGAATAATGCCCACGCGCCAACTCGCCCCTGGCAAAGCTAAGATTTTCAAAAAATCTCTCTTTCATCCCCCTCACCCTAGCCCTCTCCTCATCCAGAGAGGGAATGACATGTACGCGTGAGCGAAGAGGACTCGCGCGTTTCTTGAGTCTCTAGCGGCTCATCCGCTGCGCTCGTTCCTAATAGCCAAGCAACCTCTTACCATACGACACGAAGCAACCGCAGGGAGTGAGCCATGCCCCCGTCCATACGTGCGGTCTCTTCTGGGACTTCGGGGGAGATTCGAAAAGGAAAGGATTTGTATGCCACCACCACCGAAGACCAATCAATTCGCGACTCGCCGGACCGCCACACGCCAGCCAGTGCGACTCTTGACCGCGCACGAGAAACCCCGCCCCTGCGACTGGCCAACGTGCTCCAAATCCGCAACCGGGGCGGATGAAAACAAAGCCTACTGCCCGACTCATTTCTTCGCCGCGGTTCATAAACATTGGTGAGCCGACGATCCCGTGAGGGAGTCAGGTGCCCTCCCACGACGACGCTCACCGTCATGCGACCGTTTCTCTTATGTGTGTGAGTCAGACGGAGACAACCGACCTCGTCAAGGAGTGTTATTCTATGCGAGCATACCGAACCGAATCGACCTATTATTTTTCATCAACGCACCTGATCCCTCGTGGAGCGATTGTCTTTCTCTCGGAAAAACTCAGACGCTACATCCACCCCGTTGAGGGTTTCTTGCTGGACGGCCACCCTCGGGTCCAGATGCTTCCTGACGCCGAAAGCGAGGTGCTGGAAACAAAGTGGCACGACGCACTCGCCCGCTATGCCGATGGCCCACGCGTGCGAGCGGACTCCCGCTGAGGAGTGAGGACGGCCCGGGAACCTTGACGATCCGCGGGAGAGCGAATCCAGCCTGGAGGAAACAATACACGCCACGCTGGGATTCCCGTTGGTCCCCCCGCCTCCCTTACTTTCCTTGACAGAGATTCCGTCGCATGCGAGATTGAGCCTTACATTCAGTTCACAGGGCGATACACATGTCGGTCGTGTTTCCTTCCGTCTCTTTCTTCCAAACCCTCCAAAATGCCATGCAGCAAGAGGCTGCGCGTTTTCACCGTCTCGGATTTTATTGATACGACCTTCGGGATTCATCTCACCACGCCGAACGGTCAGCACTAGCGTCATCTGCTCACATTCCGTGCTTGCTTGTCCCTCTCCCACTTCTTGTATACGATCCACCGCATGGCCTCCGCCTTCAACAACCCGTTCCAGGACCTTAAGAAGACGGTCAAGATTCCAGAGAAGCCGCTAGTGCAGGCAAAACCTGCCCCTCCACCTCCACTCCCCCAAGAGCCCGCCGAGAGTGAAGAAGAGTTCTTCGCACGTCAAATGCTGAATGTGACACCATTGAAGACGGATGGACGGGTCCGCGTGACCCCTCCGCTTCCTAATATACCGTTGCGAGCGCAAGCCGAAGAGAATGAAGCACTCGCCGAATTGTCCGACCTGGTTGCGGGGCGTACGGATTTTGACATTACCGATACCGACGAATACCTCGAGGGGACCATCAGCGGGCTGGACATTCGCCTCGTGCGGAAACTACGGGGCGGGGATTTTTCTCGTCAAGCGGCACTGGACCTCCATGGGATGACCTCGGACGTGGCGCATCTCGAAGTCGAAAATTTTATTCTTGGTGCCGTACGCATGGGACTCCGTTGTGTGTTAATTGTGCATGGACGTGGACGGAATTCTCCTGGACAGATTCCCGTGCTGAAAGATCGCTTGAGACAGTGGCTGACACGGGCCAAGATTGGCCGGATGGTGCTCGCCTTCGCCACCGCGCGCCCGCACGATGGGGGACCAGGAGCGATGTATGTGCTCCTGCGACGTGAGCGCGGACGCAAACTGCCACTCATCGTGCTCGAAGGAGCCAAACGGTAACCAACTCGCAAGGAACACTATGACACAGCTCAACCCCCGCCTGCCGACCATGGCGTACACTGGTGAAGCGGGCAACATCTTTACCTGGACCCCAGCGCAAAGTCGCAAGCAGCAACTCACGTGGAGTTGGGAAGAACAGCACCGCGTGCTCTCGGAGCAAGCAGTGGCGGGGGGACGCCTGACGCATATCTGGCCGACGTGGGCTCCGGATGGGAGTCGTATCGTCTGTTTCGGGGTCCGTGGCACGGGCAAGGACACGGTGGAAACGAGTGTCTTCTCCGTCGCGGCGGATGGGATCGAGTCATGGGAACTGACGGGATTAGCGGGAAAAATGCCGATCTATGGCAACTGGTCCCCACGCGGCGATGCGTTCGCCGCGCTTGTGCAGCGCGGCGAACACGCATTATCGCTGGAAATTATTCGGTTTGATGGACTCGGGAAAACGATCCCGCTCATCAGTGGCGCGCCCCTCTTCTGGTCCTGGTCTCCACATGGGGATCGCCTCGCGGTGCATGTGGGTGGGAGTCGTCGCGCTTCAGCCGCTGCACGAGTGGTGATTGTGGATGCCAAATCTGGGCAAACGGTGACTGTGGTTACGGATCGTCCCGGCGAGTTCCGCGTCCCGGCATGGGCGCCACACGAGGATTTGCTGGCCTACGTTGAGCAGGACACGCATGGCCAAGACACGCTCATGCTTCTTGATGTCGCCACTGGCGAAAAAGGCATGGTCACAACAGGAGAGGGAGGTACCGCGGCGGTCTGGTCACCTGACGGAAAAATCCTTGCCTTTGCCCATGCGGCTCGCCCAGGGGCCTCGCTGTTCGCCCCGGTTCGCACGGTGGACCTTGCCAGTGGGAAGATGGAAACGCTGCTTGAGGCTCCGGTCGTTGGGTTTTTTTGGTCGCCACAAAATGAAGCGCTCTGGTACGTGAGTCTCGATAGCGGGCGCAGTTATCTACGGTGGCATCGTTTCCTACGCAGTTCTGGAGAGACGACTGAACTCGCCCGGTTTTTGCCAAGTCGGGAACAGATGTTTGTGCTGTCGTTTTTTGATCAGTACACGTTGTCCCATCCTCCGCTTGCACCTGACGGGAAGACGCTCGCTTTTTCTGGGTACTTGCTCAACCCCGCGGGATCAGCAGCAGCGGCTCACGTGTACGTGTTGTCACTTGAGGATGGTGCCGAACCACGACCGGTCGCGACGGGGGACTTCGTGTGTTGGAATCTGAACGATCCACTCCTTGGTCCGGTGTAATTGGCACTGTTCGCGTCTTGTGGTCTCCTCTCCTCATGCCAGTGGAACCTGCCGTGCTAGGGACCTATTCCAGGGTTTTCGTCCGCACGCGCAGACCCTCAGCGACAGTGTCCGACCCCTCCACAATCACAGCCTCGCCGCCCTCCAAACCGTTGAGTACTCGGACGGTCTCACCAAAGTCCTCGCCAATGCGGACCGGAACCTTGGCGGCGCGCTCATTGCGCACAAGCCAGACAAACGTGGTGTCTCCGGTTCCGCGCACCGTCGATTTCGGCACAGTGATCCGTGGTGTGGCACCGTTTTCCTTGACCGGCTCCGCCAAGAAGTTGATGCGGACCGACATATCTGGTCGCAGATATTCATCGACATTGGCGAGTTTGACCTCGACTTTGATGGTCCCCTTCTGGCGGTTCGCTTGCGGATAGACCTTCACGACCTGTGCGGGATACTTGCGGTCGGGATACGCATCCGGCACCACTTCAGAGTGTTGCTGCAATCGCACCCGGCGAAAATCGACTTCATTGATGTCAACCTCGGCACGTAAATCTTTCAGGTTGGCGATACGAATCAAATCACCCGCCCCGGAAAAACCACCAGGAACAGCAATCTCCCCGACTTCCTTGAGTTTGGCGAGCACGATCCCGTCCGTGGGTGCGGTGAGCGTGGTGTAATCAAGGTCAACACGGGCCGATTCCATCTGTGCTTCGGCTTGGTGGATCTGCGCCCGTGCGACGGCAAGTTCATTGTCCGCCACGTCGAGTTCTTGCGTGGCAATTAGGTCGCGGGTGTGGAGCGTTTGCATGCGTTGCGCCTGCTTCTGCTTCAACGCCACGTTTGCTTGCGCCAGTTCAAGGTTGGCTTGGGCCCTGCGGAGACTGGCGCGATAGTCACGGTTATCGAGTCGCACCAACACCGCTCCCTTCCGGACAAAATCCCCTTCCTGTACCTCGTAGGCATCAATACGACCGGGAACCCGCACGCCGATGGAAACATAGCGGTCACCAGTGACCACATACCCAGCACCCGAGAGCACCGGGCCGGTCGCAGCCGCTCCAGTCCCCACGATTTGCGCGTAGGCAACCTTGACTTCCGTGGGTCGTCCGATTGTCCTCGGATACAACCAGAGACTCCCCCCACCAATGACCGCCGCAAGTATCAGGATCAGCAACACCGACCACAGCCAATGGCGACCGTGCGGCTGTCGTACCGTTGGGTCGATACGCAGACTGTGTAAATTTGCTTCAGGTGGGCGTTGTGCTTCGAGTGCCATAATATGAACTCTCGGCTGTCGGTCATCAGTTGTCAGCGGTCAGCCGTTCGCTTCACGTGTCTGTCGGAAGACAGTGAATATCTCTGGTGGTGAGTTGTGGCTTACGCCCGCCGTAACGCCTCAGTCACGCGTAATCGAGCCGCATGGCGAGCCGGAAAGAAACCACCGACAATCCCCATCAGAAAAGCAAGTCCTAGCGCGAGCAACAGAATCTCCGGTGATACGCGAAGCGTCACAACCGCGGTGGAGAACGAAGCTAACTGAAACGCGACCCCGTGCATCAATTGGTTGACGAGGGCAACCGCGGCGATCCCCAGGACGACTCCCAGCACATAACCAAGGAGTGACAAACAGACGGACTCCGCGACGAATGAGGTCAAGATCGACCGGCGACTAAAGCCGAGCGCTCGTAAGGTGCCAATCTCCGCGGTTCTATGGGTGACAGCGGCAAACATCGTATTCATCGCGCCGAATACCGCCCCGGTTCCCATGATGATGGCGAGGAGCATCGTCAGAAGATAGAGCGCCTTTGCCCCTTCCGCTTGTTCTTCGTAATAGTCAATTTCCGATCGGGCCGCGAGCGAAATGCGCGGGTCCTCGGCGATCCGGCGAATAAGGGCTTCACGATCAGTTCCAGGAGGAATGACAAACCGTACTCCCGAACAGCCAGCGGCGGTTCCATCCTTGAATAAATCACCGACGTCAAGCCACACTTCCGATTCAAAGGCCGCGCCGTCAGCACTAAAAATCCCAACGATAGTCCACGAGCGCTCATCAAAACTCAGAGTCTCGCCCAATCCCAACCCCTGATACCGTCGTGAGGCAGCAATGCCGACCACGGCTTCCCGAACCGCGGGACGTGGTGCACGCCCCGCCACGAAACGGACACGGTCGTGCACCAGAAAACCCACAGGGGTGATGCCACGGACCAGCACCATTTCTTTCCCCCCGTCTTTAGTCGGTAGCAGTGGTTGCTTGATGAACTCTGGGGACACCAGAGGTTCTCCTTCCGCTGTCTGTGCGACGCCCGGTAGGTAACGCAACGCTTGCACGGCGTCACGCGTGACGAAGCTCATCACATCGCTGGTTGCTCCTTTGCGCATCGCGATCAACGTATTGGGACTGCCGGCTGAGACCAGCATCTGTCGCAGGCCGGTGACGAGGGACAACAGCAGGATCGTCACCAGCACAACCAGTGCGATCCCCCCAGCGGTCGCCAGCGTCGTCATTTTACGCACCATCAGGTTGCGTAAATTGTATTTGAGAGGAATAGGCATGGCTTCGAATAATTAAAAATGGACAATGAAGAATGAAAAATTGAAAAGGGGCGAATAAGAGGAGATACGGGACGTCTTAGTTGTCTCGGTATTCTTCACTCTTCATTGTCCTCAGGCTATTTGCCGTAGCGCCGTCGCCACATTGAGTCGCGCTGCTCCACGAGACGGGATCACTCCCGCCAATATGCCAACAAAGAGTGCGATAAATATCCCTTGAATCATCACCGATACCGGCATGAGAAAGAGGGTCAGCGGACCAAGGAACGGGGACCAAGAACTTTTCCCCGCGTTCAGAACGACATATGCCGGTATCACCCCCAGGAGCCCCCCCAGCACGGCAATCAGCAAAGCTTCGCTCAAGAGTAACGAAAAGATCGTGCGACGGCGAAAGCCAATGGTCTTGAGCACCGCGACCTCGCCGATTCGCTCGCGGACGCTCATGGCCGCAGTGTTCGCGGCGATCAACACGATGGACGCGACCACCAGAAATCCCACCAGCATAACCACCTGGATGATGCCATCAAACGAACTCAGATAATTCGCTGTGAACTCGTACTGCGTAGCAGTGAGCGTGGGATGAGAGGAGTTGCGAAACTGCTCGTCAATGGTGGTGATAACGGTTTTGAGGTTCTCTGGTTTGTCCACCATGACCATCAACATGCTGATCCAACCACCAGCATTGAATTGCTCATACGGGCGTAACGCTTCCTCAAAATACTGCCGGGGGAAGAGGAAGAGGGTCGCGGACATCGGGTTGACGTTTGGCACCTCACCGATGATTTTGAACATCAGACTGAGGTTGAACCAGACACTGTTGCGTAGCGTGACCTCATCCCCAATTTTCCAACCGAATTTCTCCATCGTGCGCACCCCGACGAGGGCGGAGTTACGGATTTTCTTGAATTGATCGAGCACGACCGGGTCGAATTGATATTCACTGAGCCCCTCCTCAATCGTTTCACTATCCACAGCATAGTTCGGGAAGAAATCTTTCGCCTCGCTGTATATCCCCCCAAACCACGTGAGGTGCGTGACGGCAGTGACGTGCGGCAGGTTGCGCACTCGTTGCGCGTAAGCCACGGGGAGGTTGTCATAGCCAAGTCCAAACTTATGGTGAACGACCAGCCTCCTCGCGTTCATCGTCCGTTCAAGAATAGACGTGCGCACCGACGGTAAGGTGATGACCGCGCAGACGAGGAAAATCGAAAAGGCGACGGCCAGCGTCGTCAACACTGTCCGGGCCCGATTCCGTCCCAGGTTGCGTCGAATAAGTGTCCAGGTGCTCATAATATCAACGAAGGCAGAAAGCAGAAGGCAGAAGGAAAAACAACGTGCACACTCTTCACTCTTCCTTCTTTACCAACACGCCTTTGTCCAAATGAAAAGTCTGGTCCACGTAGCGTTCGGCTCGTGGGTCATGCGTGACCATCACAATCGTTTTGTGAAACTCATTTTTCAATCGACGCAGTAAATCGAGAATGTCGTCGGCATTCTTCGCATCGAGATCTCCCGTCGGCTCGTCAGCGACCAATAAGTCGGGATCGACAACCACGGCCCGGGCGATTGCCACCCGTTGTTGTTCACCGCCAGAGAGTTGGTTGGGACGATGGTGCTGGCGGTCCGCCAATCCCACAATCTGAAGGGCGGTTTCAACGTGTTGTCGGCGTGCGGCTTTGGAGAGACGTGTGAGTAAGAGCGGCACTTCGACGTTCTCAGCGGCACTGAGGACAGGAATCAAGTTGTAGAACTGAAACACAAAGCCGACATGGGCCGCACGCCAAGCGGCGAGTTGATCCTCGCTCAGCCCACTCAACATTTGCCCATTGATCGCCACGTTTCCAGAAGAAGGCTGGTCGAGCCCGGCAATCAGGCTCAGTAGGGTTGATTTGCCGGAGCCGGAAGGTCCCATCAAGGCGACAAAGGTACCATCTGGAATTGCGAGGTTGATCTGTTCCAACGCGTGCACTTCGTCAGCGCCACGGCGATAGACACGTGAGACCTGCTGCAACGTGATCATAGTCTATTGCACCCCCGCGGCAAGATTACTCAGACCTCTGCTGTAGTGTCAACCCTAGAATCGTGCTTTTGTCTGGCGTGCTGCTCGCGTGAGATGGGACCCACCCACTCTTAGTACGCAGTCACGATCATTTTGTCTGGTTCATGCACATGTGACGGATAGACCGCGGCAACGTCATTCCCACGCAGGCGACTTCACCCCAAGTCAGTGCTGATGGTCCCTGGATGCCCGCCTGCGTGGGAATGACGTTGCCGCTCTTCTTGTGGTGAAAAACCTACCTCTGAAAGGGGGAAGGGGCAGTCGCACCAGGCACTGCGTGCGCATACTCAGTACCGAACAGTATTGGGGGAGCCCATGCTCGGACAGTTGTCACGCACGGCAGAGGCCCGCCAGTCCAGCGCCAACAATCCCCACGTCAGGAGCAGCCATCTCTTGTCCTCACGACCGTGCCGCTCTCTTAGAATGTCCCGAGGATATGCCGCAATGCTCCGTCAAGCTCGGGCTGGCGAAACGAGTAGTGCGATTGCTGGAGCCCCTGTGGTTCGACACGCGCACTGGACAGCAGTAACGCATCGGCCATCTCACCGAGTACCAGCCGCAATACGCGGGCAGGTAATGGGAGTACCGTGGGGCGTCTTAGGATACTCCCGAGGGGGGTGGTCAATTCTCGATTCGTGACTGGATGCGGCGCGGTGACATTCATGGGGCCGCGTAGGTTCTCCGTGATCACAGCATGGTGAATAGCACCCAGCACGTCGTCGAGCGCCACCCAGCTTATGTACTGCTCCCCTGAGCCCACAACGCCTCCTAACCCGAGCCGGAAGGGGAGCCGCATCTGCTTGAGAGCGCCGCCCGTGGGACTCAGCACGACGCCAATGCGCGCGTGGACTACACGAATAGGTGGCGGCACCGCTGAGGTCGCGGCCTCCCACGCTTGGCACACCTCGGCCAGGAACCCTAGCCCGGCTGGACTCTCTTCCGTCAGCACCTCGTTGCCACGATTCCCGTAGTACCCAATCGCGGACGCACTGACCAAGACTTTGGGAGGGGTGGAAAGTTCCGCCAGCGCATCACAGAGAGTTTTGTCCCGGTCTCCCGGCTGTCACGAATCCGGGCGCGCTTCTCCGCCGTCCAGCGTCCAGCAATGTTCTCGCCGGCCAAGTGGATGACGGCATCGACGCCTTCGAGACTCGCGAGGTCCTGGACGCCGTGCCGCGGATCCCACGCGATGTCCCGCGCCCCCGGATGCGGCTGTCCGCGCACTAAGCGTGTGACGCTATGTCCGCCGGTCGTCAAAAACGCACTGAGCGCGGCCCCAACCAGACCAGTCGCGCCACTGATGAGAATTTTTAGTAACGGACCCATACCTCGAGTTTTACCAATTGGCGTAGCAAAAAGCAGCCAGGTTCTGCCATACTTGTTGGATGCTTAAGCCTAACAAGACACCGCGTCTCCTGGCCACCTCAGCAGTATACCTGGCGGCGAGCGCGATCAACAGCGTGATTCACACCCTGCC